>NZ_CAACUY010000079.1 GCF_900659615.1 Actinomadura fibrosa | reverse complement strand
CCCGCCGCCCCACGGCGCCTCCCGGATCTGCCGGCACTGGAGCGACAGCAGGGTCGCGAGCAGGACGGCGGCCTGGACGTCCGCAGGCCGCGCGGCGGTCGCGCGCCGCAGCCACGCCTCGGCCTCGGACCCGCCGTCCAGCCACGTGGTCTGGAGCAGCAGGTGCCCGAGGTCCCTGGCCGCCTCCGGGTCGTCCTCCGCCGCCTGCTCCAGGGCGGTGACGAGGTCGTGGGGCTGCTCGGCGTCGATCGGCTCGCGTTCGTCTCCGGTGCGGTCCGCCACGGCGGGGTCCCCTCTGGTGGTCCGACGGCGGAATCGGATCATCGCAGAGCCGGACGGCGCGTCAACCGGAACCGGCCGTTCGTCGCCCGGACGCCACGGTCCTCTGGCGGATCGGCTCAGCCGGCGGCCCGTCCGGCGAGGTTCGGACGCGTCCCGCCGCACGCGCGGAAGTTTTTTCTGATTTCTTGCGACGGGATGTCAAGGCGGGCGCGAGGACTCCGACTTCCTGGTGAGCGGCGCCGAGGAGCGCCGGTCGCGAAGGCAGTGAAATGAGGAGGCAGAGATGAGCAAGGTCACCTGTGACATGGCGGTGTCGCTGGACGGTTTCACCGCGGGACCGAACCAGAGCCTGGACAAGCCGTTCGGCGAGGGCGAGGACGGGCGCCTGACCCGGTGGATGACCGAGGAGCCCGAGGCGCACGCCGAGGTGCTGGAGAGCATCACCGCGGCGGGGGCCTTCATCATGGGCCGCAACATGTTCGGCCCCTCGCGCGGCGACTGGGACCTGGAGTGGACCGGCTGGTGGGGCGACGAGCCGCCGTACCACGCGCCCGTGTTCGTCCTCACCCACCACGAGCGCGAGCCGGTGGAGATGAAGGGCGGCACGACGTTCACGTTCGTCACCGAGGGGATCGAGGCGGCGCTCGCGCAGGCGCGGGAGGCGGCGGGCGACGCCGCGGTCGCCATCGCGGGCGGGGCGCACACGGTCAACCAGTACCTGGCGGCCGGGGCGATCGACGAGCTGCGGCTGCACGTCGCGCCGGTCGTCCTCGGTGCGGGGGAGCGGCTGTTCGAGGGCGTCGGGGACGTCGACCTGGAGCCGGTCGGGAAGCCGTGGGGCACCGATCTGGTCACGCACCTGACCTACCGCGTCAACCGCTGATCCCCCCGGCCGGGAAGCGGCGCACCCAGCGGCGCTGCCACGGCGTCTCGACGGCGCGGGGGTGGTGGTGCCGCCGGGCCCAGGCGACGGCGTCCGCGGGGTCCACGCCGGACAGGACGGCGAGGCAGGCGACGACGGTGCCCGTCCGGCCGACCCCGCCGCCGCAGGCGACCTCGACCGCGGCGCCGTCGCGGGCACGGCCGTGCAGGTCGCGGATGTGCCGGACGGCGGCGTCGCGGTCGCGGGGCAGGGCGAAGTCCGGCCAGTCGAGCCACGCGTGCGGCCAGGTCAGCTCGGCGTCGTGGCGGGCGCGGAGGCGACCGGAGCCGAGGTAGAGGCCGAAGTCGGGCAGCGGCCCGTCCGGCAGGGGACGGCGCAGGCCGCGCCCCCGGACCCACGTTCCGTCGGGGAGGCGGATCGCGCCAACCAGGGGCTCGTCGCTCATCGGGCCGCGCTCCCTAGCCGCTGCCGGGCGCGGTGGTTGGCGACGTTGAGGCGGTTGCCGCACAGGCCCTGCGTGCAGTAGCGGCGGCGCCCGCCGCGGCTGGTGTCGGCGAACACCCCGCGGCAGTCCGGCGCGGCGCAGCCGCGGAAGCGCTCGTGGCCCAGCGTCCGGACGACGCCGAGGAGGCCGACGCCGATGAGCGCGGCCAGCTCCTCGGCGAGCGGCGCGCCGGACGCGGTCGGGACGTGCCACTGCCAGCCGCCGTCCCCGCCACCGTCCCCACTGCCGTCGCGGCGCAGCACCGGGGCGAGGCCCGCGCGCCGGATCAGGACGCCCGCGCCCGCGACGGCCTGGTCCGCCGTCTCGGTCTCCAGGATGCCGCGCACCTCGCGGCGGAGGAGCTGCACCTCGAAGAGGTCGTCGGCGGACGGGAGCCGTCCCTCCGGGAGGGCGTCGGGCCGGACGCCGCGGTCGGCGAGGAACGCGGCGAGGGCGTCCGGCCCGGTCAGGGCCTCGCCGGTGGACGAGCGGACGGTCGGCGAGGTGTTGACCAGGTCGGTCCCCACCGCGGCGCCGGCCGCGTACTCGCCGAGAGGGATCTCCACGCGTCACCCCTGGGAAGCGGTAATGGTTATAGCCGAACTATAATCATTACCGAGCGCGGGTGTCGCGTGGACGGGGTCACTCGCCCTTGAAGACGGCGGGCCGCTTCTCCTTGAAGGCGAGCGAGCCCTCCTTGGCGTCCTTCGAGCCGATGACGGGCCAGCCGATCTCGTCGGAGATCTTGAGGGCCTCCTCCTCCGCGAGGTGCTGGGTCTCGCGGTAGGTGCGGAGGATGGCCTGGACGGCGAGCGGGCCGCATTCGGCGATCTGGTCGGCGAGCTCGCGGGCCGCGGCGAGCGCCGTGCCGTCCGGGACGATCTTGTTGATCAGGCCCATGGCAAGGGCCTCCTGCGGGGTCACCGACCGGGCGGTGAGCAGGATGTCCATGGCGGCGGCGTAGCCGATCTGGCGGGGGAGGCGGATGGCGGAGCCGCCCATCGGGAACAGGCCGCGCTTCGCCTCGTAGAGCCCGAGGGTGGCGCTCTCGGCGACGACGCGCAGGTCGGTGCCGACGAGCAGCTCGGTGCCGCCCGCGACGGCGTAGCCCTCGACGGCGCAGATCAGCGGCTTGGTCGGCTGGCCCTCGCGGAGCAGGCCCTTCCAGTGGAAGTTCGTGATCCGGGCCATCCGCGCCTGGAGCTCGGGGTCGTCCGGCCGCTGCCCCATGGCCTTGAGGTCGGCGCCCGCGCAGAAGGTCCCGTCGGCGCCGGTGAGGATGCCGACCCGGACGTCCGGCGTGCCGGACATGTAGGCCCAGGCGTCGGCGAGGCCGACGAGCATCGCCGAGCTGAGCGCGTTGCGGGCCTCGGGGCGGTTCATCGTGACGATGACGACGTGCCCGTCGCGCTCCACCGTGCAGTGCTCGGTGCTGATCGGTAGCCGCTCCGCCATGGGTTCCTCCAGCTCAGATACAAAACAAGAACAGATTCTAGTGAAGGGTCTGCGCTACCGGTAGGGCTTGCCGGACAAAACGAGAACGTGATCTACTTTGGGAGCCGGGCGCCGGCACGTGACGGTGCCCACTGTGATCACAGAGGGGAATCCGATGGGGTCGTTGGGCTTCTGGCGGTTGGCGCAGGCCGATCCCGAGTGGGTCGCCGCCGTCGACCCGGACGGGACGCAGTACACCGCGGGCGACCTCCTGGCCCGCGCCAACCGGCTCGTCCACGGACTTCGCGGGCTGGGCCTGGAGGACGGCGACGGCATCTGCGGCCTCGTCCCGAACGGCGTGGAGGGGCTCGTCCTCTACCTGGCGGCGTTGCAGGCGGGCTGGTACTACACCCCGGTCAACTGGCACCTGACGGGGCCGGAGATCGGGTACATCGTCGCCGACAGCGAGGCCAAGGCGTTCTTCGTCCACGAGCGGTACGGCGCGGAGGGCGCGCGGGCGGCGGAGGAGGCGAACCTCGACCCGCGGCGCCGGTTCGCGTTCGGTGAGGTCGAGGGGTTCCGTCCGTACGGGGAGCTCGTCGAGGGTCAGCCGGACGCGCTGCCCGAGAACCGCAGCAACGGCGCGACCATGCACTACACGTCCGGGACGACCGGGCGGCCGAAGGGCGTGCGGCGCAGGCTCGCCGGGATCGACCCCGACGACAGCGCCGAGCTGATGACGTTCCTGCTGACCCTGTTCGGCATCACCCCGGGGCGGCCCGCCGGGGGCGAGCAGCAGGCGCACCTGATCACCTCGCCGAACTACCACACGGCCGTCACGCAGTTCGGCGGCTCGGCCCTGCACATGGGGCACACGCTCGTCTACACGGACCGGTGGGACGCCGAGGAGTGCCTCAAGCTCATCCAGGAGCACGGGGTCAGCAACACGCACATGGTCCCGACGCACTTCAAGCGGCTGCTGGCGCTGCCGGACGACGTCCGCGCCAAGTACGACGTGTCGTCGATGAAGTGGGCGATCCACGCGGCGGCGCCGTGCCCGGTGCCGATCAAGCAGCGGATGCTCGACTGGTGGGGCGACTGCATCTGGGAGTACTACGCGGCGACCGAGGGCGGCGGGACGATCGCGAGCCCGCAGGACTGGCGGGCGCACCCCGGCACGGTCGGCAAGGCGTGGCCGATCGCCGAGCTGCTCATCGTGGACGACGACGGCGAGCCGGTCCCGATCGGGACGCACGGCACGATCTACATGAAGATGGCCGGGACGGAGTTCGAGTACAAGGGCGACCGGGAGAAGACGGAGAAGAACCGGCTGCGCGGCTTCTTCACCGTCGGGGACGTCGGCTACCTCACCGAGGACGGCTTCCTGTTCCTGTCCGACCGCAAGTCCGACATGATCATCTCGGGCGGCGCGAACATCTATCCCGCCGAGATCGAGAACGAGATCACCCTCCATCCGAAGGTCGCGGACGTCGCCGTGTTCGGGATCCCCGACGACGAGTGGGGCGAGCAGATCAAGGCGGTCGTGGAGCCCGCCGAGGGCGTCGCGCCGGGACCGGAGCTGGCCGCGGAGATCCTCGCGTCGCTGGAGGGGCGCCTCGCGAAGATGAAGTGGCCGAAGTCGATCGACTTCATCGAGACGATGCCGCGCGAGCCCAACGGCAAGCTCCTCAAACGCAAGCTGCGCGACCCGTACTGGAAGGACCGCGACAGTGCGATCTGATCCGAACCACGTCCTGGAGTTCCCCGGCGGGTACACGCGCTCGGTCGGGCCGGTGATCGGCCGGTTCCTGAGCGAGCTGCGCGACGGGAGGCTGGTCGGCGTCCGCACGGCCGGCGGGAGGGTCCTGTTCCCGCCGACCGAGTACGACCCCGACACGGGCGACGACGTGACCGACGAGTACGTCGAGGTCGGCCCCACGGGAACGGTGACGACGTGGTCGTGGGTGGCGCATCCGGCCAAGGAGCACCCGTTCGACCGTCCGTTCGCCTGGGCGCTGATCCGCCCGGACGGCGCCGACACCGCCCTGCTCCACGCGCTCGACCTCGGCGTGTTCGACGAGGGCGCGAAGCCGCCGAAGTCCCTCAAGTCCGGGATGCGGGTGCGGCCGAAGTGGCGGGCGGAGCGCACCGGCGCTATCGGCGACATCGAGTGCTTCCTGCCCGAGGTCACGATGATCAACGCGCCGACGCGGCTGGAGTACGAGCTGCGCGGCGGGCGGGCGCTCGACCGGTTCCTGGAAGGCATCGCGCAGGGGACGATCCTCGGGCACCGCTGCCCGGTGTGCGAGCAGGTGATCGTCCCGATGCGCGGGCTGTGCCCGAAGGACGGCGTGCCGACCACCGAGGAGGTCGAGCTCCCCGACACGGGCACGGTCACGACCTTCGCGGTCAACAACATCCCGGACCCGCGCGCGCCCGAGGTGCCGTTCGTGTCCGGCTACGTCCTGCTGGACGGCGCCGGGGTCACGATGCTGACGCTCATCGCGGGCGTCCCGGCCGCCGAGGTCCGGATGGGCATGCGCGTCAAGGCCGCGTGGCGTCCGCGCGAGGAGTGGGCCAAGAGCATGGCCAACATCAAGTGGTTCGAGCCCGTCGACGAGCCCGACGTCCCCTTCGACGCGATCAAGGACTACCTGTGACGCGCGGGAGAGCGGCCGCGCGCCGCCGAGCGGAGCGAGGCAAATGAGCAGAGACATCGCCGTGGTCGCCTTCGCGCAGACGGAGCACGAGGGCGAGGACGGCGGGCGGCTGGAGGTCGAGATCCTCGCGCCCGTCATCACCGAGATCAAGGAGCGGACGGGCCTGAAGCGGTTCGGGTTCACCTGCTCCGGGTCGTGCGACTACCTCCAGGGCGCGCCGTTCTCGTTCGTGTCCGCGCTGGACGCGGTGGGCGCCTGGCCGCCGATCTCCGAGAGCCACGTGGAGATGGACGGCGCGTGGGCGCTGTACGAGGCGTGGATCAAGATGCAGTGCGGCGAGATCGACACCGCGCTCGTCTACGGCTTCGGCAAGTCGTCCCAGGGCACGCTGCGGACGATCATGACGCAGCACTACGACCCGTACTACCTGGCGCCGCTCGGCGTCGACCAGGTGTCCCTCGCCGCCCTCCAGGCCCGCGCCTACATGGACCGCACGGGCGTGAAGGAGGACGACCTCCGCGCGATCGCGGCCCGGTCCCGCGCGGCCGGGCGCGACAACCCGTTCGCGCTGCACCTCCCGGACCCGGAGGAGGGCGCCGACTACGACGTGGCGCCGCTGCGCCCGCACGACATCGCGCCGATCACCGACGGCGCGGCGGCGATCGTGCTGGCCGCCGGGGACAAGGCCCGCGAGCTGTGCGAGCGGCCCGCCTGGATCCGCGGCATCGACCACCGCGTCGAACCGCACTCGCCGGGCGCCCGGGACCTGACCCGCTCGGAGTCCACGCGGCTCGCGGGGGAGCGGGCGGGCGCGACCGGCATCGAAGTGGCCGAGCTGCACGCGCAGTTCAGCCATGAGGAGCTGATCCTGCGCGAGGCCCTCGGTCTCGGCGACGACGTGCCGGTCAACCCGTCCGGCGGGCCCCTGTCGGCGAACCCGCTCATGGCGGCGGGGCTGATCCGCATCGGGGAGGCGGCGGCGCGCGTCCAGGACGGGACGGCGTCGCGGGCCCTCGCCCACGCGTCGGCCGGTCCGTGCCTCCAGCAGAACCTCGTCTGCGTGCTGTCGGGAGAGAACCATGGGTAACCCCTGCGCGGTCATCGGCGTCGGGCAGACGGCGTACAAGACCAAAAGGCTGGACGTGTCGATCGCCGGGCTGCTGCGCGAGGCGGCCCGGCGGGCCCTCGACGACGCCGGGCTCACCTGGAAGGACATCGACGCCGTCGTGGTCGGCAAGGCGCCCGACCTGTTCGAGGGCGTGATCATGCCGGAGGCGTACCTCGCGGACGCGCTCGGCGCCGCGGGCAAGCCGCTCGTCCGGGTGCACACCGCCGGGTCGGTCGGCGGCTCGACCGCGATCGTCGCGGCGAGCCTCGTCCAGTCGGGCGTGCACGACCGCGTCCTCACGGTGGCGTGGGAGAAGCAGTCGGAGTCGAACGCGACGTGGGCGCTGACCGTGAACTCGCCGTTCACGACATCGCTGGTGGTGGGCGCGGGCGGCTACTTCGCGCCGCACATCCGCGCCTACATGCGGCGGTCCGGCGCGCCCGACCACATCGGCCAGCTCGTCGCGGTGAAGGACCGGCAGAACGCGCTGAAGAACCCGTACGCGCACCTGAAGATCCCCGGCATCTCGCGCGAGATGGTCGAGTCCACGCCGATGCTGTGGGAGCCGATCCGCTACCTGGAGACGTGCCCGTCGTCCGACGGCGCGTGCGCGATGGTCCTCGCGTCCGAGGACGCCGCGAAGGCCGCGCCCGGAAGGCCCGCCTGGGTGCACGGCACCGCGATGCGGTCCGAGCCGATCACGTTCGCCGGACGCGACAGCGTCAGCCCGCAGGCCGGCAAGGACTGCGCGGCGGACGTCTACCGGCAGGCCGGGATCACCGACCCGCGCGCCGAGCTCGACTGCGCCGAGGTGTACGTCCCGTTCTCCTGGTACGAGCCGATGTGGCTGGAGAACCTCGGGTTCTGCGGCGAGGGCGAGGGATGGAAGCTCACCGAGGCCGGCGCGACCGCGCTGGACGGCGACATCCCGTGGAACCCGTCCGGCGGCGTGCTGTCGTCGAACCCGATCGGCGCGTCCGGGATGATCCGGTTCGCCGAGGCGGCGCTCCAGGTGCGCGGACAGGCCGGCGAGCACCAGGTGGACGGCGCGCGGCGCGCCCTCGGCCACGCCTACGGCGGCGGGGCCCAGTTCTACGCGATGTGGGTCGTCGGCAGCGACCGGCCCTGAACTCCCGGAGGGACGTCCGATGGAGTACAACCACGCCGACCTGTTCGAGGGCGTCGCGGACGCGATCGGGGACCGTGTCGCCGTCGTGTGCGGCGACCGGCGCCTCACCTACGCCGAGCTGGACGAGCACGCCAACCGCCTCGCGCACCACCTGGAGTCGGCGGGCGTCCGCCCCGGCGAGCACGTCGCCGTCCAGCTCTACAACGGGATCGAGTACGCGGCGGCGCTGCTGGCCACGCTGAAGATCCGGGCCGTGCCCATCAACGTCAACTACCGGTACGTGGAGGCCGAGCTCCGCTACCTGTACCGGGACTCCGACGCCGTCGCGCTGCTCTACGACGTCGAGTTCGAGGACCGGGTCGCCGCGACCGTCCCCGAGGTGCCGGACCTGCGGCACCTGGTCGCCGTCGGCGGGGCGCCCTCGATCCCCGGGGCCGTCGCCTACGACGACGCGGTCCGGGACGCGCCCGGGACGCGCGGCTTCCCGCCCCGCTCGTCCGACGACGTCTACATCGTCTACACGGGCGGGACGACCGGGATGCCGAAGGGCGTCATGTGGACGACCGAGCAGATGCTGCTGGCGTTCTGGAACCCGACGTTCCCGCGCCCGACCCGTCCGGAGGACGTCGTCGACAACGCGCGCAACGGCGGCCCGCTGGTCATGATGCCGATCGCGCCGCTCATGCACGGCGCCGCGCAGATGGCCACGTGGATCGGCTGGTTCATGGGCGCGACGATCGTCTACACGCGCCGGTTCGAGGCCGCCGACGTGTGGCGGACGATCGAGCGGGAGCGCGTCAACTCGCTGACCGTCACCGGCGACGCCATGGCGATCCCGATGGCGGACGAGCTGGCGGCCGGCGACTACGACACCTCGTCCCTGCTGGCGTTCGTCTCGACGGGCGCGATCCTCAGCGGGACGGTCCGCGACCGCATCCAGGCGCTGCTGCCGAACAGCGTCGTCATGGACCGGTTCGGGTCGACCGAGTCGGGCTCCACAGCCGAGGCGGTCGCCGGGTCGTCACCGGAGAAGGGGCTGCGCTTCGCGCCGGACGTGGAGAACGTCACCGTCCTGGACGACGCGCTCCAGCCGGTCAAGCCCGGTTCCGGCGTAATCGGCCAGGTGGCGCGCACCGGGTACATCGCGCACGGCTACTACAACGACCCGGAGAAGACCGCGAGGACGTTCCCCGAGGTGGACGGGCGCCGATGGCTGCTCACCGGCGACATCGCCACCGTGGAGGAGGACGGGACGATCGCCGTGTTCGGCCGGGGCTCGCAGGCCATCAACACCGGCGGCGAGAAGGTGTTCCCGGAGGAGGTCGAGGCCGTCCTCAAGGGGCATCCGGAGGTGTACGACGCCGTCGTCACCGGCATCCCGGACGAGCGCTGGGGCAACCGCGTCGCCGCCGTCGTCCAGCCGTCGGGCTCCCGCCCGCCGCTGCCCGAGGACCTCGACGCCCACTGCCGCAAGGAGCTGTCGGGCTACAAGGTGCCGCGCGTCTACGCCTTCGTCGAGGAGATGAAGCGCTCGCCGGCCGGCAAGGCCGACTACCGCTGGGCCAAGCAGGTGGCCGAGGAGTCGGACTCCGCCTGACCGCCCGCTGCCTGACCGCCGCCGCCGGACGCCTCGCGAGGCCGGGCGGCGGCGTTCGCGTGAGCGGTCCCGAAAACAGGGCGTTTGGAGGGCCCCGGGTCTTCGTGAGACCCGGGGCCGGAGCGGACCGCTTGTTAGTGGTCCTAACGAAACCCATGTTACGGGCGTCCGATGAGGGGTCGGATCGCCGGACGGTGTCTCGTGCGTCACGGTGAGGCGCCATCGTGGCCTGGTACGACCTGGCGGGAGGCGACTAGACTCCTCCGGGAGTCGCTCTTTATATGAGTCTCTCTATATATGAGATAAATGGAAGGACGGTGGGGCGTGTCGACCCCTGAGCGCGAGCGGATGGCGGCCGAGCTCCGGATGGCGTTGCAGCGCGGCACGATGTTCACGGTGCTGCTGCACCACGCCACCGCGAGCAAGGCGGGCATGAACGTCACCGACGCGCAGTGCGTCAACGCGCTCGTGCTGGACGGCCCGCAGACCCCCGGGCGGCTCGCGCAGCTCATGGGCATCACGACCGGCGGCGCCATCACCGCCGTGATCGACCGGCTGGAGAAGGCGGGATACGTCAAGCGCACCCGCGACCCCGACGACCGGCGGCGCGTCATCGTCGAGCTCGTCCCGGAGGCCGTCGCCCGCTTCGCCCGGTACTTCGAGCCGATCGCGCGCGGCTTCCACGAGCGCCTGGACGGCTGCACCGACGAGCAGGTCGCCTTCCTCCTGGAGTGGACCCGCGGCCAGAACGCCGCGATGCCCGAGATCATCGAGCAGATCCGCGGCCTGCGCTGACCCCGGCCCGCGCGGCCGCCCCCGGCGTCCGGGGCCCGGCTCAGGGGCCGGTGAGGCGGCCGCGCAGCAGGTCCATCAGCGTCGCGTGGACGTCGCCGAGCGACCGCCCCGGCTGGAGGGTCCGCCAGTCGAGGGCGACGGTCAGCACCATCCCGAAGACGGCGGAGGCCGCGGTGCCCGTGTCGAGGTCGGCGCGCAGGTCGCCGGCGGCGACGGCGTCCCGGAGCACGTCCGCGACCACGCCGATGGCGCGTTCCCGGATCAGCCGCGCGGCGCGCTGCCAGTCGCCGCCCGAGCGCCAGGTCTCGGCGATCAGCAGCCGGGCGAACGACTCGTGCTCGCCGATGAAGGCGAGCTCGGCGCCGACGACGGCCTCCAGCGCGTCCAGCGGCGCGCGGCCGGACGCCGCGTCCCGCAGCGCGGCGGCGAGCCGGTCGACGCCGTACTCCAGCAGCGCCGAGAACAGGCCCGCCTTGCTGCCGAAGTTGTAGAAGACGGTGCCCTTGGCGACGCCGGCCCGCTCGGCGATCTGGTCGACGGTGGTCGCGGCGAGCCCGCTCTCGGCGATCAGCTCGATCGCCGCGGCGAACACCTTCTCCCGGGTCGCGTTCCGGCCCACGTCTCGCCCCGCCTCGTCCGTCGTCCGGTGCTCAGAGTGTCAGCGCCGGGCGCAGCCGCGCCATCGTCCACACCCGGTTGTGCCGGACGGCGAGCGCGGTGAGCGCGAGCCCACCCGCGAGGAACGCCGCCAGCACCGCACAACCCTGCCACACCGCCGCCATGTCGCCGCCGCCGATCAGGTGCCGGACGGCGTCCACCACCCACGGCATCGGCAGGTACGGGCGGATCGCCTGGAAGAACCGCGGGCTCGTCTCGATCGGGTATGTGCCCGCCGCCGAGGTGAGCTGGAGCATCAGCAGCGCCAGCGCGATGATCCGCCCGACCGGGCCGAACCGCGCGTTCACCCACTGGATCACGGCGAGGAACGCCGCGGACGCGAACGCGAGGAACCCGGCGAGCCCGGCCCAGTGCTCGGCGTGCAGCCCGAGCGCGAGGCGCAGCACGGCGAGCACGACGAGGGCCTGCGCGGCGCCGATCGCCGCGGCCGGCAGCCAGCCCGCGAGGGCGACGCGCCACGCGGGCGCGGTGCCCGCCAGCGCGCGCGGGTTCAGCGGCCGCAGCAGCATGTAAATGATCATGCCGCCGACCCACAGCGACAGCGGGACGAAGAACGGCGCGAAGCCGGTGCCGTAGTTCGGCGCCTTGTTCTCGGTCGTGCTCGACAGCCGCACCGGGTCGCTCATCATGTCGTCCCGCGCCGCCCGCTCCTTGCCGCTGTAGGACGGCACCTGCTCGGCGCCTTCGGCGAGGCCGCTCGCGAGCTTGCGGTTCCCGCCGGCGATCTGGCCGAGGGCCGTCTCCAGCGTCACCGCGCCGCCCGACAGCCGTCCGAGGCCGCCCGCCAGCTCGCCCGCGCCGCCCGACAGCGTCCCCAGCCCTGACGTGAGCTGGGACGATCCGGACAGCAGCTTCCCGGTCCCCGCGTTGATCTGCCGCGTGCCCGCGTTGAGGCGGTCCACGTCCCGGCGGGCCCGGTCGACCTTGCCCGCGAGCCCCGGCGCCTCGGCGGCGATCTTCCGGGCGGCGGCCTCGACGGTCCGCGCGTCGGCCGCGACCTTGCGCAGCTCGCCGGTGTGGCCGCGGATGTAGCCGTCCACCTGCCGGGCGACGGCGACCACCTGGTCGGCGGACCGCGTGAGGTCGCGGCGCACGTCCGGCGGGACCTCCGGGTGCGCGGCGAGGTAAGCGGTCAGCTCCGCCCGGGCCGTCTCCGCCCGGCGGACCGCGGCGCCCGTCCGCGCGGGCAGGGTCCCGGCCCCGTCGGCGAGGGCGTCCGCGCCGCGCGCGACGAGCAGCGCCGCCTGGCGGATCTCGGGGGCGTTCTCGCGCAGCAGCGGGACGAGCGTGTCCCCGGCCCGGTCCACGGTCGACGTCAGCCGCTGCATGCCCGCCGCGACCTGCGCGGTCCCCGTGCGCAGGTCGTCCAGCCCCGAGGTGAGCTGTCCGCTCCCCGCCCGGGCCTCGTCGATCCCGCCCTTCAGCTTCCCGGCGCCGGCCTGGGCCGTTCCCGCGCCCTTGGCCAGCTCGCCCGCGCCGTCCTGTGCCTGCCCGGAACCCTTCGCGAGCTTCCCGGCGCCGCCCGCGGCCTCGTCCAGCTTGCCGTGCAGCGTCCCGAACGACAGGAAGATCTGGTCGAGGTAGCCGTGCACCGCCTCGGTGCCCGCCGCCGCGCTGATCTCCTTGAAGGCCGCCTGCGCGAGCGTTCCGACCACGTAGTTGTTCGCGTCGTTCATCTGGAGCCGCAGCCCGGCGGGGGTCGGCGTACCGTTGCCGGACGGCGACGCGATGCGCGCGCTGAAGTCGGACGGGATCGTCAGCGACATGTAGTAGCGCCCCGACCGGACGCCCTCCGCCGCCTTGCCCGCGGACACCTTCTTCCAGTCGAAGACCTGGCGCTTCTCCAGCTCGTCCGCGAGATCGGCTCCGGCGTGGACGGTCTTGCCGTTCGCCTTGGCGGGCTGGTCCTCGACCACGAGCGCCACGGGCACGTGCTTGAGCCGGGCGTAGGGGTCCCAGAACGACCACAGGTAGAGGCCCGCGTACAGCAGCGGGAGCAGCACGAGTCCGGCGAGTGCGATGCGGGTCAGGCGATTGCGCGAGAAACGGCGCAGTTCCAGGACGCCCGGCGTCAGCGCGGGAAGTCGCATCGGGGGGATCTCCTCATCAGAGGGAGGGGTCGTGGGAAAGGGGGACGGGGATCGCGAGCCCTTCGGCGGGCGCCGGGTCGTGGCAGGCGGCGACCACCGTGACGCCGGACGCCGCGATCGCGCGGAGCCGCTGCCACAGCGCGTGCTGCCGGTCGGCGGGGAGCCCCTCGTCCACGTCGTCGAGCAGCAGCAGGCCCGGCTCGGCGACCGGCCCGGCGAGCAGCCTCCGGGACGACGACCCGACGAGGGCGAGCGCGGCGCCGAGCAGCCGCGCCTCGTCCGGGGCGAGCTCGTCCGCGCGGGCCCCGGGATCGACGTCGAGACCCACGCGTTCGAGCGCGTGCCGCACCCGGGCGTCCCGTCCGCGGAACCGACCGAGGACGCCCTCGTGCAGGGCGAGCGCCTCGTCCACGTGCTCCCGGACGGTCAGCGCCGGGTCCAGCTCGTTCACCCCGGGGACGAGCCCCAGGGCGGCGACGCGCTGGACGGCCCGCGGATCCTTGTCGAGCCGCAGCCCGCCCACGGTTCCGGACCCTTCGGTCGGCCTCATGCGGCCGCCGAGCGTCAGGAGCAGGGCGGTGCGGCCGGATCCCGCGATGCCGCTCACGGCGGCCAGCCCGCCCGCCGGGACGTCCAGGTCCACACCGTGGAAGACCCATCCCCGCGCGCCGCGCAGGGAGAGCCCCCGCGTCCGGACGGCGAGCCCGCGGGCCTGTCCGGTGGACGGACCCTGGGCTCCGGGACGGCCCCCGCCTGCCCCGGAGCCCTCCGGGTCGGGTCCGGAGGCGGTCGCGTCGGTCCCCCCGGCCGCGGCGGCCGCCCCCGGAGTCTCGATGGTCGGTGAGAGATCGTCGTGGTCGGACGTCATTCGCGGTCCTTCGAGAATCTTTGCACTGACCGGTCAGTACAAAAGTAGCTCTCTCCAGCCGACCGCACGCCCATCGAGGCGGTGACCTCCGACACGTGCCCTCACCCCGGAAGTCACACCGGGCCGCGCTATGACTTCCGTCACAGTGGCGATGAGGGGCCCTCCTCCGGGCATGATCGCCTGGTTCTGCCACACTTCCGCCATGACCGACTCGTCTCGTGCGACCCGGAACCTCGTCACCGTCCTGGCGGGCATGGGGACGCTCCACTTCGCCGTCCCGAAGCCGTTCGACACGATCGTTCCCAAGCAGCTGCCCGGCAGCGCGCGGACCTGGACCTACGCCAGCGGCGTCGCCGAACTCGCCTGCGCCGCCGCCGTCGCGTACCCGCGCACCCGCCGGCTCGGCGCCCTCGCCACCGCGGGCCTCTTCCTGGCCGTCTTCCCGGCCAACGTCCAGATGGCCTACGACTGGCGGAACCGCCCCCTCCCGCTGCGCACCGCCGCCTACGCCCGCCTGCCGCTCCAGGCCCCCCTGGTCGCCTGGGCCCTCCACGTAGCCCGAAATTCCCGCAAGTCCGCCTGACCCGGCCGTCCGCCGTCCGCCTTCATGGCCGGTTGCGGCTCGCGATCCGGCTCCGGCGGCGGGCGCGGGATGGGATCATTCTGGACATGCGCGCACGGCCGGGACGGTGATTATGGAGCCCTTGCGTCCTGAGGACCCTTCCCAGATCGGCGGCTATCCGGTCATCGCGCGGCTCGGCGCGGGCGGCATGGGGCAGGTGTACCTCGGCCTCAGCGGCGGCGGGCGGCACGTCGCCCTCAAGGTGATCCGCGAGGATTTCGAGGATCCGCAGGCCCTGGCCCGCTTCCGGCGCGAGGTCCTGACCGTCGAACGGGTCCGCAGCCCTTTCGCCGCGGCGATGGTCGGCGCCGGGCTCGACGCGCGCCCCTACTGGCTCGCCACCGAGTACGTTCCCGGGCCGACCCTCCGGCAGGCCGTGGCGCAGCACGGCCCCCTGCCGCCCGACACGTGCCTGCGGCTTCTCGCGACGCTCGCGCTCGGTCTCCTGGGGATCCACCGCCAAGGCGTCCAGCACCGCGACCTCAAGCCGGGCAACGTCATCCTCGCCCCCAACGGGCCGCGGCTCATCGACTTCGGCATCGCCCGCGGCGACGGGCAGACGCAGATCACCCAGACCGGCGCGTGGAACGGGACGCCCGGCTATGTCGCCCCCGAGGTCGTCCGGGAGCAGGCGCCGGTCCCCGCGTCCGACATGTTCTCGCTGGCCGGGACGATCGCCTACGCCGCGACGGGCCGCCCGCCGTTCGGCTCCGGCCGGATCGAGGCGGTCATCCACCGGACGCTCAGCGGCGACATCGACGTGGCGGGCGCCGACCCGCGCGTGGCCGAGCTCGTCCGGCTGATGGCGGCCAAGGACCCGGCGGAGCGCCCGACCCCCGAGGCCCTCCTCCAGCGCATCGCCGTCACCGGGCCGCTCCCCGCCGACCCCGTCTACCGGTCGATCACGAGCACGGCCGGCCCGCCGCCCGCCAGCGTCGCCGACGCCGTCGCGTTCGGGCTCGTCCCGGCCGAGCGCACGCGGACGTCCGGCGGGTCGATCACCATGGCCGGCGACGGGACGGGCCGACGGCGGACCGCGGTGATCGCCGCCGCGGCCGGCATGGTCGCGGTCGTGCTCGCCGCCGCGGTCGGTGCGCGCTACGCCTTCGACGGCGACGGCGGCGAAGGCGGCACCGGCGGGAGGCCGACCGCCGGGACGACGTCGAACGGCGGCACCGGTTCGAGCCCTTCGACGGTCGCCGGAGGCACCTCGCCGCGCGCGACCGGCGGCACCGGCACCGGTACCGGCGGCGTCCCGCGCAACGACATCCTGATCAAGCAGCCGAGCGACGACTTCAACCTGATGGCGTGGAAGAAGGAGGCCTCCGCCTGCCAGCCCGCCGTCCGTCCCGAGGACGACGCCCTGGCCGGAGACCTCCAGTACTCGGCGCCGCGGACGCCCGTCACCGGCAGGACCGCCGACCTGGCCATCCGCTTCAAGTACACACGGAAGCCCGGGTACTACATGACGGCGCAGGTCCGCGCGCCCGGCTCGATGGTGGGCAGCTCCGGCGCGGGTGCGGCCGTCACGAGCAAGCCGAAGGAGATCCCGTCCGACGACGGGTACCTGGAACTCAAGTACCCCGCCGACTTCAGATGGGACTCGAACAACCCCCCGCTCGACCTCGCCAAGGGCGACTGGACGGTCGTGTGGCTGCACGTCCACCCCAACGGCGACGCCTACTACATGGCCTGCGACGGCTTCAGCGTCCAGTAGGGCCTACCGGACGGCGATCACCGCCGAGCCGTGCCCGAACAGCCCCTGGTTGACGGCGATGCCCGCGCGCGCCCCGTCCACCTGGCGGCCCTCCGCCTGACCGCGCAGCTGCCAGGTCAGCTCGCACACCTGCGCGATCGCCTGCGCCGGGATCGCCTCGCCGAAGCTCGCGAGCCCGCCGCTCGGATTGACCGGGATCCGCCCGCCGAGCGCGGTCGCGCCCGACCGGAGCAGCTCCTCGGCGCCGCCGGGCTCGCACAGCCCGATGTCCTCGTACCAGTCGAGCTCCAAGGCCGTGGACAGGTCGTACACCTCGGCCAGCGACAGCTCGTCCGGGCCGATCCCCGCCTCCTCGTACGCGGCGTGCGCGATGGCCGAACGGAACGGACGGTCGGGCTCGTCCACGACCAGGGCCGAATCGGTCGCGAAGTCGGGCAGGTCCAGCACGGTCTTCGGGAACGTCGGCGTCACCGTGGACAGCGCCGGAATGCGCACCGGCTCGGCCACGCCGTGCCGCCGCGCGAACTCCATGGACGACAGCACCAGCGCGGCGCCGCCGTCGCTCGTCGCGCAGATGTCCAGCAGCCGCAGCGGATCGGCGACCACGGCGGACTCGCGGACGTCCTCCAAGGTCACCTCCTTGCGGTACCGGGCGTTCGGGTTGCCGAGCCCGTGCCGCGCGTTCTTCACCTTGACGGCCGCGAAGTCGTCCAGCGTCGCGCCGTGCACCGCCATCCGGCGCCGCGCGTACAGCGCGAAGTAGATCGGGTTGGTCGCGCCGAGCAGCCGGAACCGCAGCCAGTCCGGATCGTCCGGGCGGTCGCCGCCGACGGGCTTGAAGAATCCCTTCGGCGCGGCGTCGGCGCCCACGACCAGCGCGACGTCGCAGAGCCCCGCGAGGATCTGCGCGCGCGCCGCGTTGATCGCCTGCGCGCCGGACGCGCAGGCCGCGTAGCAGCTCGACACCCGCGCCCCCGACCAGCCGAGCGCCTGCGCGAACGTCGCGCCCGCGATGAACCCCGGATACCCGTTGCGGATCGTGTCGGCGCCCGCCACGTACTGGACGTCCGGCCACGTGAGCCCGGCGTCCGCCAATGCGGCCCGCGCCGCCGCCAACCCGTACTCGACGAAGTTGCGCCCCCACTTCCCCCAGGGATGCATCCCCGCCCCGAGCACAGCGATCGGCTTGCTCATTGCCTCGCCTCCGCTCGGCGGAGAGCGGTCGCCTCACGCGACGGCTTCCCTCGTCGCGTGCTCGCTCCTTCGTCGCTGCGCGCGCTCCTCAGTCCAGCCGCCGCGCGCCCGCTCTCAAGCACTGACGGGCCTCCACATCCAGATGGTGTACTCGGCCTCGTCGTCCTCGTAGAGGGTGCCTTCGGTGAGCTCGACCTCCATGCCGACGGCGAGGTCGTCGACGGTGTGGCCCGGCGCCACCTGGCCGAGGACGACCATCCGCTCCGTCTCCAGCTCGACGGCCGCGACCGTGTAGGGGCGGAACGGGTCGGGCGAGATGTACGGCGGCGGCGGTTTGTAGCGGGAGTCGGCGTACGACCAGACGCGGCCGCGGCCGGACAGGGCGTGGTCCTCCAGCTCCGAGCCGTCCTTGGGACCGTCGCACCGCGGGTTGCGGCAGGCCAGCTCGTTGCGCGGGAAGTAGGGCGTGCCGCAGGACGCGCAGCGCGTGCCGAGCAGCCGCACCTCCCCGTCCGCGGTGGTGAACCAGCCCTCGATCGCCGGTCGGCGCTGCTTGGTCGTGGACACGCGGCCTCAACTCCTGCCTGCGGGGCTCTCGTCTACCGGCGCAGCCTACCAACCAAGCGCCCGCTCAAGACAGGGCCGGGCATCCCCGCCGCGGCGGCGAGGCCCGCGGCGAGGAGGGCCAGCACGTAGAAGCCCGTCCCGTCCCAGTGCCCGTGCTCGAAGGCGACGCCGCCCGCGGTCCCGCCGACACTGCTGCCGAGGTAGTAGGCGCACAGGTAGAGGGCGGAGGCCTGGGCCCGCGCGGACGAGGCGCGCCGTCCGACCCAGCCGCTCGCCACCGCGTGCGCCGCGAAGAACCCGACCGTGAAGACCAGCAGGCCGAGCGCGACCAGCGGCAGGACGGGCGGCAGCGTCAGCAGCAGCCCGGCCGCGGCGAGCAGCAGCGCCCCGGCGAGCACCCTCCGGCGCCCCGACCGGTCGGCCAGGACGCCCGCGCGGGCCGACGCCGCCGAGCCCGCGACGTTCATGACGGCGATCAGGCCGACCACCGCCTGCGGCAGGTGGAACGGCGCGTCCAGCAGCCGGTAGGTGAGGAAGTTGTAGACGGTGACGAACCCCGCCATCACCGTGAACGCGACCAGGTAGAGGCGGCGCAGGCCGGGGTCCGCCAGGTGCGCGAGCAGCGGCCGGTAGCCGACCCGGGACGGGCGGAAGAACCGCGACGGCGGCAGCAGCAGCCAGAACGCGACCGTGAACGCCAGCGCCAGCAGCCCCGTCACGGCGAGCGCCCACCGCCATCCGGCGAAGTCGGTGACGATGCCCGGGACGAGCCGTCCGAGCACGCCGCCGATGCCCGTCCCGGCGACGTACCGGCCCATGGCGCCGCCGAGGTGCGCGCCGTCCACCTCCTCGGCGAGGTAGGCCATCGCGACCGCGGGCACCCCGGCGAGCGCGAGCCCCTGCACGGTCCGCACTGCGGCGAGCTGCGCGAAGGTGGAGCACACCGGGATCAGCAGCCCGACCAGCGCGGACGCGGCGGACGACACGGCCATCACGCGCGTCCGCCCGTACCGCTCGGACAGCGAGCTGACCGGGATGACGGCGAGCGCCACCGCGCCGGTCGCGAGCGAGACGAGCAGGCTCGCGCGCGCCGGCGAGACGCCGAAGCCGTCGGACAGCTCGGGCAGCAGCGCCTGAGTGCAGTACAGCGACATGAACGTGGTGAGCCCGGCCGCGAACAGGGCGAGGTTGACGCGGCGCAGGCCAGGGGAGCCGAGCCGGTGCCGTGCGGGGACCTCCAGGGACGGTGCGAGGGTCATGGCCTCCAGCGTTCAACGCGTGAACCGATGCGTCCAATGACGGATTGCTCGCCAACCGATGCGCGAGCATCATGAACGCATGGATCTCGTGACGGTGCGGTGGTTCCTGGCCGTGGCCGACCAGGGGCATGTGACGAACGCCGCAGCGGATCTGCGGATCTCCCAGCCGGGCCTGTCCCGCGCGCTGGCCCGCCTGGAACGCGAGCTGGACGTCCCGCTGTTCGACCGCGCGGGCCGCGGCGTCGTCCTGACCCGCTACGGCGAGCTGTTCGCCGAGCACGCCCGGCGCCTCGTCGCCGGGGAGGAGGCGGCGCGGCGCGCCCTCGCCGAGGCCGCCGACCCCGAACGGGGCGAGGTGTCGCTGGCGTTCCTGCACACCCAGGGCCCCTCCTTCGTCCCCGACCTGATCCGCCGCTACCGGCGCGACCACCCCGGCGTCACGTTCCGGCTCAGCCAGGACCGCTCGGAACGGGTCGCCGCGATGGTCCTGGAGGGACGCGCCGACCTCGCCATCACGAGCCCCCGCCCGGACGACCCGTCCCTGACCTGGCATCCCCTCGTCACCGAGCGGCTCCAGCTCGCCGTGCCCGCGGACCACCGCCTCGCCACCCGGAAGCGGGCGCGCGTCCGCGACGTCCTGGACGAGCCGTTCGTCGCCTTCCGCGAGGGGGCGGGCCTCCGCGCGGTGGCCGAGGACCTGTTCACGCAGGCCGGGAGCCGTCCGGAGATCGCGTTCGAGGGCGACGAGACCTCGACCGTCCGGGGCCTGGTCGCGGCCGGGCTCGGCGTCGCGGTCGTGGCGCCCCTGCGCCCGGGCGAGGAGTTCCACGGCGTCCGGCACATCGAGCTGGCCGAACCCGCCGCCGTCCGGACGATCGGGCTCGTCCGCGCCGCCGGTCGCACCCGTCCGCCCGCCGCCGAGGCCTTCGGGCGGTTCGTCGAGGGCCGCGGGGACGACCTGCACGGAGCGGGCGGGGCACCTAACTGACTCGTCAGTCACTTGGGTACAGTGAACCGAGTCGGATTCTGGCGCGAGAGGGAGTGTGCGGATGCGGACAGGACTGAAGGGGAAGACCGCCCTGATCACCGGGGCGTCCCGGGGCATCGGAAAGGCGACCGCCGTCGCGCTGGCCGCCGAGGGCGCCAACGTCGTCCTGTCGTCCCGCAAGCAGGACGCGCTGGACGAGGTCGCCAAGGAGATCCGCGCCGAGTACCCCGAGGTGGGCGTGCTCGCCAAGGCCGCCCACGTCGGCGACGCCGAGCAGGCCGCCGCCGCCGTCGACGCGGCCGTCACCGAGTTCGGCGGCCTCGACGTCCTGGTCAACAACGCCGGCACGAGCCCCTACTTCGGCCCGATGGTCGGCATCGAGCCCGCCGCCGCCGAGAAGACCGTGCAGGTCAACCAGTTCGCGGTCGTCCAGTGGACGCAGCTCGCCTGGAAGGCCGCGATGCAGGAGCGCGGCGGCTCGATCATCAACATCGCCTCCGTCGGCGGCATGGTCACCGAGCACGGCATCGGCTACTACAACGCCACCAAGGCCGCCGTCATCCACCTCAGCCGCCAGTTCGCCATGGAGCTGGCCCCGAAGGTCCGCGTCAACTGCGTCGCCCCCGGCCTCGTCAAGACCGCCCTCGCCCGCGCCCTGTGGGAGAAGAACGAGGAGCAGATCAGCACGTACATGCCCCTCGGCCGCATCGGCGAGCCCGAGGACATCGCCAACGCCGTCGTCTTCCTCGCCGGCGACGCCACGTCCTGGATGACCGGGCAAACCCTGGTCGTGGACGGCGGCTCCACCATCCGCCCCTCGATCGCCTAGGAGACCGCCATGTCGCGCTGGGGACTGACCATCCCGCTCACCGGCGTCCCGCTGGCCGGGCACCGGGACATCGTCGCGAGCCTGTCCGAGCTCGGCTACACCGACGCCTGGTCCGCCGAGACCAACGGCACCGACGCGTTCACCCCGCTCGCCCTCGCCTCCCAGTGGGCCCCCGAGCTCCGCCTCGGCCCCGCGATCGTGCCCGTCTACACCCGCGGCCCGGCCCTGCTCGCGCAGCACGCCGCCACCCTCGCCGACCTCGCCCCCGGACGGTTCGTCCTCGGCATCGGCACCTCGTCCGACACGATCGTCCAGCGCTGGAACGGCATCCCGTTCGAGGAGCCCTACAAGCGCACCCGCGACACCCTGCGCTTCCTCCGCAAGGCGCTCGCCGGCGAGAAGGTCAAGGAGGACTACGCGACCTTCTCCGTCAAGGGCTTCAAGCTGGAGAACACGCCCGCGACCCCGCCCCCGATCGTCCTCGCCGCCCTGCGCCCCGGCATGCTCCGCCTGGCCGCCCGCGAGGCCGACGGCGCGATCACCAACTGGCTGGCGCCCAAGGACGTCCGCACCGTCCGCGGCGAGCTCGGCGACGACCCCGAGCTGATCGCCCGGCTGTTCGTCTGCCCCACCGAGAACGCCGACGAGGCCCGCGCGATCGGCCGCTGGATGATCGCCGCGTACATGACCGTCCCCGTCTACCGCGCCTTCCACGAGTGGCTCGGACGCGGCGAGGCGCTCCGCCCGATGAACGAGGCGTGGGCCGCGGGCGACCGCAAGAAGGCCCTGGAGGTCATCCCGGACGAGGTCGTGGACGACCTGATCGTCCACGGGTCCCCGGCCGCCTGCCGCGCGCGGATCCGCGAGTACGTGGACAACGGCCTCACGACGCCCGTCCTCGCGATCGTCCCGGGCGGCGGCCTGGACGTCGCCGAAGCGATCCGGGCACTCGCCCCAACAGCGGACTAACCACTCGAAAAAGGGCCGACCGAATCACCGGTCGGCCCTTTTCCGTCCCCGCCCGTCCTGCGACCATGCGCCCATGAAGTTCCAACAGGTAGAGCCCCCGGACGACATCTCGGACGACCCGGACTTCGACACCGTGGACAGCATCACCGCGGAGACCGAGGCGATGAACGCCGACCTCGCCCTCCTCACCGAACTGGCCGAACAGGAGGCCCGCGGCGGACCCGCCGGACCCGAGCCCCCACCGGACAACTTCCGTCCCGGCAGGTTCCGCTGATCGGGGCGTCCAAAAGTGCGACAACTGTCAAAATAGGCCTTTCATCTCTCCATAGCCGCCTTTACTCTCTCCTGCGACGCTGTCAGAACCCGGGGGAGTGCCGATGGCGATTGAGGGCTGGAACATCCATGTCGCGGGGGTGCGCAGCGCGCTGGCCCGGACCATCGCGGCGATCGAACCGCTCAAGGGCCACGCCGAGACCTACGGCGACGCCATGTACAGCGCCGGGTACGCGTCCGGCAGCGACCGGATCAAGGCGGCCCTCGCCGGCTTCGGCGAGCACCACCAGTACACCCTCGCGTTCGCCGCCAAGCGCACGTCCAACTGCATCCGCGGCGCCACCCTCGCCACGCACGCCTACCTGACCGGCGACGAGGAGATGGCCGAGAACGCCCAGCGCAACGCCGGCCGCGCCCCCACCCCCGCCGACCTGAGGCGGCCGCACAAATGATCAACGCGAACGGCATCGAGCTGATGGCCGGGGCCCTCGACCCCGCCGGAGTCCAGCACGAGGTCGGCCGCCTCCGCGCCGCCGCCAACGGCATCCGCACCGTCGGCGAGAACGTCAACGACCGCTGGTCCACCGGCCTCAACGAGGGCGTCTACCACGCCCCCGAAGGCGACCTGCTCCGCACCGCCGCCAAACCCGTCCAGACCGAGACCGCCAGATTCGGCTGGCAGCTCTGGCAGGTAGCGCAGGCCCTCGACACCTACGCCGCCGAGATCGCCCCCATCAAGAGCCGCCTCCAGACCCTCCTCACCGAAGCCAACGCCTTCCTCGCCAAGGCCGACCCCATGGGCACGGAATGGCTCAAGGACGACGACATGGTGAAGGAGAACAACCGGCTCGAATCCGCCGTCCGCGGCCAGGCCGAAGCCCTTCTCGCCGCCGAGGAACGCTGCGCCGCCAAGATCTACGCCGCCTACGGCGGCCACGCCCCCGCCCCCATCTGCACCGACACCCCACCGGCGTCCACGATCCCGCCCTGGGGCACCCCCGAAAAGGCCGACCTCCCCTGGTACTACGACGCCTGGAACGGCGCGGGCCGCTTCGGCAAGGGAATCTGGGACGTCACCTGGGGCGGCTTCTCGTCCCTCGTGGGCCTCCAAGGCGGCAAGGCCTTCAAGGAATCCTGGACCGGCCTCGGCAAATGGGCCGCCACGTCCTTCATCGTCAGCTTCCCGGGCGCGCAGACCCTGCTGATGATTCCGTCCGTCCGCAAGATGGTCTGGGACTCCCACGTCTCCCAGTTCAAGGGCCTCACCGCCTGGGACGAGTGGCGCCGCGACCCGGCCCGCGCCAGCGGCCAGGTGGTCGGCAACATCCTGATGCTGGCCACCCTCAAGAAAACAGGCCCCAAGGCCACCACCTTCGCCGGCCGAGGCGCCCAAATGGCCCTCAAAGGCGCCCGCTTCTTCGACCCTCTAACGACCGTCACCATGGGCGGTACGAAGGCCGCCAACCTCCTCCGCGGCCTACGCAGCGCCGAAGCGGCCCCCGTAAAACTAGACGCAGACCTCCCCCGCCTAGAAGACCCGACAAAACCCCCCACGATAGGCCGCCCAGGCGCAGGCGACTTCGAAATCCCAGGCAAGGGCCCCGCCGAAGTAAAACCACCCCACCTAACAGACCCCCAACTCCCAAGAGAACCAGCCCTAGCCGGCCCCCCAAGAACCCCCCAAGAACTAAACAACACCCACACCCCACCCGGCCCCGACAAACCCCCACCCTCCAGCCCCCAAGACCCCCCACCCACACACGGGAAGTCTCCGTCATCGGGAGAGACGCCCGGCCAGGAGGGCCAGCCGACGTCCGGTGGCGAACCAACGTCGGACAGCGGTACCACGCCTCCCCACAAGACGTCAGGAACTGACCCATCTGTCTATCCAGGCGAGCGTGGAGGCCACCAGGCGCCTGCACCGGACCCGAGGACGGTGGAGGCCTTGGAGCACATGGGCCTCACCAAAGAAGGGGCGCTGCGCCTCCTGGGCCCCCCGAAGCGCGCCAACCTGCGGATGCACATCGAGGGGCTCATCGACCAGGCGGATACGCCGGGCAGGCCGACCTCGTCCCAGGTGGCAACGGCGCTACGCGACCTCGACACGGCGATGAACAGCGGCAAGCTCCACCCGCACAGCTTCGGCCAGCTGCTCGCGAACCTCCACAACGCCTCGCATACCAAACAATTCATGGAGCGCCATTCAGAGATCATGGGCGCGAGAGACGTGATCGAGACGGCCGATCTCGCCCCCGGAACGCAGGTGCTGACCCATGCCACACTGGGCAGGCACCCCATCGACCTGGGTGGCGGCGTGACGATCGACATCGGTCCGGTACACCAGGCCGATTTGCTTTACAAGACGTCCGACGGCATCTTCCACCTTGAGGACGTGAAGGACACTCCGAACGCACTGGACGGCAACATCGATAAGTCGCAACACCGTAACATTAATAGATGGTATCGACTAGATCCAGAGGAGCGCAAGATTGGTTATAGGATGCCAAGGGAAGAAGGATGGACCGATCTTTTCAGATATCGTCGCAATATCTTCCAAAGACTTTACGAGAAGGATTATCACTTGACCGTCGGCAAGAGGACCCTAACGCCAGTTGAGGTGAGAGACTTCCGGGCAGCAATAGGAGAGAAGTATGTCGAGTGGCTGAAACAAAACCCCGGAAGGGGTGTTGGTGACTTTTATGCGCAGCCTGAGATGCGGACTCTCGAGGATGCTCTGAGGTATGCGCATGGACGGTGATGTCGGCGGCGATGTGATCGCCGTAGAGCTCGCGGAGGTTCCGTGGCCATGGGACGTCGTCGGGAGCGACATAGGCGAGGCAGTTCCGGTACCTGCCGGAACCCGGGAAGACGTTCGGTCTGCGATCCGTGCTCTCGGCAAGCTCTTGGAGTTCCTTGAACGACGCAGCGGCGATGTCGCTGCCGCATCAGCGGCAACGACTTTGCTGGACGATGCTCCGTGGTTCGCGTTCGAACGTGGCCTTGCCGAAGCCATGCCCACTACGGGTGACCTCACCTGGAGTAACGTGCAGCGGTGGGCGCGGAGTTTCGACCCGGCCTTGATCGGCGGTTCATGGGAACATGCTCCCGCTGAATTCGTGCGCGCCATCGGTTGGATCTGGGCATCGACAGTCGTCGATATGCAGATCGAGAAGGTAACGGATTGGCTCGTTGACAAGTTCGAACAGGAGCCAGGCAATCCCGAACTTGACTATTTCATGGATCTGGTATCCGAGCGTGCGTCAAAGGTAGGCGTTAAGGGGCCTTCGCTGATCACGGCTCTCAGCAGTGCGGGCCAGTCAAAAGCGTTGCCTTACCTGGATCGTTTGGCGCGCGATAGCCGCCTCCCTGAGGAGTCGCAGGAGGCCGTTGAGCAGGAGCGTATCTGGCTGCGCCGCCCAAGCTAGATCGCTACGGCCAGACAAGTAGGGGTGCACGCAGATTCGATCAACGGGACGTCCCTTGCCTTCGCTTCCCATCTTTGACGTCATCGGACTTGGTTCATGGCGGAGTTTCGGCTGTCGAAGTTGGGTGTTTTCTCCATCGACTATGGTTTCGACAACGAGCCGGAGTGGGCGGTGCCGGTGGTACCCGAAAGCTATGTTGAAGATCTCGAACAGTTCCCGAAGGATTCCGAGAAGATACCGGTTTGGTTCCAGGAGAAGCTTGATGCGGTCGAAGCTTCCCGGCGAGAGTATCGCCGCTGGAAGCTGCAAGGGGGCCGGTGAGCACTGTGGACTGGGGGTCTTTCGCGGACGGTCTCGCCGAGGACTTGGTGACGCTCGCGGCGGGCGCCCTTGTGGTGATCTCCGAGCCGGGAGAGCCGGGGTGGCGCCGCTACGTCCAGTTCAGCCAGCAAGATGACCGGCTCCACGCGGAGGTGGTGGCCAACGCGTTCCTTGACGAGTCCAGCCGAACCTCTGCGGAGGGGGAGCAGAAGATCTCCCAAGCCGGGTGGACGGCACCGAAAGTAGCGCACGATAACTGGACCTCTGAGCTCGCGTGGCCGGCGTCCCATGCCGACTATCGGGTGCTGACCGAGAAGATCGTTTTGGCTTTGCGTGATGGCTACGGGATCACATCTCCCGAGTCCTGGCGTTATCGTGCATGGAACGACCGTAAAGGAAATCGTCCATTCCGGCTCGCACGACTCGAAGACCGCGGGTTGGGGTCGGAAGAGTGAGCGATTGCGTCCACCTGTATGCCCACGGCCGTACTCGGCCCACAGGACACTGGGAGAAGGGCGAGGTATGCCCGGGAGTAGTGTTCCTGGCTGGTCAGGTCCTATCGCCGATGAGTTGGCCGAGGTCTCACCGCCATGGAGTGTGAACGATGCCTTCATTGGGAAGTTCCGCGAGCGAATGGCACGACTGCCCAGGAGCCCGGATGAGATCGAGAGCGCCTTGGCTTCACTGGCAGCGCACCGAGCAGCACGAGAAGACCGCCAGGTGCGCCTATGGACGGTGATCTCGGTGGTGATGTGATCGCTATGGAGCTCGCGGAGGTTCCGTGGCCCTGGGACGTCGTCGGAGGCGACATAGGCGAGGCAGCCCCGAAACCTGCCGGAACCCGGGAAGACGTTCGTTCTGCGATCCATGCTCTTGGAAAGCTCCTGGAATTCCCTGAACGACGCAGCGGCGATGTCGCCGCCGCATCAGCGGCAACGACGTTGCTGGATGATGCTCCATGGTTTGCGTTTGAAGGCGGCCTTGCTGAAGCCATGCCCGCTACGGGTGACCTCACCTGGAGCAACGTGCAGCGGTGGGCGCAAAGTCTCGACCCGGCCTTGATCGGCACTTCATGGGAGCAAGTTCCCGCTGAGTTCGTACGCGCCATCGGTTGGATCTGGGCATCGACAGTCGTGGACGTGCAGATCCGAAGGGTAACGAGCTGGCTCATTGATAAGTTTAAACAGGAGCCAGGTAGTCCCGAGCTTGACCATTTCATGGATCTGGTGGCCGGGTGTGCGCCAAAGGTAGGCGTTAAGGGCCCTAGGTTGATCGTGGCTCTTGCCAGTGCAGGGCAGTCGAAAGCGTTGCCCTACCTGGACCGTTTGGCGCGTGATAGTCGTATTCCTGAGGAGTTGCAGGAGGTGGTCGAGCAAGGACGTGCCGTGTCCTCGCTCTCACATCCTCGACGTCGTGGTGTGGTGTGATGGATAGTGAGCTGGCGATCGCCTATGAGCGTCTTGTTGGGCGCGTCAAAGATGTTGTGCTTAGCAATGCTCCACTGGGGTGGGAAGAAGTCGTCTTGACTGAGCGCTTCCTTTATCGCGTGAGTGAGGAGGTGGTCATGGCCAAGTCGGTCAGCGGTGAAGTCGTGAATTTCAGTATCAGTCATGAGTGTGACTTGGACGAGATCTTCGACGAGCTCCGGGCGATGATGTATGAACGCGGCAAGGGTGCTTGGTTCACGGTGGAGTTTCGACTGTCCAGATCTGGGCGCTTTTCCATCGACTATGATTTCGACAACGAGCCGGAGTGGGCGGCGCCGGTGGTGCCCGAAAGCTATGTTGAAGATCTCGAACGGTTCCCGAGGGAGCCCGAGAACATACCGGCTTGGCTCCAGGAGAAGCTTGATGCGGTCGAGAGTTCTCGGCGAGAGCATCGCCGCTGGGAGTTGAGAGGGGGTGGGTAAGCGCTATGGACTGGGAGACTTTTGCGGACGCTCTTGCCGAGGACATGGCTACGCTCGCGGCGGGCGCCCTTGTGGTGATCTCCGAGCCGGGAGAGTCGGGCCGCTACGTTCAGTTCGCTCAGGATGATGACCAGCTCGACGTTGATGTGGTGGGCAATGCGTTCCTTGACGATTCCAGCCGAGCGTCTGTCGAGGGAGAGCAGAAGATCTCCCTGGCCGGCTGGACGGCACCGAACGCAGAGTACGAGAACTGGACCCTTCAGCTCGGGTGGCCGGCGTCTCATGTTGAGTACCGAGCGCTGACCGAGAAGATGGTGGTGGCTCTGCGTGATGGCTACGGGATCGCATCGCCTGAAACATGGCGTTATCGCGCGTGGAACGACCGTAAAGGAAATCGTCCCTTCCGGCTTGTACGACTTGAGGAACGTGGGTTGAGAGCGAAGGAGTGATTCATCGCGTCCGTTCGTAGACCCACACTGTTATGGATGCCAACGGAACGCTTTGTCGGTGAGGTGAGCGGTATGTCTGGTCCGGACGAGTTGGTCGATCAGGAGATCGTCGACCTTGCGATGAGCTTTCGTGACCTTCGTTGGTCGTGGGATCCGGCGGAGATTGGTGAACTCGCCAAAAGGTTCGGATGGACGGTCGAGTTCGAGTACAAGGGCAGTGCGCAACTCGACACAGGTCTAGGGATGGCCAGTGGTGATATCCATTGTGACGCATCAGGCAAGGTAGCGAAGATCGCTGTGGCCCTGTGCTCGTACATCGACGACACTTCGCCATCAGAGCGATGGTATCTGCATGACCGGTTCGTGCATGCGGTGGAGCTTGTCACGCGGGCGCTGGCCGAACCGACGGATCGATTGCCCAAGGAAGTGCCAGAAGTCTGGTGGCGTGGCGTCGAATCCACGGTCGGGCTTGCTCGCTCCTCGACTGTCGCCAGGATCTTCCTAGCGTCGAACGCACACCTCGATAAGCTGGCTCGCGGAGAGATGTGAAGAGGCGGACGCTATGGGGAGTCGGCGGAGACTGGGGGACCAGCAGGTTCGCGAGCTGGTTGAGGCCTTGCGTGACCTGCGCTGGTCGTGGACCTCAAAGGATATCGATTGGCTCATAGATGAATTCGGGTGGACGGTCGAGTACAGGGACGAGGCGATCGTCGAACTCGATATAGGCGTAGGTACCAAGAGCGGAGAGTTGGTGCTCGACGACCACGGCGGGGTCGAGACGATATCTGTTGACCTGTGTTCCCGTATCGATCGGCGATCGGCGGCTGAGCGATGGTGGCTTCAAGATCTCTTCGCGGAGGCCGTCGGTCTTGTTGGTCAAGTCCTGGGAGAACCCACTCGGCGTCGTCCTGGTGCGATACCGGAAGTTCGTTGGCGTCGGTCTCGCGAGACTCTTGGCGTCGTCCACTATTCAGTGGTGGTCGGCTTGTTTCTCACGCCGAATCATTGGTTGGATTTTGCTGAGCGTTATGGGGAGAGTGATGACGATGACTGAGTTGAGATCGACGTCGATCGAAGGGGGTTTGGGGTGAGTAAGGATATTGTTGTTTTGGCGGGGCGGGAGGTTTCTGAGGCGACTTTTGGGGCTGCGGTTCGGGTTGCGGGGGAGGAGTTGTGGGTTTCTGGGGAGGATGGGGTTTTGTGGTTTTCTGAGGGGGAAGGGGGGCGGGTTTTGTTTTCGGTTGAGGTGCCGGTGCTTGTGCGGGTGCCGGGGGAGGTTGAGCGGGTGCTTGGGCCGGGGGTGAGGCCTGTTGCGGTGCCGGTTTGGTTCATTGAGGTGCGGGCGAGTGAGGTGGACGGGGCCGAGGTGCCGGCTATGCGGTTCGCGGCGGAGCTTTCGTTGCAGCTGGACGGGAGTGTCTGGGCCGATGATCCTGCCTATGCCGAGCGGGCCGGGTTGAGGGGGGCTTCGTGACGCATCCCGCGTTGGACGTGGAGACGGAGAAGGTCGGCATCGTCATCCAGAACCGGGTGGTCGTGTCGCTGTCGGTGCGGATGGCGGAGGCGGTGCGGGTCTGTGCGGAGAGCGGGCGGGGGCTTGTCGTCGCGACGAGTGCGCTGTCCAGGTTGACGTTGCCGATGAGGCTGGCGGTCAGTGGGCCCGGGTCGTCCTGGGCCGTCAAGGGGGCGGACGGCGTCTACTACAACGGCCTCAACGGTGAGGTCATGGAGTGGGACGGGGAGGCGTTCCTGCCCGGGGGTGCGGCGCACAGGGAGTTCGTGGAGGCGAAGGCTGAGGGGTTGCAGCTGATCGTCAGCGGGACGGTGCGGTATCCGGCGGCGGAGGGGCTCGCGGTCGGGGGGTTCGCGGAGGCGCTGTTCCGGTGCCTGACGGGGGACGCGCCCAGGGGGTGGGGGCTTTTCGAGCCTGCGGGGATCCCGTGGGATATCGCGGAGGTTACGAAGCTCTGCCGGGAGCGGGCACCCGGGCCTTCCTTCCTGGTGGTGGTCGGGGCGGGGATCGCAACGGTGGAGATTTCAAGGACCCTCTCGGGGGTCGAGGAGACGGTCACGCTGGGGGTCGGTGTCGAGGCGCTGCCTGGTATGAGGGGGATCGTCGAGACGGCCGTCCGGTATCCGCTGGTTTCGTTGACGGTTCAGGCGTGTCCGGGACGGCGGGACGTGACCAGCGTGCCGCAATACAGCGGATTGCCCGCTCCGGTGGGGTTGGTGGTGGGTGCCGAGGGGGCGTCCAGGGCCCGGGGGCTTGGCGGGGTGACCGTGGGAAACGGTGTCTGGATCGAGGTCGGGGACGGGCGGACGCCGGAGGATTGGGGGCGTTTCGGGGAGATCCTCCAGCGGCTCGGGCCGGAGATTCCAGGAACGATGTTTGCCCCCTGAGGCAGCGGGGACGGTGGGGCAAATCTGACCCCGAACCAGAGAGACGTGAGGAGCTGACGCCAGATGCTCACGCTGACCGATGGTGCCGTTCAGGTCATTCGCACCGTGACGGCTAATCCGGAACTTCCGCCCGAGACCGGTATACGTATCGAGTCGGGGATCAACGGCTCGGACGCGCTGCGGCTCTCCGTCGCGCCGGCGCCCGAGGCGGGTGACCAGGTCGTCGAGGAGGAGGGGGCCAAGGTCTACCTCGAACCGACCGTGGCCGAGCTGCTCGACGACAAGACCCTGGACGCCCAGGTGGACCCGCAGGGGGACGTGGCGTTCACCATCGCCGAGGGGGACGCCCAGTGATCGTGTCCTGATCTCTTCCCCGCTCGATCAGGACCGGGACCGGGGCGCTGCGGCGCCCCGGTCCTTCCGTTTCCGCGGGCGCTGCGGCGGGTCGGCGGTGGCGTCGGTGCGGTGGCGGGTCACCGCATGGCGGCCACTACGGCGACGACGGCGAAGACGAAGGCCGCCGTGGTGAGGATCATGAAGGCGGCGATCACCGCGCAGGCGAGGCCCCGCGGTTGGTCGCGCCAGGTTCCGTAGCGGTCGCGCACCTGCTGGTCCAATTCCGGATCGGTGGACACCGGTCCAGTGTGTCACCCGGGGAACGACGGGTGGGGACCGAGCGCCCAGTACTCGAACAGACCGTAGCCGGTCCCGCCCGGATAGTCGTACCGGGCCACGGCGTCGACCATGCCCCACATCCGGGACGCGTCGTCGGGTTTGCGGACGTCGTAGGTGACGCCCTGGACCTTGAGGTCGGGCCCCTGGTACATGCCGTGCTTCCAGTCGGGTTCCAGTCCGTATCCGGTGCCGACCATCATGTGGACGGGCAGCAGGGGCGTGGCGTGGACGTCGAATGGTTCTCCGCCGGGCGGGGCGAAGTGGATGGTCGCTTCTGTCACGTCGCGTGTGTCCGGGGCGTAGACGGGACGGTATTCGGGGCGTCCCAGGTACTCGGGTTCGCGGTCGGGCCAGACGCGGGTGGCCTCTTCGAGGACGCGGCGTCCTTTCTCGTCCTCCTGGACGATGCACAGGATGGAGTGGTCCTCGAACTGCATCGGGGCGTAGAGCCAGTAGAAGGTTCCGGTGTTCTTCGCCTGGATGCCGGGGGGTTCGGGTTCGCCGACGGGGCGGATGCCCCAGGAGCGGTCGCGGGATCCCCACCAGTGGTCGGGGGTCACGGGGATGGATTCGCCGTCCACGGTGATGGTGCCCGTCCAGCGGCCGGTCTGGGCGAGGCGCCGGGAGTCGAACATGACGCGTTCCTGCCAGCGCAGGTAGTGCGGGGGCTCCAGGGTGGCGGGGATCGCGCCCTCCCAGAGGAGGTCGAACGAGAGGCCGTGTTCGGTGTCGTCCAGGACGACCCGGAGCCGTTTCAGTCCCTCGATGACGTCGACGCGGAACGGGCCGACGGTCGTGTTCATCCGGTCGGTGCCGAGTTCGCGGGACGCCCGGACGACCTTGTGCAGGGGCCCCCGACGGACGACCGCGAACGCGTCCATGACCCCGAGGTTGGGGTACTGCCCGATGCCGATGATGAGCATCAGGTCGTCGGAGCAGGGGTGGGCGTTGAAGTAGTAGCGGTCGTAGAAGTTGCGGTCCGAGGTGGTGACGTGCCGCATGACCTCGGGCGCCTGGTGGATCGGGTAGTCGTCGAGCGGGGAGAGCGTCACGGGTCTCCTTGGAGGACGCGGGCGAGCAGCCGGGTGCAGTTGTTGTCGTGGGGGAACTCGCTGGTGTCCTCGATCCAGCCGAAGTCGATCATCGCCTGCCCGATCCGGGCCATGATCACGGAGAACTTGAAGCCGGACAGGACCTCGTAGTACGCCATGTTCCGCATCGGGCGTCCGAGGAGGTCCTCGTAGCGGGCGACGGTGTCGGCGTAGGACGGGAAGCCGTCGAGGCGGGGGGCGCCGATGCCCTCGGAGTGGTGGCGGTCCAGGAACATGAACCAGGCGAGGTCCTCCTCGGGGGCGCCGAGGACGGCGGTCTCCCAGTCGAGGACGGCGGCGGGCGTGCCGGACTGGAAGATCACGTTGCCGATGCGGGCGTCGCCCCAGAGGGCCGCGGGCGGGTCGGGTTCGTCCGGGCGGTTGGCCTTCAGCCAGGCGAGGGCCTCCAGCGCGACGGGCTGCGGACCCTTGTACGCCCAGTGGAGGTAGTGCTCGTAGTAGCGGAGGCGCTGGTCGAGGCCGGGGGAGCCCCAGGCGGGCTGGTCCAGGAAGCCGAGGCCGAGGTCGTCCACGTCGAGCCGGTGGAGCTGCGCGAGGATCTCCAGGGTGGACCACCACATCGCGGCCCGCTCGGACGGCTCGATCTCCGTGACCCAGCCGTCCAGGTGGTAGGGCGGCATGTCGGTCGGGACGCGGCCCTCGACGCGGCCCATGACGAAGAACGGGGCGCCGAGGACGTCCGGGGACGGCTCGTACCAGCGGATCGGCGGGACGGGGATGGCGGTGCGCTCGTCCAGGACGCGCATGAGGCGGTACTGCTCCTCGAAGCGGGCCTCGGGGAAGACCTGGTAGCGCTCGGGGGCGACGCGGGCGACGAGCGGCTCGGCGCGACCGTCGCATTCGGCGTCGAACATCAGCGTCTCGTTGGAGAAGCCGCTCGTCTGCGGGGTCTCCAGATGGACGATGCGGGCGCCGGGCAGGCGCCCGTCGAGCCAGGCCGTGAGGCTGCGCAGGGTGACCTCGGGGTCGCGCTGGTCGGGAACGGGCATCGGCGCCGCCTCCTCGGCCGGGCCCGCGCGCGGAACGTCCTGCGCCGGGCGCGCACCCGGAAGTAGAACGTGTTCTATCAACGGGTTCGGGGGCGGTCAATGGGGGCGGCCCGCCGGCGTGGAAAAATCGTCCAATGCGCCTTACCAAACTCGGACATGCCTGCGTCCAGCTCACCAAGGACGACCGGACCCTGATCATCGACCCCGGCGCGTTCAGCGGCGCGGACGACGCCCTCGCCGCCAGCGACGCCGTCCTGATCACCCACGAGCACTTCGACCACATCGACGCCGACGGCCTGCGCAAGGCCATGGCGGAGCACCCCGAGCTGGAGGTGTGGACGTCCCGCGTCGTCGCGGAGAACCTCGCCGACCTCGGCGGACGCGTCCACCAGGTGGGCCACGGGGACTCGGTGAGCGTCGTGGGATTCGACGTCCACGTCTACGGCGAGGACCACGAGATCCTGCACCCGGACGTCCCGCCCATCCCGAACGTCGGCTTCCTCGTGGACGGAGAGGTCTTCCACCCGGGCGACGCGCTGACCGTCCCGAGCGAGCCCGTGCGCACGCTGTGCCTGCCCGGCAACGCGCCCTGGCTGAAGATCCCCGAGCTGTTCGCGTACACGCGCGAGGTGCGCCCCGAGCGCGCCTTCGTCGTCCACGACGGGCTCCTCAACGACATCGGCCTCCAGGTGACGACCCGGTGGATCGAGACCGCGGGCGAGGAGCTCGGCAAGGACTTCCGCCGCCTCACCCCCGGCGAGAGCGTGGAGCTGGCCGGCGCGTGAACCAGAGCACCCCCCGGGCCGTCCAGGCCGTGTTCTTCGACATCGGCGAGACCCTCATCAACGAAGGCGAGATCTACGGGCGCTGGGCCGACTGGCTGGGCGTCCCGCGGCACACCTTCCTCGCCAAGCTCGGCGCGCTGCTGGCGACCGGCCGCACCCACCGGGACCTTTTCGAGTACTTCCGCCCCGGGTTCGACCTGGAGGTCGAGCAGAAGCGGCGCGCCGAGGCGGGCGTCCCGAACGGCTTCGGCCCGGACGACCTCTACCCGGACGCGCGCGCGTGCCTGTCCGGCCTGCGCGACCAGGGGCTGTACGTCGGGATCGCCGGGAACCAGCCCGTCGAGGCGGCCGAGCAGATGGCGGCCCTCGGCCTCCCCGCGGACGCCATCGGCATCTCGGACGTGTGGGGCGTCCGAAAGCCGTCCCACGAGTTCTTCGAGCGCTGCGCCCAGCTCGCGGACGTCCTCCCTGAGCACGTCCTCTACGTGGGCGACAGGATCGACAACGACGTTCGGCCCGCGCAGGAGTACGGGATGGAAGTCGCGTTCCTGAGGCGCGGCCCTTGGGGGCACATCCAGGAGGACGACGAGGCGCTGGCCGACTGCCTGTTCGTCCTGGACGACCTAGCCGCGCTCCCGGCGCTGGTCAAGCAGTACAACGCCCCTTAAGGGGCATCCCCTAATCCGGGAGTAGGGCACCAGAACCACCCTGGCGGGCGATGTGGAGCCCCCTGTCCGATTCGTAGCTTGGGGACGTGGCCGCGAGACACGCGGTCACGTTCACCACTCGACGAATCGGGGAGAAGACATATGAACGGCCTCTACCGCCCGCGCCACGGTCGGATCATCGGAGGGGTCTGCGCCGGGCTCGCGCACCGGTTCGGCATGGCCCCCTGGACCGTCCGGCTGCTGGCGCTGCTCTCCTGCCTCCTGCCCGGCCCGCAGTTCGTCGTCTACCTCGTGCTCTGGGTCATGCTGCCGAGCGACGACCGCCGCCCCGCCCGCACCCACTGACCGCGGCCCCGCCGGCACCCACTGACCGCGGCCCCGCCCGCGCCCACTGACGGCCGGGCCGCCCGCGCCCACTGACGGCCGGGCCGCCCG
>NZ_CAACUY010000078.1 GCF_900659615.1 Actinomadura fibrosa | reverse complement strand
GACCGCAGGCGTCTCACCCCTCCTGCTCGGACGCGGCAACATCCCCCTCTACCTGGGCCACCGCGTCCGCTTCGCCACCCCCGCCCAACGCCAGGTCCTGGAAACCCTCTACCCGACCTGCGCCGTCCAAGGCTGCGAAGTCCCCGGCACCCTCTGCGAAGTCGACCATGTCAACGGCTGGGTCCTGGGACACAGCCCCACCGACATCGACCAACTAGCCCTGTGCTGCGGCTGGCACAACCGCCACAAACACACGAACCCAGAACAGATCCACATCACCAAGGATCCGAACGGCCGCTACACCTACCGGCTCGTGCCACCCGACTACCGTCGAGGACATTCTTCGGACGAGCAGCGCAGCCTCATCACGCTTACGCGTCCGGTGGCCACCCCGCCTGAGAACGTCCACGCGAACCGGCCTCGCATTGTGACGAGCCCGATCGCGACCACCCCATGGGACAACCTGCCCGCTCCCCAGGCGCCGGACGCCACCCCGCCACATCGCGTCACGCTGCGCCCCGTCCTACGCCGCCGCCCACGAGACGACCGTCCCGCCCGAGGCCAACGCCACACCGCAGGCCCCTAACCCGCCGGGCGCTAGCTGTACTGGCCACAGAGGTCGGAGACGTGGCGCTCGCGCCTGGCCCGTTGTGTGGTCGAGGACGGCTGACCGCTGCGCCGGGCGGCCGAACAGTGACAGATCTCGATCTCCACGGCCCAGCGTGGGCCGCTCGCTACCGGGAACGGGGCGAGGCCGCGATGGCCGACCGGTCCGACCGTCCCCACCACACCCCCCGCCGCGCACCCACACGCACAGAACAGCGCATCATCACGGTGCGGTGTTGCGGCGTTGGGGAGCGGTCCGGAACGGCCACCTCCTCGGCCTGCACCCGTCCTCGGCCTGCACCCCTCCTCGGCAATGGCCTAACGACCAGCCCCACCGCTCAGAGAGCGAAGGCCGCCGAGCGCTCCCACAATGGCTGCACACCTACAACCACCACCGCGGCCACACCGCACTCGGCGGCCGACCACCCACCAGCCGCGGTCCCCAACCTCACGGGACAGAACAGCTAGCCCGCGGACTGCGGCTTCCAGTCCTCGACGAGCAGGCCGAGCAGCACCTCGTCCAGGAACTCGCCCATGACCCAGGCCGACGCGCGCATCACGCCTTCGCGGACGAAGCCGTTGCGCTCGGCGGAACGCAGCATCGCGGTGTTGTCCGACAGCGTCTCGATCTGGAGCCGGTGCAGGCCGCGTACGACGAAGCCGTAGTGGCACAGCACCGCGACCACATCGGTGCCGTATCCCTTACCGCGTGCGGACGGCAGCAGTCCTAGCCCGATGTGCGCGGACCGGTTGTGATTGTCGATGCCCCAGAGCGTCGCGGTACCGACCAGCGCGCCGCTGTCCAGGTCCACCACGGAGAACGAGGCGAGCCCCTGCGCCTTGTCGTCCACCACGAACTGGCCGTCCTTCGAGCCGGGCGTGATCGGCCGCCACGGCTGGCCGACGGCCCGCGAGGTGTTGACCACGTCGTCATAGAGCTCGGCGTGCAGGATGGGGATGTCTTCCTCATGCCGGGCCCTCAGCCCGACCTTGCTCCCTCTCAGCATGCGAGCAGTTCTAACCAACCGGCCCAACCGGCGCAAATCAGGAAGAACCTTGCGAAAGCTCCCACCGCAAGTGGCTCAGCGCCCACGCGGATGTGATGCAGGGCCTCCCACTCCCGGTGGCCGGGGTCAAGCAGGTGTAGTCCAGCGCCCGGCGGTCGGCGAACCAGTTGAGCGATCGTCGAAGGAGCATGGCCATGCAAAGAAGGCCGACATCCGAACCTTGCTTCGGAAGTGCGCATTTGACCGTCACGTAGCCCTTCAGCACTACGCGCGCTCTCTCTTATAGGACTAGGCGCCCTGGCATCCGACATCTCGCACTCCTACCGTGTCGGGCATCGCAATTCGAAGGGATCGTCGAGGTCGCCAAGGACTCGCCGGCGCGAGTTCGTCTTATCGTGAGTGATCCGCAAAGGAGTAAGGGATGCGAGTTCCTCTTCGTGTCGCCGTCGCAGGTGTCAGCGCCCTGACGACCGCTGGGCTTGTCGGCGCCGTGGGCACAACCCCCGCCCAGGCCGCCGTCCACCGTGGACACACGGCCTGCATCAACTGGTCGTGGGGAGACAACAAGTCCAAGAACATCACCGTCTACTTCCACAGCCACTGTTCCCGCACCCGCGCGCTTCACATCAGGTTCTCGAAGGGCTATGGCCCTGTGGTCAACGAGTGCGTGAACGTGCACGCGCGCATCAAGGGCAAGAAGAAGTTCTGGTACGTACCGAACAAGGTCTCAAAGGTCTGGGAGACCTCCAAGTGCTAATTGATGATCCACGATGATCCCCGCCACGCTGACGAAGTGGCGGGGATCAGCCATGTCGCAAGCTAGGCGGCACTCACAGGTCGAGCTCACCTTGCCGAACACGCGCTAGGAGATCACGGAAGGACGAGCGACCGATGCGCAGCGTCGGCCCGCTGGGGTCCTTGGAGTCACGGACGGCCACGGCCTCCCGCATACCGGCGACCTCCACGCATTCGCCGCCGGCTCCGTTGCTGCGACTGCTCTTGCGCCACGCGGCATGGGAAAGATCGGGAATTCGCATGGTCCGACTCCTCTCCAAGGTCACTGCAGAGCGTCGGCGAGGCGCTTGATGAAGGTGAGGGAGGCTTCAGGGGGGCAGGGCCGACGCTCGCAGATGGTCAGCTACGAGCGTATATCGCTCGATATCTGCCGATTCTTCCAAGTATTGGCTGCTGGTGAGGTCCTCGATATAGACGATGTCCCCGTCGCCCGGTTCTGGGAAGCGCAAGTGGATGAAGGAGGTGCCCATGGACGCGTGGGCGCCGTGATCGAACGGGAGGACTTGCAAGGTGACATTCGGGAGGCTGCCGATGTCGCCCAGTCGGTGAAGCTGCCGGGCCATGGTGGTGGCACCACCGACCAGGCGGCGCAGCACCGCTTCATCGAGGACCGTCCAGACCTCAAGGGCGTCCGCGCTGGGGAGAAGAGCCTGGCGCGCGGTGCGGGCTGACAGCTGGCGCTCGATCTCATCCTGTGCGATGGACGGCTGGTGGGCGCGCATCAGCGCCGTGGCGTAGTCATCGGCCTGCATGAGGCCCGGCACCAGTTGCGCCTGATAGATCATGGCTGACCTCGCTCCGTCCCTAAGGCCGATGTACCCCTGGAACCAGGACGGCAGCGCGTCGCCGTAGGTCGTCCACCAGCCTCGATGGCTCGCTTGCCGACGGAGAACGAGGAGGGCGGTCCTCGTCTCCTCGTCCACCTCATAGAGGTCGAGGAGGCGTTCGAGATCATCGGCGCGGATTCCGGTCCGACCGGTCTCGATGCGACTGACCTTGGATTCGGACCAGCCGACGGCCCGTCCGACCTCGGCGCAACTCATCCCGTGCGCCTCCCGGAGCTGACGGAGAGCGCTGGAGAGACGGCGACGGCGGGCGGTGGGACTTGAGCGTGGAGCCATCAAGAACCTTCCCGACAAGCATGGACATAGCGCCTGGGTGAATCTGCAAGGTGCTTGCCAAGCTGCAAGATGGAACCTCGTCCACGCGGAGGTCACCCGATGTCTGTGGTTGGGCTTGTGTTGGAGGCGCCTGTGCTGGTGCTGGAGCCGAGTGCGCGGGCGCCGGGGGTTGCGCGGCGGTTTCTCGTGGAGCGGTTTCGGAGCTCGGGGTCGATCACGACTTCGTCGGGCGGCTCGTGGTGACGGAGCTGGTCACCAACGCCTACAAGCACGTCGGGGTCGGGTGCATCGTCGTGCGGGTGTTCGCCGAGGAGCGGGAGGGCCTCGTGGTCATCGAGGTGAGTGCCCGAGGGGTCCGGACGTGGCGAAGCGCCGGGGATCGGTGATCTCCGGCGCTTCGCTGGGAGCCTTGGTGGCTCCGGTTTCCCCCGAGAGGGTGTCGGGTTGCGGTGTCCCGGTCCGTGGGCGGCATTTCTGACCGGGGCTCCGCAACCCGACGTCTGTGGGGCCCGTCCTGGACGAGCTAGGAGGGGTGGCCCGAGCGGGCGAACTGGTCCTCCAGCGGGTCCGGGCCCTTGAGCTTCTTGGGCTCGTCGCCGTGGCCCGGCCACCAGGCCTTGTGGCCCAGCATCGCGGTGATGCCCGGCACCAGGAACATCGACATGACGAACGCGGAGAGCGCGATGCCGATCGCGACCGCGAAGCCCATCTGCTTGAGCATCGACACCGGGGCCAGCATCATCACCGAGAACGTTCCGGCGAGGATCAGGCCGGCCGCGGCGACCGTGGGGCCGCCGTGCTGGACGGCGAGGGCGGCGGCCCGCTTCGGGTCGTGGCCCTCCTTCGCCTCCTCGCGGAGCCGCGCGGTCATCAGGATGTTGTAGTCGGTCCCGATGGCCAGCACGAACAGGTAGAGGATGATCGGCAGCTGGAAGATCACGCCGGGCTCGCCCTGGGCGCCCTGGAAGACGTACACCGCGGAGCCGAGCGTCGCGGCGAAGCCGACGAGGACCGAGATGACCAGGTAGACCGGGGCGACCACCGAGCGCAGCAGCAGGGCCAGGATCAGGGCGATCAGGACCGCCGCCACCGGCAGGATGACCGACAGGTCGCGGTTGTTGACGGCGTTGATGTCCGCGAAGATCGCCGTCTGGCCGCCGACGTAGGTGCGGGTGCCCGGCGGCGCGGCCTCGTGGACGGCGGGCGTCAGGTCGTTCTTGACCAGGCTGATCGACTCGTTGGAGACCGGGTTCTTCTTCAGGACCAGGTCGATGCGGGCGACCGACTTGTCGGCGGCCGGGACGGCCTCCTGCACCGCGCCGACGCCCGGGGCGGTCTTGGCCTTGGCGCTGAAGGCGTCCAGCTCCTGCTTGGTGAGGGGCTGGCCGTCGGTGCGCTTGACGAAGACCTGGACGGGCGTGGTGAGGCCGGGCGGGAAGCCCTTCTCCATGTCCTTGGTGGCCTGCGCCGACTCGGTGTCCTGCGGGAAGCCCGCGGCGAAGTCGTAGTCGGCCTTGAAGCCGAGGGCCCCGGCGGCCAGGACGAGCATCACGGTGCCGGCGAGCAGCGCGGCGACCGCGGGACGGCGGCCGACGGCGTTGCCGATCTTGGTGGAGATGGTGCCCTTCGGCTGCTTCTTCCAGGCCTTGGACGGCCAGAACACGGCGGTGCCGAGCAGCGAGACGAGCGCCGGGAACAGGGTGAGCGAGGTGATGCCCATGACGACGACGGAGATCGCGAGGGCCGGGCCCCAGGCGCTGAAGACGCCGAAGGTGGCGAGCAGGAGCACGAGGAACGTCACGGCGATCGCGGCGGCGGCGGAGGAGATGACCTCGCCGACCCGGTCCACCGCGGTGATCATCGCGGTCTTCTTGTCGTCGCCTGCCCGCAGGCGTTCGCGGAACCGGAACATGAGGAACAGGTAGTAGTCGGCGCCGATGCCGAACAGGACGATCAGGATGATCGTGCTGAGGCTGTCGTCGCCGGAGAAGCCGAAGATCTTCGAGGCGATGCCGATCAGGCCCATCGCGACCTGCATGGTCACCATGATCACGATGATCGGCAGCACCGCGGCGAGCGGCGCCCGGAAGATCACCAGGATCAGGCCGATGATCAGGACGAAGGTCGCGATGCCGACGATCTCGAAGGACTTGTTGAAGGAGTCCTCGTTGTCGACGAACCCGGCGACGTCACCGCCGACCTTGGCCTCCAGGCCGCTCCCCTTGAGGAGTGTCGGCAGCTTGGCGCGGATGTCCTTGACCGCGTCGCCCTGCTTCTCGCTGTCGGCCTGGGAGGTGCCCTTCATCGGCACCATGATCACCTGGACGGCCTTGTTCGGCGCGACCGCCTGGGGGCCGGTGGCGAAGTTCTGGACCGTCGGGGGCTTCTTGGCGTTCAGCGAGGCGGCGGCCTGGTTGACCTTGGCCGTGTCGGCCGCCGTCAGCTTCCCTCCGTCCGAGTGCTTGACGACGATGAGCGCGGAGGTGTCCTCCTGCTGGGGGAACGCCTTCTCCGCGAGCTTCATCGCCTGGACCGACTCGTACTTCGAGGGCAGGAAGTCGCCCTGGTCGGACTCGGTGGTGAGCTTGGGGGAGAGCGCGATGATGAGGACCGCGGCCACGAGCCAGGCCACGATCGTCCACCATGGGTGTCTCACGACGAAGCGCGCGAGCCGAGCGAACATGCGTCTTCCTTAAATCAGGGTCATAAGGGGATACCTGTAGAACGGTAGGGAATCGCGGCTCCGTTGTGGTCAACCCCCGAGCCGAAATGGAAGCTGATACCTACGGGGGAGCACCTCCTCCTCCAGGAGGGCGGACGGGTGGATAGCCTCGTTCCCATGGACAACGACGTTCAGGGGTTCGAGACCCTGGCCATCCACGCCGGGCAGGAGCCGGACCCCACCACGGGGGCGGTGGTACCGCCGATCTACCAGGTATCCACGTACAAGCAGGACGGCATCGGGGGGCTGCGCGGGGGCTACGAGTACTCGCGGTCGGCCAATCCGACGCGTACCGCGCTGGAGGTATGCCTCGCCGAGATCGAGGCGGGGGCGCGGGGGCTCGCGTTCGCGTCCGGGCTCGCGGCCGAGGACGCGCTGCTGCGCACGGTGTGCCGTCCGGGCGACCATGTGATCATCCCGGACGACGCCTACGGGGGCACGTACCGGCTCTTCGCGAAGGTGGCCGAGCCGTGGGGCGTGTCGTTCGACCCGGCGCCGCTGGGCGACGTCGCGGCGGTGCGGGCGGCGGTGCGGCCCGACACCAAGGTCATCTGGGTGGAGACGCCCACCAACCCGCTGCTCGCGATCTCCGACATCGCGGCGCTCGCGGGCGTCGCGCACGAGGCGGGCGCGCTGCTGGTCGTCGACAACACCTTCGCGTCGCCGTACCTCCAGCGTCCGCTGACGCTCGGCGCGGACGTGGTCGTCCACTCGACCACCAAGTACGTCGGCGGCCACTCGGACGTGGTCGGCGGCGCGCTCGTCGTCGCGGACGCGGGGCTCGGGGAGCGGCTGGCGTTCCACCAGAACGCGATGGGCGCCGTCCCGGGGCCGTTCGACTGCTGGCTGACCCTGCGGGGGATCAGGACGCTCGGCGTCCGGATGGACCGGCACTGCGCGAACGCCGAGCGTGTCGCGGAGATGCTCACCCGGCACCCCGCCGTCCGGAGCGTCCTGTATCCGGGGCTGCCCGACCACCCGGGCCACGAGGTCGCCGCCAAGCAGATGAAGGCGTTCGGCGGCATGGTCTCGTTCCGGATGCAGTCGGAGGAGGCGGCCGTGCGGGTCTGCGAGCGGACGAAGCTGTTCACGCTCGGCGAGTCGCTGGGCGGCGTCGAGTCGCTGATCGAGCATCCGGGGCGGATGACGCACGCGTCGGCGGCGGGGTCGCCGCTGGAGGTCCCCGCCGACCTGGTGCGGCTGTCGGTCGGCATCGAGGACGTCGAGGACCTTCTCCGCGACCTGGAGCTGGCCCTGAGCTGACGGCCCTGAGCTGCGAGGACGCGCGGACCGGCCGGGGCGGGGCACCGGCCGTCCGCGGGTCCGGCGGGGGTGAAGTGCGAGGCGTTCCGGCGCCGCACTTGATCAAACATCTATGATGTGCGCGCCAGGTTCGTGACGAAAGGGCCCGGAGTGCGCAAAGTACTGGTCAGTGGAGCGGCGTTCGCCGCGACGTGTCTCGCCGCCGTGTGCGCGCCCGCCGGGGCCGGCGCCACGCCCCTGCCGACGCCGACGACGCCCGCGCCCGGCACGTCCACGCCGACCGTGAGCCCCTCGGACGGCGGAACCGGCACACCGTCCGGCACGCCCGGGACGGGCGGCACCGGCAGCGCTTCGCCCACCGAGCCGCCGTCCCCGGAGGCGCCCGGGGCGCCCGGGGCGTCCGGCGGGTCCGGCACCACGGACGGCGTCGTGTCCGCCAAGGCCGTCATGGTCACGCCGCGGCTGCCGAAGAGCGCCACCTACGCCTACGGCAAGGCCGCCCACCAGCGGATCGACGCCTACTGGCGGCCGTCCGTGCCGAAGGCCGCGCCGAGGCCCGCCGTTCTGGTCCTGCACGGCGGGTACTGGCTGGAGGGCGACAAGAGCGGCTGGAAGTACTTCGCGCGGCGGCTGGTCGCCCAGGGCTACGTCGTGCTGTCCGCGAACTACCGGCTGGCGCCGGGCGCGGAGTGGCCCGCGCAGCGGAACGACTCGATGGCCGCGCTCGCCTTCATGAGGAAGCACGCGAAGGTCTGGAACCTCGACCCGCAGCGGATCGCGGTGGTGGGGTCGTCGTCCGGCGGCATGCTCGCGACGCAGCTCGGCACGTACGGCACGGGGAGCCAGCGGGTGCGCGGCGTCATCGCGCTGTCGCCGCCGAACAACCCGTACCTGGCCTACCAGGACGGCGCGAAGGCCGACGCCAGCGCCACCCAGCGGAAGCTGCGCCGCGCCGTCGTCGACCTCGTCGGCTGCACGCCCGGCCCGGTCGCCGTCGCGGCCTGCTGGAAGCGGGTCGACGACGCCAACTCCGCGAGCCACGCCTCGGCGGGCGACGCCCCGATGCTGCTCATGCACGCCAGCGGCGACTTCGTCCCGGTCACGCAGAGCACGGGCCTCGCGAGCGCGCTCCGCGCGGCGGGCGTCCCGGTGACGGTGCGGGTCGTCCAGGGCGACATGCACGCCTCCGACCTGCTGAACGAGGAGCACACCTACCCGCTGATCCTGAACTGGCTGGCGTCCCGGCTGAAGTGAGCCCGCCGGGCGCGGGGCGGCGGTGTCAGCCGTTCCACACCATCAGGACGAGGATCACCAGCCATATGAGCGCCACCACGCCGGACATCACGGCGATCCGGCCGCGCTCCACCGCGGCGATCTCGCCGCTCCGCGCCACGACCGACACGGGCTCCGCGGCGGCGTCCTGGCCCCTGGCCGGCTCGGCGGGCGGCCCGGGTTCCGCGCCCTCCGCGGCGGCGGCCTCGCCCTCCACCGGCACGTCCGCCGGACGGGACGGCACCGTGGCGTGCGCGGCCGCCTCCTTGGCGGCGCCCTCCAGCAGGTGCGCGGCCTTCCGCTGGTCGCGCTCCACGATCAGCAGGAGCACCAGCGCGACGATGAACAGCGTCATCGACGCCGTCAGCCACACCCGGGAGAAGTCGCCCTTGGCGAGGAACAGCCCGAACAGGAAGATCCCCAGCGTGGCGAGGCCGTAGATCTGCGTCGTCCGGTTCAGGTAGCGCAGCACGACCACGTTCCCCTTGCGGATGTAGCGCGGGGTGGACATGGTCGCGGCGGTCAGCGGTCCCAGCGTGAAGATCGCGAAACCGATGTGCAGGAGCAGCAGCAGGCGATCGGAAGTCGACATGGTGGCGACCTTATTCCCACCGGCCCCCGATCCATGCGACCCGCGGACGGGCACGTCCGGCCCGGCGCGGGGCTCGGCGGGGCCTCAGCGGCGGCTGCGGCGGACCCGCAGGTAGTCGCTCACGACGTACTCGCCGAGCCGGTCGGCGTCCGGCGCGAACACCCGGCCGCCGTTGCGCCGCGCGACCTCCTCGACGAACGAGACGAGCCGCCGGTCCTCGGCGAGCATGAAGAAGTTCATGCAGGCGCCGCGGCGCGTCATCTTGTCGACCTCGGCGAGCGTGAGCACCAGCGTGTCGGTGGACGGCGGGTAGTCGAACAGGGACCGCCCGTCCGGCCGCAGGTGCGCGGTCGGCTCGCCGTCGGTGACCACGAGGACGATCGGCTCGAAGTCGGGGTGCCGGTCCAGATGCCGTCCGGCGATCATCAGCGCGTGGTGCAGGTTCGTGCCCTGCACCATGTCCCAGTCGAGGCCCGCCATCTCCGTCGGGTGCAGCACCCGCGCGTAGTTGGAGAACCCGATGATCTGGATGGCGTCCTGGGGGAACTTGCTGGTCACGAGCGTGTGCAGGGCCAGCGTGGTCTGCTTGGCCGCCGCCCACGTCCCGCGCAGCACCATCGAGTACGACAGGTCCACCAGCAGGCAGACGGCCGCGCCCGTGCGCCGCTCGGTCTCGTGCACCTCGAAGTCGTCCACGCCGAGCCGGACCCCGCGCGGCCGCCGCCGCGCCCCGTTCGCACCGGCACCGTTCGCACCGTTCACGCCGGTCCGGGTGGGCGCGTCCAGGCCGCCGTCGGCCGTGACGAGGCCGCCGCCTGACTCCATCGCGCTGCGGCGGATCGCGTTGCTCACCGTCCGGACGACGTCGAGGGGCTGCTCGTCGCCGAACCGCCACTCGCGGCTCGACCCGGTCAGCTCGCCCGCCTGGCCCGCGTCCCGCTGGTCGTGGTCGCCCTGCCGGCCCGCGGTCAACTTGGAGAACACCCGGCGCAGCGCCGTCTCGCCGAGCCGCCGCACCGCCTTCGGCGTCAGCTCCAGCCGGCCGCGCTTGCGCTGGAGGAACCCCTGCCGCTCCAGCTCCGCCTCGATGCGGCGCAGCGCGTCCAGGTCGTCGACGGCCCGGCGCCCGAGCGCCCGCCGGACGGCCTCCTCGTCGATGTCGTCGAGCCGCGCGCCGGGGTAGTCCTGCCCGAGCGCCGCCTCCAGCTCGGCGAGGTCGGCCAGCTCGGCGAGCGCGGTGGTCGCGTCGCCGACGCCGAGGGGGTCGTCGCCGCCCATCTGCTCGGGGTCGCCCCAGCCGAGGTCGGGACGCCGGGCGCGGAGCGCGTCGCCGAGCCGGGTCATCTCCATCGCGAGGCCCGCGTCCTGCATGGCCTGCTCCATCAGCCCGGCCAGCTCGGCGCGCTGCTCGGGGCTCAGCGAGGCGAGCAGCCGGTCCATCGCGGCGGCGCGCCGCGCGAGCGCGTCGACGAGCTGCTCCAGGTTCCGCGGACGGTCGGGGAAGAAGTCCCCGTACTCCTCCATGAACCGGTCGAAGTCCTCCTGGGTGTGCTCGCCGCGCGCGTCCTTCTCCAGCATCTGGTTCAGCGCGGCCATCATGTCCTTGACGCGCTGCATCGCGGCCGGGTCCTGGTTCTCCAGGGCCTGTTTCATGCCCTGGAACTGCGCGTCGAGCACCTCGCGGCGCAGCAGGTCCTTCAGCTTCTCGAACGTCTCGCGGGCCGCGCCGGACTTCCACTCGTAGTCCGACAGCCGCCGGATCGCCTGGGACGTGTCGTCCGGCAGCGTGTCGAGCTCCGCCTCGCGCAGCCGCGCGTCGTCGCTCGGGTCGGGGAACAGCTCCGCCCGCTCCTGCCCGATCGCGGTGTCCAGCAGCGCGCGCGCCTGCTCCAGCGTGCCGTCGAGACGGCCCCGCTCGCGCAGCGAACGGCGGCGCTCCCGCACCTCCCGCAGCAGGTCGTCGAGCCCGCGGCGGCCCTGCCGCCCGGGCAGCCCGCGGCGCAGCAGCTCCCGCAGCGCGTCGTCCGGGCGGGTGCCGTCCAGCACCGCGTCGCCCATCGCGTCCAGGGCGTCGCGGACGTCGTACGGCGGGGCCAGCGGATCGGGCCCGTCCTCGTAAGCGCCGTACTGGTAACGGCTCATCGAATCTCCTTGCGCGTGGAGACCTCAGGTCCGGTAGGTGGCCGTCCCGTCGGCTCGTCCTTCGGAGACGTCCTTGGACAAACGCCGGGTGAGGAACAGCCCCTCCAGGGCGAACTCCAGCGCGGCCGCGGCCTGCCCGGGGGACTCCCCGGTCATGCCGAGCCTCTCCATGATCTTCGCGAGGCCGGGCACCTGCCCGATGCGGCGCAGCAGCTCGGCCGCGGCCACCAGCTCGCCCGACTCGACCCGCTCACCGGAGTCGAACTTGTCGAGCAGGCCGCTCAGGTCGGCGGCGCCCAGCGTCCGCCGGTAGGTCTCGGCGACGGCCCGGCGCAGCAGGTGCTCCAGCACCTCCTGCTCGCGGCCCTCATCGCTGACCTCGAACTCCACCTTGCCCATCAGCGACGGGACGACCGCCGGCAGGTCGCAGACCCGCGCGACGGCGCGCTCCTCGCCGGTGAGCGCCGCCCGCCGCACCGCGCCCGCGGCGACGGTCTCGGCGCCCGCGAGCGCGAACCGCGCGGACACGCCGGACCGCGAGTCCACGGCCGTGGAGTCGCGGACGAGCCGGGTGAACCGGCCGATCACCTCGATCAGGTGGTCCGGGACCTCGGCGGGCTGCCCGCCGAGATCGGCGAAATGGGCCTCCTGCCGGATCAAGTCCAGCTCGGCGTCCAGTTCGAGGGGGTAGTGGGTGCGGATCTCGGCGCCGAAGCGGTCCTTCAGCGGTGTGATGATCCGCCCGCGGTTGGTGTAGTCCTCCGGGTTGGCGCTCGCGACGAGCAGCACGTCCAACGGCAGCCGCAGCGCGTAGCCGCGGATCTGGACGTCGCGCTCCTCCAGCACGTTCAGCAGCGCCACCTGGATCCGCTCGGCGAGGTCCGGAAGCTCGTTGATGGAGAAGATCCCGCGGTTGGTGCGCGGCACGAGGCCGTAGTGGACGGTCTCCGGGTCGCCGAGCGTCCGGCCCTCCGCCACCTTGATCGGGTCGACGTCGCCGATGAGGTCGCCGACGCTCGTGTCGGGCGTGGCGAGCTTCTCGCCGTACCGCTCGTCCCGGTGCTTCCACGCGACGGGCAGGTCGTCGCCCTTCTCGGCGGCGAGCCGGCGGCAGCGCACGCAGACCGGGTCGTACGGATGGTCGTTGATCTCGCAGCCGGCCACGACCGGCGTCCACTCGTCCAGCAGCCCGCCGAGCGTGCGGATCAGCCGCGTCTTGCCCTGCCCGCGCTCGCCCAGCAGCACCAGGTCGTGCCCCGCGAGCAGGGCGCGCTCCAGATGCGGCAGGACGGTGTCGTCGAAGCCGAGGATGCCGGGGAACCGCGGTTCCCCCGATCTCAGCCGGGCCAGCAGGTTGTGGCGGATCTCGGCCTTCACCGATCGCTGGACGTGGCCGCTGGTGCGCAGTTCGCCCAGTGTGGTCTCGCGAGGTGTGGATGGACGCACGCGATCGACATTACGTCGCCGATGCGCGGAATCGCACCCTCGGGCGACTATTCGTCGAACGCCCTTCGGCACCGCGGGACGGCCCGCCCGGCTCGCGGGCGGGTTGGGTCGGCGGCGCGCGGCGGGGGAGACTGGGAGGGTGAAGCGAGTCCGTGAACGGAATGGGGGAGGCGACGCCGATGGCGCGTTTCGGTGACGGCCTGGCCCTCGGACCCGACCTGTCCGAGGCCGCCGCGGACGCGGTGGAGCAGGCCCTGGCGCCGCTGAGCGCGCCGCCCGACCTCGTCTGCGTCTTCGTCACCGGGGACGACCCCGACGCGATCGCCGCGGCGGCGCGCCGCGCGGCCGATGCCGCGCGGGGCGCGGTGGTGGTCGGGTGCAGCGCGTCCGGGGTGATCGGCGCGGGGCGCGGCGTCGAGGAGCAGGGCGCGGTCAGCGCCTGGGCCGCCGTGCTGCCCGGGGCGCGGCTCGAACCGTTCCGGCTGGAGACCCTCAAGGCGGAGGACCGTCTGATCGTCGTCGGCATGCCCGAGGGCCGCGACGACGACGTCGTGGGCGTCCTCCTCGCCGACCCCTACAGCTTCCCGGTGGACGCGTTCGTGGAGCGGTCCGACGACGCGCTGCCCGGGCTGCCGCTCGTCGGCGGGCTCGCCGAGGGCGAGAACCGCGGCGACGTCCGGCTGTTCGTCGGCGGCGAGGTGTTCCAGGACGGCGCGGTCGGCGTGGTGATCGGCGGCTCCGTCGCCGCCGCGACCGTCGTCAGCCAGGGCGCCCGCCCCATCGGCCCCGACATGGTCGTGACGAAGGCCGACGAGAACGTCCTGTACGAGCTGGCGGGCGTCCCCGCGCTGGAGAAGCTGGAGCAGATCGTCCTCGACCTGCCCGAGGAGGACCAGGAGCTCGCCGGGCGCGGCCTCCTCATCGGCGTCGCCATGGACGAGTACGCCGACGAGCACGAGCACGGCGACTTCCTCGTCCGCGGCGTCGTCGGCGCCGACACCGACAGCGGCGCCATCGCGATCGGCGACGTCGTCGACGTCGGCCGCACCGTCCGGTTCCAGGTCCGCGACGCGGGCGCCGCCGAGGAGGACCTCGCCGCCCTCCTCGAACGGTTCGACCTCGCCCCCGTCGAGGGCGTGCTGCTGTTCTCCTGCAACGGCCGGGGCCGGGCCATGTTCCCCGACTCCGACCACGACGCGAAGGTGCTCGACCGCGCGTTCGGGCCCGCCGGCATCGGCGGCTTCTTCGCCGCGGGCGAGATCGGCCCGGTGGCGGGACGCAACCACGTGCACGGCTTCACCGCGTCCATCCTCGCGTTCGGCCCGTCCGGAGAGCAGGTTTGACCGACATGGGCGCACCCGTCCTCGCCGTCGACGTCGGCGGGACGAAGCTGGCCGCGGCCCTCGTCGAGCCCCGCGGCCGCGTCGCCGCCTACGACCGCGTCGCCACCCCGCACGCCTCCGGCCTCGACGCCGACGGGCTGTGGCGGACGCTGGAGGCGCTGATGGACAAGCTCATCGCCGACGCCGGCTCGCCCCGCCTCGCGGGCGTCGGCGTCGGCTGCGGCGGGCCGATGACCTGGCCCGCCGCCGAGGTGTCCCCGCTGAACATCCCCGCGTGGCGCGGGTTCCCGCTGCGCGAGCGGCTCCGCGCCCGGCACGCGGGGCTGCCCGTCCGCATCCACAACGACGCCGTCTGCGTCGCCGTCGGCGAGCACTGGCGCGGCGCCGGGCGGGGCCGCGGCAACGTCCTCGGCATGGTGGTGTCCACCGGCGTCGGCGGCGGCCTCGTCCTGGACGGGCGGCTCATCGACGGCGCCAGCGGCAACGCCGGGCACATCGGCCACGTCGTCGTCGACCCGGACGGGCCGCCCTGCAAGTGCGGCGGCCGCGGCTGCCTGGAGGCCGTCGCCCGGGGCCCCGGCCTGGTCGCGTGGGCGCAGGGGCAGGGCTGGCGGCCCGGCAGCCGGGACGTGACCGGCGTCGAGCTCGCCGCCGACGCCCGCCGCGGCCACCCGGTCGCCGTCGCCGCGATGCGCCGCGCCGGCCGCGCCATCGGCATCGCCATCGCCTCCGCGACGCACCTGTGCGACCTGGAGGTCGCGGCGATCGGCGGCGGCGTGTCCCAGGCGGGCGCGCTGCTGTTCGACCCGCTGGAGGAGTCGTTCCGGACGCACGCCCGGATGCGCTTCGCCCGGAAGGTCCAGGTCGTCCCCGCGGCCCTGGGCCAGACGTCGGGCCTGATCGGCGCCGCGGCCCTGATCTTCGCAGGGGACCAGTACTGGAACGCCGACTGAGGTTTGTGGCGGGCGCAACGGCGGTTTTGGGGTGGTTGGTGGGCGTCTGTCTGGTGGCGGTGCGTGGGAAGATCGGGGCATGACCCTCGTCAGCGTCGACGACATCCGGGCCGCGCACGAGCTCCTGCGCGACGTGGCCGTCCGCACTCCGATGATCCACTCCCGGGTGCTGTCGGAGGCCATCGGCGGGCCCGTCCTGCTGAAGTGCGAGAACCTCCAGCGCACCGGCTCGTTCAAGATCCGCGGGGCGTACGTGCGGATCGCGCGGCTGAGCGAGGCGGAGCGGGCGGGCGGCGTGGTCGCGGCGAGCGCGGGCAACCACGCGCAGGGCGTCGCGCTGGCGGCGTCGATGCTCGGCTGCAAGGCCACGGTGTTCATGCCGGCGGGGGCGGCGCTGCCGAAGGTCGCCGCGACCCGCGGCTACGGCGCCGACGTGGTCTTCCCCGGGCCGACCGTGGACGACTGCCTGGTCGCGGCGCGCGAGTACGCCGAGGAGCGCGGCGCGGTGCTCATCCACCCGTTCGACCATCCCGACGTGGTCGCCGGGCAGGCCACGATCGGGCTGGAGATCCTGGAGCAGGTCCCGGACGTGCGGACGGTGGTCGGCGCGGTCGGCGGCGGCGGGCTGATGTCGGGTGTCGCGGCGGCGCTGAAGGGCATGGCGAAGGAGGAGGGCGGCCCGGACGTCAAGGTCGTCGGCGCCCAGGCCAAGCGCGCGGCGGCGTTCCCCGCGTCGCTGGCGGCGGGCCGGCCGACCCGCGTGGAGATCCAGCCCACGATGGCGGACGGCATCGCCGTCGGCCGCCCGGGGGACCTCACCTACGACCTGTTCACCGAGCTGGTCGACGCAGTCGTCACGGTCACCGAGGAGTCGATCTCGCAGGCGCTGCTGCTGTGCCTCGAACGCGCGAAGCAGGTCGTGGAGCCCGCCGGGGCGGCGGGGGTCGCGGCGCTGCTGGAGCACTCGTACGCGGTCCGGACGCCGGTGGTCGTGCTGCTGTCGGGCGGCAACGTCGATCCGCTGCTGCTGTCGAAGGTGCTGCGGCACGGCCTGGCGGGCGCGGGCCGCTACCTGGTCGTCCGCTGCCGGCTGAAGGACCGCCCGGGCGCCCTGGTGACGCTGCTCGGCGAGCTGGCGGAGCTCGGCGTCAACGTGCTGGACGTCATGCACGAGCGGGTGGCGGCCCGGCTGCACGTCGAGGAGGCGGAGGTGCTGATGCACCTGGAGACGCGCGGCTCCGAGCATTCGGAGGACGTGATCGGACGCCTCCGCCAGAAGGGCTACACGCTCACGCTGAGCTAGGCCGGCGTCCCCCCGCGAGCGGTCGCGGGGGACGCCGGCGGGTCGTCAGAGGCTCGGTTTGCCCTCGGAGTAGAGCCAGGCCTTAGCCCATCCGTCCAGGTTCTTGTGGGACAGGGCGGCGGCGAAGCGGACGAAGTCGCGCGTGGAGGCGTCGCCGCCGCGGTGGGCGGCGGGCCACTCCTTGAGCAGGCGGGAGAACGCCTTCTCGCCGATCCGCTTGCGCAGCGCGTGGATCGCCATCGCGCCACGGTTGTAGACGAGGTCGTCGAAGATCCCGTCGCGGCCGGGGTCGGCGACCTTGCCCTTCCACAGGTCGTTGTCCGCGGGGGTGGCGTACTGCTCGTCGAAGCTCTTCTGGACGGGCGTACCGGAGAACTTCTCGGCGTACAGCCATTCGGCGTAGGTCGCGAAGCCCTCGTTCAGCCAGATGTCGGCCCAGCGCGTCGGCGACACCGAGTCGCCGAACCACTGGTGACCCAGCTCGTGCGCGAGGAGGTCGCCGCTCGGGATGGTGCCCGGGCGGCGTCCCAGGTCGTACACGGGACGGCCCTGGGTCTCCAGCGCGTAGCCCACGCCGCCCTTGATGACGATCCCGCCCGTGGACGTGAACGGGTAGCGGCCGAACACCGAGGACTCGAAGTCGACGACGTCGGCGGTCTGCTGGTGGAACTGGCGGGCGAGCTCAGGCTTGATCGCCAGGGCCTGGTCGGTGGCCGTGAGGTTCGGCACGCCCGCCTTGGTGCGTCCGGTGAGGACGTCGTACTTGCCGAAGGCGACCATGGACAGCTCACTCGCCATCGGGTCGCGGACCTCCCAGCGCGAGACCGTCCAGCCCGCCTTGGTCGCGCGGCCCTTCAGGTCGCCGTTGGCGAGGCTGGTGAGGCCCTGCGGCGCGGAAAGGGTGTAGGAGTAGGTCGCCTTGTCGGTCGGGTGGTCGTTCACGGGGAAGACGGTCGCGGCGCCGAACGGCTGGTTCAGCATGACGCCGCCGTCCTGCGTCGGGACCCAGCCGGACGTGCCGAGCGCCGGGTCCTTGATCGTCTGCGGGACGCCCGCGTACGCCACCGTGACGGTGAAGCGGCCGTTCCGGCGCAGTCCCCGCGCGGGGGTGATCACCAGTTCCTGCGCGCCGGTGCGGGTGTAGGCGGCCTTGCGGCCGTCCACCGTCAGCGACGAGATCGTCAGGGGGCCGAGGAAGTCCAGGTCGAACCGGGAGAGGTTCTGCGTCGCCCGCGCGGTGATCTTCGTGACGGCGGTGATCGCCTTGGTGCCCGGGTCGTACTTCAGGCCGATGTCGTAGTGGGCGACGTCGTAGCCGCCGTTGCCCATGTCCGGGAAGTACGGGTCGCCCGCGCCGGGCGCGCCGGGGGTGAAGCGCGGGGCGGCGCCCGCGGGCACCGCCGGCGCCAGCAGCCCCGCGGCGGCGCCGATCGCCATCGCGGCCAGGACTCTGGGGGATCGTCTCATGGGGCCTCGTCCTCGGTATGGGGTCGCACTCGCGGACCAGAATTTCCTGCGCGCGGCCGTCGTTCAAGCGCGATTCGGTCTCGAATCCGCAGGCCCACGGACGTTTCCGGCATCCGGCTCCGGAAACCGGGTCACCACTTCCTCGGCTTGCCGCGGGCGGTGAGCCAGGCGTCGAACAGCGTCCCGAGCCGCTGGCCGGAGACCTCCTCGGCGTGCGCGACGAACTGCGGCGTCGTCGCGGTGCCGCCGCGGCGCTTCTCCGCCCACGTCCGCAGGATCGTGAAGAACGCCTTGTCGCCGACCCGGTCGCGGAGCGCCTGGAGGCACATCGCGCCCCGGACGTAGACAGAGAAGCCGAACATGCCGTCCTGGCCCGGCCTGCCCGGCGGCGGGTTGAAGATGGGGGAGTCGGCGGGCTGCCGGTTGTACCGGTTGAAGATCTTCTTGGCGGAGTCCTTCGAGCCGCGCTCCCGCCACAGCCACTCGGCGTAGGTCGCGAAGCCCTCGTTCAGCCAGATGTCGCGCCAGTCGTGCAGGCTGACGCTGTTGCCGAACCACTGGTGCGCCAGCTCGTGGACGACGAAGTCGTCGTCCGGGGCGAAACCGCCGTAGACCGGGCGCTCCTGCGTCTCCAGCGCGTAGTCGAGCTTCGGGTCGTCCACGATCCCGCCCGCCGTCGCGAACGGGTACGCGCCGAACACGCCCGTCTCCCACTTCAGCGCGTTGACGGTGAGCGTCTCCAGCCGCTTGGCGGACTCCGCGAACGCCGGGTCCACGGCCGTGATGACCGGAATGTCCCCGACCCGCGTCTCGCGCACCTGGAACCGGCCGATCGCCACCATGGCCACATAGCTCGCCATGGGCGACTCCTCCGCCCACTCGTAGGTCGTCGTCGTCTCGTCCTGGACGACGCGTCCCGGACGGCCGTTCGCGAGCGCCCGCAGGTCCTTCGGGACGGTGATGCGGAACGAGTACGTCGCCTTGTCGCGCGGATGGTCGTTCACCGGCAGCCACGTCGGCGCCCCGTCCGGCTCCGCGACCACGACCGCGCCGTCCTTCGAGGGGACCCAGCCGTAGGTGCCGAGCGAGTCGTTCCGGGCGGGCTCGGGGCGGCCCGCGTACCGGACGATCGTCGTGAACGCGTGCCCCGCCGGGATCGGCGCGGCGGGCGAGACGATGAGCTCCTGGTCGTCGCGCCGGTACTCCACCGGACGGCCGTCCACCGCGATGCCGACGATCTTCGGGCCGCGGTAGTCGAGGTCGAACGACGCGAGGTCCTGCGTCGCCTTCGCCGTCACCACCACGGTCGCGTCGACCTCACCGGTCCGCGGGCCCGCGTACGCCAGCCCGACGTCGTAGTGCTCGACGTCGTAGCCGCCGTTGCCCGCGTTCGGGAAGTAGGCGTCGCCCAGCCCCGCGGTCCCCGGCGCCCCCACCGTGGGCGGGGACGCGGTGGCGCCGGTCGCCGTCGCCATCAGCACCAGGGCGGCCGCGGCCGCGGTCATCCGTCCGTAGCACCCGCTCACCCGGCACAGTCTCGCGCCCCGGACCACCGGGCCGCCCGCCGCCGGGCCGCGCTTTCCCGAGCCCTTGCCCGGCCTTCACTCCTAGATCGCCAAGCTTCCCCGCAGGCACGCCCCGGCGGCCTACAGGGCGGGACGTCCCCGCTGGTAGAGCCACGCGTCGAAGAACGCGTCGAGGTCCTTGCCGGAGACGCGCTTCGCCACCGCGATGAACTCGGACGTGACCGCGTTCGAGTCCCGCTTCTCCTTCGTCCACGTCTGGAGGATCTTGAAGAACGCGTCGTCGCCGACCTTCTTGCGCAGCGCGTACAGCGTCATCCCGCCCCGGTCGTACACCGACCGCCCGAACATCTGGCCCCGGCCCGGGTTGCCGGTCGGGACGTCCCACAGCTCGCCGTTCGAGCCGTTGCGGTACAGCTCGTCGAAGTGCTCCTGGAGCGACTGGCCGCCGGTCCGCTCGTCCCACGTCCACTCGGCGTAGGTCGCGAAGCCCTCGTTCAGCCAGATGTCCTGCCAGCGCTTGAGCGACACGCTGTCGCCGAACCACTGGTGCGCCAGCTCGTGCGCGACGATCGTCGGTTCGAGGCCGAACGCCCCGTACACCGGCCGGGTCTGCGCCTCCAGCGCGAACCCGACGCCCGCGTTGTCGATCAGCCCGCCGGTCGAGGAGAACGGGTAGGGGCCGAACAGCTTCGCCCACTCCTCGGTGACCTGGCCGTTCAGCTTGTGGAAGGTGTCCACGTTCACCCCGGCCAGCGTCGGGTCCACCGCGGTGATCACGGGGATGCCGTTCGCCGTGCGGCCCGTCCGGACGTTGAACCGGCCGACGTCCACCGTCGCGAGGTAGGTCGCCATCGGCTCCTTGACGTGCCACTTGGACGTGGTCGCCAGCATCCGGTTCCCCACCGGCACGACCGAGGGGTTCTCCGTCCCGCCCGGCTGGCCCCCGCCGCCGCCCGGGCCCGTGGTCGGCGCCCCGCCGCCCGGCGTCCCGGACGGGGCCGTGTCCGGCTCGCCGTTCGCGATCGCCGTCAGCCCCGCCGGCACCGTGATCTCGAAGTCGAACGTCGCCTTGTCGCTCGGATGGTCGTTGCTCGGGAACCACGTGTGCGCCCCGCTCGGCTGGCACGCCACGAACACCCCGTCGCTCGTCCGGACCCAGCCGTACTTGCCGAGGATCGGGTCCGCCACCGGACGCGGCGTCCCCGAGTACCGGATCACCGTCGTGAACTTCGCGCCCTTCTCCAGCGCCTTCGCCGGAGTGATCTCCAGCTCGCTCCCGCCGCGCTGCTGCCGCGCCGGCGCGCCGTCCACCGCGACGGACGCGACCTCCAGGCCCGTCAGGTCGAGGTTGAAGCGGGCGAGCCGCTCGGTCGCCGTCGCCGTGATCGTGGCGGTGCCGTCCAGCTCCTTCGCGCCGCCCGGCGTGATCGTCAGCTTCAGCGCGTAGTTCTGGACGTCGTAGCCGCCGTTGCCGTCGCCCGGCACGTACTGGTCGCCCGCCGAGGTCGGCCCCGCCGGACCCGTGGCCGCGGGCCCCTCGGGCGACGCCGACGGCCCCTTGGCGGAGCCGTCGTCGAACGGGGACTGGCAGGCGGTCAGCGACCCCGCGAGGGCGACGGCGGCCAGGCCGGCCGCGCCGCGGATCGCGGCCCGCGGGCCGTGCTGTCGGGGGCTGGGCGTTCCTGCGGCCGTGTGCACGCCGTCCAGCCTGCCCGGGACAGGGCACGCTGGGCAACTCGGAACTAACCCACCACAAGCCTCAACGCCGGGCGTAGGGGTCAGGTGCGTGCGGATCCGCCTTCACGACGACGGTGCGCGCCACCTTGCAGTGCAGCGCCTGCCTGCGCTGGTCCCACAGGATCCACAGCACGTCGATCAGCCCGATGCAGCCGCAGATCCCGCCCAGCACGCTGTAGAACGCGGCGCGCCCCGCCGCCTGCCCGCCGCCGATCGGCCCCCGGTCCTGCTCGCGGACGACACGGATCCGCAGCAGCTTCTTGCCGAGCGTCTGCCCCCACCTCGCGTGCAGCAGCCAGAAGTACAGGAATCCGATCACGACGCCCAGCAGGTTGCCCGTCACCTGCCCGCCGTCGTACACCGGCTCGCCCCTGTTCGGGTGGAGCACGGTGTCCCAGTCGACGAAGGGCAGCGACAGCAGGCCGGTCACGACGCCGAGGATGATGCCGTCCACGATGGCGGCCCCGAGCCGAGCCCACCGGCTCGCCAGGCCCGCGGACGGATCGGCGTAACCGCTCTCACCGCCCGTATAGCCGGGCAGGCCGCCATAAGGGGTCTGCTCGCCGTAAGCGGGACCGCCATAGGGCGGCGGCTGCTGCTGTCCGTACGGCTGCTGCTCCCCGTAACCGGGCTGGCCTCCATATCCCGGCTGCTGCTGCCCGTATCCGGGCTGGCCCGACTGTGCGCCATATCCGGGCTGCCCGAATTGCTCGCCGTACTGGGACTGCTGGCCGTACCCCGGTTGCTGTCCATAGCCAGGCTGTTGCCCGTAGCCGGGCGACTGGCCGTATTCGGGCTGCTGGCCGTAGCCGGGCTGGTTCTCGTACTGGTGGGGCTGCTGGCCGTAGCCGGGGTGCTGCTCCTGCCCGGGTTGGTAGTCGTGCCCTGGCTGCTGCCCGTAGTCGGATTGCTGGCCGTATGCGGGTTGCTGCCCGTAGCCGCCCGCCTGCCCGCCCCAACTCGGCTGGTCGCCGTAGCCGGGCTGTCCGCCCTGGCCCGGCTGGTCGCCTTGGCCGGGCTGCCGCCCGTGTTCGGGGGGTTCGGCCTGCTCGGGGTGGCGGGGCGGCTGCTGCCCGTACGGCCGGTCGTCCGGCTCGTCCCCGGACGCGGGGTCGTTCGGCGGTTGCGTCATGCCGTCAAAGTCGGCCGTGCCGCCCTCGCGCAAACGTCGCCGCGCCCGGGGCGCCGCAGAGTTTTACCCGTGGATGATCAAAGGTTGCCGGGCCGGTCCGGCTCAGCGTCCGGCGTACGGGTTGGGGATCCACGGGGCGGCCTTCACCACCACCGTCCCGGCCACCTTGTCGTGGACGGCCTGCCGCCGCTGGTCCCACAGGATCCACGCGTTGTCGAGCAGGGCGACGAGGCCCAGCACGCCGCCGAAGGGGCCGAGCAGGTTGAGGACGGCGGTGCCGATGCTGAACAGGTAGACGAAGCCCTGCCGCGCGCACACCTGCCCCCAGCCGACCGCTCCGAGGTCGGACGCGCGGACCAGCCGGATGCCCACCGCCCGCTTGCCGACCGTCTGGCCCCACCGGGCGTGCGCGACGACGTAGTACGCGAAGCCGAGCACGAACGTGATCGCGTAGCCGATCATGAGCCGGGGGATGTCGTAGATGTCGTCCGGGGCGATGGTCGTGCCGGAGTCGGCGGCGTCCTGGAGCTTGTCCCAGCGGATCGCCTGGATGATGAAGGGCACCGACACCAGGCCGACGATCAGCCCGTCCAGGATCCCGGCGCCGAGCCTGGCGCCGCGGCCCGCCAGCGGGTCGCCTTGGCCGCCGTGGCCGGGCGGTCCGTAGCCCGGCTGCCCGTAGCCGGGTTGTCCGTAGCCGGGCGGTGCGTGTCCCGGGAACGGCTGCCCGGGCGCGGGTTGGCCGTATCCGGACGCGCCCTGGCCGGGGTCGGACGCGCCCGGCACCGGCTGGCCGTAGGCGGGCAGGCCGCCGTACGCGCCCTGGTACGGCGGCGGACGGTCGTCGGGCGCCTCCGCCGGGGCGTCCTGCGCGCTCTCGGTGGCGGAAGTGTCGCCGGAGGACGCGCCTCCGGACGCGGGGGAGTCCGGAGGCCGCCAGTCGTCACCGGAGGGCTGCGGCTTCTGGGGTGGTTCGCTCATGTCGAGACAGTCTGCCCGTCCCGGACAGCGCGCGCTGACCCCGGGAGCGGGGCGTCACAGGTTGCCGCGGCGCTCCTGCTCCCGCTCGATCGCCTCGAACAGCGCCTTGAAGTTGCCCTTGCCGAAGCCGAGGGAGCCGTGCCGCTCGATCAGCTCGAAGAACACCGTCGGCCGGTCCTGGACGGGCTTGGTGAAGATCTGGAGCAGGTAGCCGTCCTCGTCGCGGTCGACGAGGATGCGGCGCGCGCGCAGCTCCTCGATCGGAACGCGGACCTCGCCGATGCGGGCGCGCAGCTCCGGGTCGTCGTAGTAGGAGTCGGGGCTGTCGAGGAACTCGACGCCGGCGGCGCGCATCCGGTCGACCGAGGCGAGGATGTCGTTGGTGGCGAGCGCGATGTGCTGGACGCCGGGGCCGCCGTAGAACTCCAGGTACTCGTCGATCTGCGACTTGCGCTTGCTCTCCGCCGGCTCGTTGAGCGGGAACTTCACCTTGCGGGTCCCGTCGGCGACCACCTTGGACATCAGCGCGGAGTACTCGGTGGCGATGTCGTCGCCGATGAACTCCGCCATGTCGGTGAAGCCCATGACCCGGTGGTAGAAGCCGGCCCACTCGTCCATGCGCTCGACGTTGCCGACGCAGTGGTCGATCGCCTGGAAGAAGCGCTTCTCCGGCGGCTCGACGATGGGGTCGGCGGCGGCGAAGCCCGGCAGGTAGGGGCCGCTGTAGTTGGAGCGGTCGACCAGCGAGTGCCGCGTCTCGCCGTAGGTGGCGATGGCCGCGATCGTCACCTTGCCGTACTCGTCCTCCATGACGTGGGGCTCCTCAAGGCCCGTGGCGCCCTTGGCCACGGCGTGCCGGTAGGCGGCCTCCACGTCGGGGACCTCGATGGCGAGGTCGACGATGCCGTCGCCGTGCTCGGCGACGTGCCTGCCGATGCCGGTGCCCGCCCGCACCGGGCCGCGGAAGACGAACCGCGCGCCGCCCGACTCCAGGACGTGCACGGCCTCGTCGGGACTGCCGTTCTCGGGGCCGCGGTAGGCGACCCGCCGCATGCCGAACGCGGTCGAGTAGTAGTGCGCCGCCTGCTTGGCGTTGCCGACGGCGAAGACGACGGCGTCCATGCCCTTGACCGGAAACTCATCCATGCCACCTAATCTCGACAAGCGGCTACAAGGTGCGCAAGAGTGGCTTGAATCACTGGGCACTCTGTACAGTGGCAGCCGGGTCCGACCGGACGTCCTGTACAGGATGACCATGAAACGTGCGGGTTCCCGGGAGGCGCGGTGCCGATCGACGAGCTGGACGGCCGGCTGATCGAGCTGTTCGCGGCCGAGCCGCGCATCGGGGTGCTGGAGGCGTCCCGGCGGCTCGGGGTCGCGCGCGGCACCGTCCAGGCGCGGCTCGACCGGCTGGCGCGGGACGGCGTGATCGGCGGGTACGGCCCGGAGATCGACCCGGCGGCGCTCGGCTACGGGGTGACCGCGTTCGTGACGCTTCAGCTTCAGCAGGCGGGCGGGCACGACCCGGTGGGTGCGCGGCTCGCGCAGGTCCCCGAGGTCATCGAGGCGCACACGATCACCGGGCCCGGGGACATGCTCTGCCGGGTCGTGGCGCGCAGCAACACCGACCTCCAGCGCGTCATCGACGTGCTCGTGGACGTGGCGGGCGTGGAGCGCGCGTCCTCGGTGATCTCGCTGGCCACGCAGGTGCCGTACCGGACGCTGCCGCTGGTGCGCGCCGCCGCGCGGGCGTCCGGACGCGGGAAAGCGAGCGGCCCGCCGCCCCGATGAGGGACGGCGGACCGCTCGCTTCCCGGCCGGTGGGCGGCCGTCCCGGGGGACGGCCGCCGGAACGGCTGCGGCTCAGGCCGCTCCCACGTAGGGGGTCGCGTCGATGATCTCGACGGTCATGCTCCGCCCGTTCGGCAGCGAGTAGGAGGCCTTCTCGCCGACCTTCTTGCCGTTGATCGCGGCGCCGAGCGGCGACTTCGGCGAGTAGACGTCTATGGGGGCTCCGCTCTCCTCGCGGGAGGCGAGCAGGAACGTGACCTCCTCGTCGTCGCCCTCGAAGGCGACCGTGACGGTCATGCCCGGGCCGACGACGCCCTCGGTGCGGGGCGCCTCGCCGACGCGCGCGTTCTCCAGGATGCCCTGGAGCTGGAGGATCCGGCCCTCGATCTTGCCCTGCTCCTCCTTGGCCGCGTGGTAGCCGCCGTTCTCGCGCAGGTCGCCCTCCTCCCGCGCCGCCTCGATCTTCTGAGCGATCTCGATGCGGCCCGGGCCCGACAGGTGGTCCAGCTCAGCCTTGAGCCGGTCGTACGCCTCCTGGGTGAGCCAGGTGACGTTGTCAGCGCGGGTCTCGGTCACGGGTACTCCTCATTTACATGTTGCGATCCTCGCCCGCCCCCGCCGGGGGGCGAGCGCCACATCGACATGAAGTGCGGCCGGGTGAAACCTCTAGCCTATCCGGTGTGTGCGGGTAAAGGTTCCCTGAACTCGGCGCCCGCAACCGGCTAAACGCGTTTCACCGGGCGCCGGGAAAGAACGACGTCCGGGCGGCTCCGGACGGCGATCGATCACGCCTTGCGGCAGTCCCGCACGCGGGCCCCGGTGGCCCGCCGCGGCGTCTGCAGCGTCTCGTTGCGGGTCACGCTCGACTCGCCCGCCGGCACGGTGATCTCCTTCTGGACGAGCACCGCGAAATCGGTGTCGTAGGCGTCCACCGTGCAGCGCACCGCGTCGCCCGACGGCTTGGCCACCGAGTAGTTGATCTCGACCGAGGTGTCGCTCCGCACGTCATAGGTGATCGTCTGCGCGGCGATGCCGGGGGTCTGCCCGACATGGGACGCGAGGATGCCGAAACCGCACGCCGTCACCGCCGTCACCACGCCGATGATCACAAGGCCCAGCCGGCCCCGCCGGGGCTCGGCGGGCGCCGCCGCTTCGGACACGCTCGTGGTCATGGCAGGGAATCTCCGTGCGGGGTGCGGACGTTGTCAGGGACAATTCTCGTCTGTCCGTGCGCGTGCTCCGCACCGGGGCCCGTCCCGCACGTCCGCTTTGCTCGCTGAGAGGGAGATCCCCAGGTGTCCGAGGTCATCGACGGTACGACGGTGGAACGGCCGGCCGGGGGCGCGGAGCCGCTGCGCCTGATGGCCGTGCACGCCCATCCGGACGACGAGTCCAGCAAGGGCGCGGCCACCATGGCGCGGTACGTCGCCGACGGCGTCGAGGTGCTGGTCGTCACCTGCACGGGCGGCGAGCGCGGCGACATCCTGAACCCCGCGATGGACCGTCCGGAGATCAAGGCCGACATCGGCAAGGTCCGCGAGGAGGAGATGGCGCGGGCCCGGGAGATCCTCGGGGTGGACCAGCGCTGGCTGGGCTTCGTCGACTCCGGGTTCCCGGAGGGCGACCCGCCGCCGCCCCTGCCCGAGGGCTGCTTCGCGTTGCAGCCGCTGGAGGTCGCGTCCGAGCCGCTGGTGCGGGCCGTCCGCGAGTTCCGGCCCCACGTGATGCTCACCTATGACGAGAACGGCGGCTACCCGCATCCCGACCACGTGATGTGCCACAAGGTGTCGGTGGAGGCGTTCGAGGCCGCGGGCGACCCGGAGCGCTACCCGGGCGCGGGCGAGCCCTGGCAGCCGCTGAAGCTCTACTACCACATGACCTTCAGCAAGGAGCGGATCGTGGCGCTGCACGCCGCGATGGAGAAGGCCGGGCTGGAGTCGCCCTACGAGGACTGGCTGAAGCGGTTCGAGGACGAGACGCGCCCCACCTGGGCCGTGACGACCCGCGTCCCGTGCGCCGACCACTTCGAGACCCGGGACCGCGCGCTGCTCGCCCACGCCACCCAGATCGACCCCGACGGCTTCTGGTTCGTCGTCCCGCTGGAGGTCCAGCGAGAGGCATGGCCGACGGAGGACTACCATTTGGCCAGGTCCCTGGTCGACACCGAGCTGCCGGAGGACGATCTGTTCGCCGGCATCCGGGAGAAGGTGTCTCTGTAGTGCTTCCGCTCGCTCTTCCGCTCAACGACGACACGGTCACTCCGGGCTTCCTCGGCTTCGGGGTGTTCCTGGCGCTGCTGGTGGCCCTGGTGTTCCTCGTCCGCTCGATGAACAAGCAGATGAAGAAGATCCAGGCGCCGAAGGAGGCCGACCTCAGGCAGCAGGAGTGGGAGCGGGCCCAGGCCGCGAAGGCCGGCCGGGACGGGACGGCCCCGGGCACCGGCCCGGCGGCCGCCGCGAAGACGACCGGCGCGAAGACGGAGACGGCGGCGGGCTCGGAGAAGCCCGCCGGTGACGGCTGACCCCCCGCCCTTGGGGCCGGGGGGTGACCCGGCCATCGGACGACCTGACGGACGGGACGCCCATGACCGAGTCTGCTCCGCCCGAGTCCGCTCCGCCCGGCCCGGCGGCCCGCCCGGCCGGCCCGGCCGGGCTCGGGAACCTGCTGCGCGCCCGCGGCGAGGGCGGCGCCCGGGTCACCTTCTTCGAGCTGTTCTTCGACCTGGTCTTCGTCTTCGCGGTCACGCAGCTGTCGCACCGGCTGCTGGAGCACCTGACGATCCGCGGCGCCGCCGAGACCCTGCTGCTCCTGCTGGCGGTGTGGTGGGCGTGGATGTACACCTGCTGGACCACCAACTGGTTCGACCCCGACCATCCCGCCGTCCGGCTGATGCTGACCGGGGTGATGGTCGCCGGGCTGTTCATGTCGGCGATGCTGCCGGAGGCGTTCGGCGACCGGGGCCTCTGGTTCGCGGCCGGCTACACGGCGATCCAGGTCGGGCGGACGGCCTTCGTCGTGTACTCCACACGGCGGCACCCGCTCGGCCGCAACTTCCAGCGCATCCTGTTCTGGCTGGTGGTCGCGGGCGCGCTGTGGATCGCCGGAGCCCTCGTCGACGACGCCGACGTCCGCGCGGGCCTGTGGCTGCTGGCCGTCGCGCTGGACTACCTGGCGCCGTGGCACGGGTACGCGACGCCGCTGCTCGGCCGGTCCAGCACCGCCGACTGGACGATCGACGGCGCGCACATGGCCGAGCGCTGCCAGCTCTTCCTGATCATCGCGCTGGGCGAGTCGGTCCTGGTCACCGGCGCGACGCTCGCGCAGAGCACGCCGACGGCGGCCGTCGCGGCGGCGTTCGTCTCGGCGTTCGCGGGCACGGTCGCGCTCTGGTGGATCTACTTCGACCACACGGCGGAGGCGGCGGCGGACCGGATCGCCTCGTCCGCCGACCCCGGGCGGCTCGGGCGGTCGGCCTACACCTTCATCCACATCGTCATGGTCGCGGGCATCATCGTCGGCGCGGTCGCCGACGAGCTGGTGCTGGCCCATCCCGGCGGGCACGTGACGCACGGGTTCGCGGCGGTCGCGACCGGCGGCCCGGCCCTGTTCATCGCGGGCCACGCCCTGTTCAAGCGGGTGGTGTTCGGGACGTTCACCGGGGCGCGGCTCGCCGCGCTGCTGGCCCTGGCGGTCCTGGCGGCGGTGTCCTCCGCGCTCACCCCGCTGGCCCTGCACCTCTGCGCCACCGCCGTCGTGGTGGTGCTCGCGCTCTGGGACGTCCGCGCCCACCGGCTGGTCCAGGCGCGCCCCCGCGTGACCTGATCGGGCCGGTTGGACTCCGCCGCCGCCGGGGAGGACCCTCGACGTGCGCGCGAACTTCGAGGACGCCTACCGCCGGCTCCCGCCGGCGGCCGCCCGGCTGCTGCGGCTGCTGGGGCTGCACCCCGGCGAGGACGTCGGCGCCGCCGCCGCGGCCGTCCTGGCGGACCTGCCCGAGGACGAGGCGGCGGACCTGCTGCGGACGCTGGTGGAGCACGGGCTCGTGGCCGACGAGGGCGGCGGCCGGTTCCGCCTGCCGGGGCCGCAGCGCGACTACGCCCGCGAGCTCGCCGAGCGGGAGGAGCCCGCCGCGGACCGGGAGGCCGCGTCCCGCCGCGTCCTCGACCACTACGCCGCCGGGGCCGCCGCGGGCGACCCGCGGGTCGAGGCCGAGGGGCTGGCGCTGCTGGAGCGCGAGCGCTGGAAGGAGGCCGTCCAGGCGCTGGAGGAGGGCCTGCGCCGCGCCGAGCGGGACGGCGGCGACCGCGCGGTGCTGCTCGCCCGCCACCACCTCGGGCGGGCGCTCGTCGAGACCGGCGACCTCGACCGCGCGCTCGACCTGCTGCGGCCGCTGCCGGACGCGTTCGCCGCGCTCCCCGAGCCCGACCGCTACTCCCGCGGCCGGGCCCTGACCAGCCTCGGCCAGGCCTACCTGCGCCTGGACCGGCCTGTCACGGCGCTCAACCTCTTCGGGCAGGCCCTGGAGATCATGCGGGCCGAGGAGGCGGTCGAACAGCAGGGCGACATGTTCGTCCACATCGCCGACGCGGCGCGGCTGCGCGGCGATCCCGTGGCCGAGGGCGCGGCGCTGGACCGCGCGGTCGAGCTGTACGCCGCCGTCCCGAGCCCGAAGGCCGGGAGCACCGCCGAGCGCCGCGCCGCGCTCGGCACCTGATCGTCCGGCGCGGCGCGCTCAGGCCTTGGAGTGGTCCCAGCTCACGACGCGGTCGGGCTCCATGACGATGAGGACGCGCTTCGCCAGCGCCTGCTCGATCCCCGCGGCGACGGCCGGGTCGATCGGCTCGCCGATCTCCGGGACGGGCAGCCCGGCCATCCGCGACCCGACGACCATGCCGACCTTGCTGCGCGGCTCCGGGTCCTCGATGACGAGGCCGCGCCCGTAGAGCGCCACGCCGCGCAGCTCGGCGTACTCCACGCCGTCCTCGACCAGGCAGGTCATCGTCGGGTTCCGGCGCAGGTTCAGCACCTTCTGCGACGCCTTGTACGTGGTGAAGGCGATCTTGCCGTCGAGCAGCGCGTAGAACATCGTGACGAGGTGCGGCTCGCCGTCCTTGCCGACCGTCGCGACCTGGACCTTGAAGTTGGCGGCGAGGTACGCCCCGACCTCGTCCGGCGTCATCTTGATCTTCTCGCGCTTGCTTCCGGCCACGGGGGCTCCTCACTGCACCGGTCGACTCAGTGCACCGGTCGACGACGCGGACAGGATAACCATTCGCTTACCGGCGGCCCGTACCCGGCACCATGGTGGGATGTCGGTCCGCGATCTCGTCGTGCTCGGCTCGGCCAGCGCCGTGCCCACCAAGTCCCGCAACCACAACGGCTACCTGCTGCACTGGGACGGCGAGGGCCTGCTGTTCGACCCGGGGGAGGGCACCCAGCGGCAGATGACGCACGCCGGGCTGTCCGCGCACGACGTGACGTGGATCTACGTGACGCACTTCCACGGCGACCACTGCCTCGGCGTGCCCGGCATCGTCCAGCGGATCGCCCGGGACGGCGTCGAGCATCCCGTGCGGGCGGTGTTCCCGGCGAGCGGCGCCGAGTACTGGGAGCGGCTGCGGCACGCGTCCGCCTTCCGCGACACCGAGGTGATCCGGGAGCGGCCGGTCGCGGGCGAGCGGGCCACGCTGGCGGAGTCCCCGTTCACGCTGGTCGCGCGGCGCCTGTCCCACCCGGTGGAGGCCTACGGCTACCGCCTGGAGGAGCCGGACGGGGTGACGATGCTGCCCGCCGAGCTCGCCGCGCGCGGCGTCCAAGGCCCGCTGGTGAGGGAACTCCAGCGGGAGGGGCGGGTGACCACTCCGGACGGGCGCATGGTCCTGCTGGAGGAGTGCGGCGTCCGGCGGCCGGGGCAGAAGGTCGCGTTCGTCATGGACACCCGCCTCTGCGACGGCGTCGGCGAGCTCGCCGACGGCGTGGACATGCTGGTCATCGAGTCGACGTTCCTCGGCGAAGACACGGCGCTCGCCACCGAGTACGGCCATCTCACCGCGGGCCAGGCGGGCGGGGTCGCCGCGGAGGCGGGCGTGCGGCACCTCGTCCTGACGCACTTCTCCGAGCGGTACCGGGTCGAGGACGAGCACCGCTTCCTGGACGAGGCCGCCGCGCGGTTCGGCGGCGAGATCACCCTCGCGCACGACCTGGACCGGATCCCGCTGCCGCGGCGCCGCGACGCGGCGGTCACCGGGCCCGCGGCCCCGAGCCCGGCTCCGGGCCCCTGACGGGCGGGCCCGCGGGGGTGATGCGGCGGCCGGATCGGGCAGGATCGGGGGCATGAACCGGCTCAAGGACGCGACCAGCCCGTACCTGCTCCAGCACGCCGACAACCCGGTGGACTGGTGGGAGTGGAGCGACGAGGCGTTCGCCGAGGCGCGCCGCCGGGACGTCCCCGTCCTGCTGTCCGTGGGGTACGCCGCCTGCCACTGGTGCCACGTCATGGCGCACCAGTCCTTCGAGGACGGCGAGACCGCGCGGCTCATGAACGAGCTGTTCGTCAACATCAAGGTCGACCGCGAGGAGCGGCCCGACATCGACGCCGTCTACATGGAGGCCACGCAGGCCATGACCGGCCAGGGCGGCTGGCCGATGACGGTGTTCGCGACCCCGGACGGCGAGCCGTTCTACTGCGGGACGTACTTCCCCCGGCCGCAGTTCCGGGCGCTGCTCCAGGCGGTGGACAAGGCGTGGCGCGAGCAGCGGGACGACGTGGTCGGCCAGGGGCGGCAGGTCGTCGAGGCGCTCACGCAGCGGGGCCCGGAGCCGGCCGGGGCGGAGCCGCCCGGCGCGGAGCGGCTCGCGCACGCGGTCGGGGTCCTCGCGCAGTCGTACGACGGGGCGCGCGGCGGGTTCGGCGGGGCGCCGAAGTTCCCGCCGTCGATGGCCCTGGAGTTCCTGCTGCGCCACCACGCGCGGACCGGCGACGACCGGGCCCTCGCCATGGCCGCGCACACCCTGGAGGCCATGGCCAGGGGCGGGATGTACGACCAGCTCGGCGGCGGGTTCGCGCGGTACTCGGTGGACGCCGAGTGGATCGTCCCCCACTTCGAGAAGATGCTGTACGACAACGCCCTCCTAGCGCGGGTCTACGCCCACTGGTGGCGGCTGACGGGCACGCCGTTCGCGCGGCGCGTGGCGCTGGAGACGTGCGACTGGATGCTGCGCGACCTGCGGACGCCGGAAGGCGGGCTGGCCTCGGCGCTGGACGCCGACAGCGAGGGCGTCGAGGGGAAGTACTACGTCTGGACGCCGACGCAGCTCCGCGAGGTCCTCGGCGCGGACGACGGCGCCTACGCGGAGCGCCTCTTCGAGGTCACGGGGACGTTCGAGCACGGGTCGTCCGTCCTCCAGCTGCTCGCCGACCCGGACGACCCGGAGCGGTACGAGCGCGTCCGCACCGCCCTGCTGGAGGCGCGCTCGCACAGGGTCCCGCCCGCGCGGGACGACAAGGTCGTGGCCGCGTGGAACGGGCTGGCCGTCGCGGCGCTCGCCGAGTGCGGCGCCCTGTTCGACCGCCCGGACCTCGTCACCGCCGCGGAGGAGGTGGCCCGGCTGCTCGTGGACGTGCACGAGCGCGACGGGCGGCTCGTCCGGACGTCGCGCAACGGGGTCGCGGGATCGCACGCCGGGGTCCTGGAGGACTACGCCGACGTCGCGGAGGGGCTGATCGCGCTGCACGCGGTGACGGGCGACCCCAAGCACGTGCGGCTCGCGGGGGAGCTGCTCGCCACCGTCCTGGAGCGCTTCCAGGACGGGCGCGGCGGGTTCTACGACACCGCCGACGACGCCGAGCGGCTGTTCCGGCGGCCGCAGGACCCCACGGACAATGCGACCCCTTCGGGGCAGTTCGCCGCGGCCGGGGCGCTGCTGTCGTACGCCGCGCTCACGGGCGCGGACTGGCACCGCGAGCGCGCCGCCGAGGCGCTGTCCCCGGTGACCCCGCTGGCCGAGAAGCACGCGCGGTTCGCGGGCTGGGGGCTGGCCGTCGCGGAGGCGCACCTCGCCGGTCCGGCGGAGATCGCCGTCATCGGCCCCCGGGACGACGGGCGCACCCGCGCCCTGCACCAGACGGCGCTGATGGCGACGTCCCCGGGAGCCGTGGTCAGCGTGGGCGAACCCGGCGCGACGGGGGTGCCGCTGCTGGAGGACCGCGTGCTCGTGGACGGTGCGCCCGCCGCCTACGTCTGCCAGGGATTCGTGTGCCGGCTCCCCGTGACGACCCCGGGGGACCTCACCCGGGAACTCCGCCGTCAATTGGATAGTTAGTCCATTTTGTGGCAACGTGACCTTGATCTCAGTGCCGCTTGATGTTACTACTGAGTAATAGAGACGCTGCTTACTCAAAGGCGCCAGACGGACGAGGGTGTCCGGTGGGGCGCCGGGTATCTGGACGATGGTCGCCCTTCTGGGTCATAGTCGTGTGGGCCACAGTTCCGTGGGACATCGTGTAGATCAGCGGGCCGAGCTACGAGGGAGTGTCGCAGTGCGCAAGCCGAACCGCCGGGTCCTACCGACGATCATCGGCGTTTCGGTGCTGACGACGCTCGCGGCCAACGTCGCGGTCCTGGTGGCCCACCAGGACGGCGGCGCCAAGCCGTCGCGGGCCGACCGCAGCGCCCGCTTCGTGGCCGCGTCCGGCACGTCCAACCTCTCGCCGAACGCGGTCGCGCCGCTCGGCAGGCGGCTCACCCCGCACGTCCTCGTCGCCGCGCCGTCCACGCTCCCCGCCGACCTCGTGGCGAAGGTCCGCGCCGCCAAGGGCGTCCAGGGCGTCGAGCTCGTCGACGCCGTGCAGGGCATGGTCGGCGGCAAGCGGGTGGGCCTGCTCGGCGTCGACCCGTCCACCTTCCGGAACTACACGCCGAAGCCGACCGCCCAGTCCGACGCGCTCTGGCGCAACGTCGCCGCGGGCGACGTCGCCATCTCGTTCACGATGGGCAGTGACGGCGGCGTCAAGCTCGGCAGCCAGGTCCCCGTCGGCGGCAGGCAGAACCAGTCGCGGCTGCGCGTCGGCGCGTACGCCACGATGGGCATCAGCGACGTCGACGCCGTGATCTCGCACGCCAACGCGCAGGCCCTCGGGATGCCGACCGGCAACGCGATGCTGATCAGCGTCCCGAAGACCAAGCCCGCCGCGTTCGTCAAGAAGCTCCGCAAGGCGCTGCCGAAGGGCACCAAGGCGGTCGAGGTCAACCCGGAGATCGACTTCCCGAAGGCGGGCAGCGGCACCGTTCCCACCTCGCACGGGCAGGTCATGACCGCGAGCCAGGTGCAGACGGTCATCCGCGCCGCCTACACCCGGCTCGGCTGGCCGTACGTGTGGGGCGGCGAGTCCGAGGCCGAGGGCGGCTACGACTGCTCCGGGCTGATGCAGTACGCGTTCGCCCGCGCCGGGATCCGGCTGCCCCGCGTCGCCGCCGACCAGGCGCGCGCCGGCTGGGTGATCCCCTACGCCAAGGCGCAGCCGGGCGACATGCTGATCTGGGCGAACGACCCGACCGCCCCCGGCTACATCTCGCACATCGCGCTCTACCTCGGCAACGGCAAGATGCTGGCCGCGCCGCGGACGGGCACGGTCGTGCAGATCCAGAACGTCTACACCCGCAACATGCGCGGCGCCGTGCGGGTCAGCCCGCAGCAGGCCGCCCGCATCGCCGGCTGACCCGGTCGGCCCGGTCGCCTCGCTTTCCGCGGTCGCGCCGCGTGGCGGTCAGAGCGGGCAGCCGCGTCCGAGGAACTCCAGGTTGTGGTCGACGAGACCCGGCAGGTCCTCCAGCGGCATGCCGTCCAGCCAGCGGTACATCGTCGCCTGCATGACGCCCAGCACCGCCCACGCGAACGCGTCCACCTCCGGGTCGTCGGCCGGACGGCCGACCCGCTCGGCCGTGATCTCCTTCAGGACGGCGTGCGTGCCCTCGCGCATCGACTCCCACGACCGGGCGCGCAGCGCCGGGACCTCCGCGGTGAGCCGCATCCGGGTGGTGGCGGTCTCCCAGTCCTCCCGGAACAGCAGCGGGAGGATCTCGCGGAACACCGCGCGCAGCGCGTCGATCGGGGACAGCTCCGGGGGCTGGTCGCGGAACAGCTCCGCCATCACGGGGTCGTACTCGTCGGTGACGACCACGTCCTCCTTGGTGGGGAAGTAGCGGAAGAACGTACTGGGGGAGATCTCCGCCGCCGCCGCGATCTGCTCCACCGTGGTCTCGTCGTAGCCCTGCTCGGTGAAGAGCCGGAGGGCGTGGTCCTGGATGGCCCTCCGGGTCTTCAGCTTCTTGCGCTCCCTTAGCGGCAGCCGGGCGAGGCGGTCCTCAAGGCGGTCGATGGAGTGCTCAGGAAGCGACGTGCTCATGGTCCGATTCTCGGTCATCCGAGGCGGCCGCCGCATCCTCGCGCGGCCGTCCGGGCTGGAACGCCCACAGCAGGGCGCCCACGGCGAGCGCGCCGACCGCGCACGCGCCGAGCACCGCGTCCATGCCGTCCACGTACGCGGCCCGGGCCGAGGCGAGCAGCCCGCCGTCGTGCAGCCGCGCCGCGACCGCCGCGG
>NZ_CAACUY010000077.1 GCF_900659615.1 Actinomadura fibrosa | reverse complement strand
GTCGCCGCGCAGACGGGGGTGCTCGCCACCACCGCGGGCAAGGTCACCGCGGCCGTCGTCGGCACCGCGCTGGCGGCCGGGGCCGGGACCGCGGGGACGGTCGCCGTCCAGCGGGCGACGGCGGATCCGAAGCCCTCGGCGACCCGGGCGGCCGTCGAGGTGCCGGTCCGGTCGTGCTCGTTCAACGAGCAGACGTCGCCGCCCGGACGGGTCCGGCTGCCGAGCGAGGTGCGGCTCCCGGAGGGCACGGCCGTGTACCAGGTGCCGTTGCGCGGCGTCCGGTTCCTCGGTCCGGCGGGGCGGAAGTGCACCGGGAGCGGTGGGAGCGGTATCGGGGTCGCGGCGGTCAGGGGCGTGAACGTGGTGCTCTATGCCGACGGTTACGAGTGCGGGTTCTGGCCCGGGACGGACGAGGCGGCCAAGATCCATCGGGATCAGCCACAGAACTGCGGCGGGCCCCGGCCGACCCCGGACCGGCAGGACGTCCCGACGGGGGTGCCCGGCGCCCGCGCCTACCTGGTGACGGGCGATCCCCTGTCGAGCACCGGCTGGGACGGTGTGTCGCTGCTCATGTACACGCCATGGCGTTCGGGTCTCTCGGACCTGGGACTGTTCATCACGTGCGAGCTGCCCCGTGCGCAGGCCCGCGTCTGCGCCGCCGCGCTGACCTATCGGCTGGACGAGATCATGCGTCCGCGCGGCGCCTCGCAGGCGGCCCTCGACCGCGCGGCGGACCAGATCGACCGGTACGCCGACGCGCATCTGCGCTGACCTCGCCGGACGGCCGCCGGGCCGGACGTGATCCCTACTTTCCTGGTAGGTATTGACGGAATGATCGCCGCGTGCCTACCTTGTCGGCAGGGTTGGAGCTGCCGATGGGAGAACCCCGCCATGGGACGAACGTGGAGCGCCTTGACGGTGCCCGGAGCACTGGTGGTCGCCGTGGGGCTGGTCGCCGGATGCGGTGACGGGGGTTCCGGTGCGGGGGCCTCGGGGACGCCGAGGTCCGGCGGGACGCTCACCTTCGCGGTCGGGTCGGACGCCGCGTGCGTCGATCCGCAGCAGGTCGGGAGCAACGACACGATCTACTCGGTGCGGCAGCTCGTCGACTCGCTGACCGACCAGGACCCGGCGACGGGACGGATCGTCCCGTGGCTCGCCCAGCGCTGGGAGGTCAGCAAGGACGCCAGGACGTACACCTTCCACCTGCGGCAAGGGGTGACGTTCAGCGACGGCACGCCGCTCACCGCGGACGTCGTCAAGGCGAACTTCGACGCCGTGCCGAAGCTCGGCGTGCTGGGCCTGCTGGCCAAGGGCTACCTCAACGGGTACGAGGGCACGACCGTCGTCGATCCCCTCACCGCGCGGGTCCGGTTCAAGAGCCCGAACGCCCAGTTCCTCCAGGCGACGGCCACGCACTCGCTCGGGATCGAGTCCGCGGCGAGCGTGCGCAAAACGCCGGAGCAGCGCTGCGCGCAGGGGATCGTCGGGTCCGGGCCGTTCGTCCTGGCGAAGTACGCGGTCAACCAGTCGATCACGCTGACCAGGCGCAAGGGCTACGCGTGGGGCTCGTCGCTGTGGAAGAAACAGGGCGAGGCCTATCTGGACCGGCTCGCGTTCAAGGTGCTGCCCGAGTCGGGCGTCCGCACCGGCGGCCTCCAGTCGGGGCAGGTCGACGCGATCGGCAGCGTGGGACGGGCGGACGAGGCGGCGCTGAAGGCGTCCGGCGCCCAGCTGCTGGCACGTGCCAATCCCGGCGTGGTCTTCGGGATCACCTTCAACAACGCGCGGTTCAAGGACGAGAGGGTCCGGCAGGCGATCTCGCTGGCGGTGAACCGCCGGCAGGTCGCCGAGACCGTGTTCCCGGCGGGGACCCGGCCGGCCACCAGCGTCCTCGCGCACACCACGCCCGGCTACACCGACCTCGGGCCGCTGCTCGCGCTCGACCAGGCGCGGGCCCGGTCGCTGCTGGACTCGGCCGGGTGGACGGCGGGGAGCGACGGCGTCCGGACGAAGGGCGGCGCGAAACTGGCCGTCACCGTCAAGTGGTTCGCCAACGCCGCGACCAACCGGCCCTCGCTGGAGCTCGTCCAGCAGCAGCTCAAGGCCGTGGGCGTCCAGGTCGAGCTGAAGGAGCAGCAGATCGCGCAGCTCGCGCAGATCCAGGCGTCCGGCGACTTCGACGCGCTGTGGGGGAACATCACCCGCGCCGACCCGGACATCCTCCGCAGCTCCTACTCGACGCGCCTGGCGAACATCTACAAGATCCCGCCGTCCGGCCTCGACACGGTCCTGGACGAGCAGGCGGCCGCCACCGACGATGCCGCACGGAGGCGGCTGGTCGGGCAGGCGCAGCGGGAGGTCGTCCAGCGCGCCTACGTGGTCCCGGTCGTGGAGCTCCAGACGGAGCTGGGCGTCGCGAAGAAGGTCCACGACCTGAGGTTCGACGCGTCGAGCCGCATCCAGCTGCACGACACATGGATCGGCTGACCGGCGCGGAGAGGGGTGTTCGACGGCATGCGACGGTACGTGCTCAGGCGTCTCGCGCAGGCGGCCGGGGTGCTGTGGGCGGCCTACACGGTCTCGTTCCTGGTCCTGAACCGGCTGCCCAGCGATCCGGTCACGGCGATGGCCGGCGTGGGGGCCGACCAGGCGGGGGTCGATCCCGCGCAGGTCGCGCGGCTGCGCGCCGAGTACGGCTTCGACCGGCCGGTGCTCGCGCAATACGCCGACTACCTCGGCCGGGCGCTGCGCGGCGACTTCGGCGACTCGGTGGCCACCGGGCGGTCCGTCACGTCCACGATCGGCGATGCGCTGCCGCAGACCCTGCTGCTCGCCGGGACGGCGATGCTGCTCGCCGTGGCGGCCGGCGGCGGGCTCGCCCTGGCGGCGACCTACACGTCCCGGCGGTGGCTGCGGCAGGCGCTGCTGTCGCTGCCGCCGCTCGGGGTGTCCGTCCCGGCGTTCTGGGCGGGCCTGATGCTCGTGGAGGTGTTCTCGTTCCGGCTGCGGCTGTTCCCCGCGTTCGGCAACGAGGGGTTGCGCGGGCTGGTGCTGCCCGCCCTGACGCTGGCGATCCCGACCGGCGCGATCATCGCGCAGGTGCTGGCCAAGAGCCTGCTGACCGCGCTGGACGAGCCGTACGTCGCGACGGCCCGCGCGAAGGGGGCGGGCCGGGCGCGGATCCACCTGCGGCACGTGCTCCGCAACGCCTCGCTGCCCGCCCTGGCGGTCATCGGGGTGCTGGTGGGGCAGCTCATGGCCAACTCGGTGGTCGTGGAGACCGTGTTCTCCCGCAACGGCCTCGGACGGGTCACCGCGAGCGCGGTCTCGACGCAGGACCTCCCCGTCGTCCAGGGCGTCGTCGTGTTCGGCGCGTTCGTGTTCGTCACGGCGAACCTCGCCGTGGACCTGGTCTACCCGCTGCTCGACCCGCGGATCGTCGTGGCGGGCGACCGCCGGTGGAGCCTCGCATGAGCAGCGCGCTGGATCCCGGGCACCCCGCTCTGGACACCGCGGCGGCACTGGACCCGACCGCGGCGGCCGACCCGGTCGGCTGGACCCCGTACCGCCGCTTCGACGCCCGGCGCCTGGCGCGGTTCCTGCTGCGCAGGCCGGGGCTCGTCCTGTCGGTCCTCGTGATCGGGGCGGTGTTCGCGGCGTCGTTCGCGCCCGGCCTGTTCACCTCGCGCGACCCCCTCGCCGGGACGCCCGCGCAGGCGTTCCGGGCACCGGGCGCCGGGCACTGGTTCGGCACCGACGAGCTCGGCCGCGACCTGTACGCGCGGGTCGTGCACGGCACCGCGCTCTCCCTCCAGGCCACGCTGATCGCGCTGGGGGTCGCCTTCGCCGTCGGCGGCCTCCTGGGCCTGCTGGCCGGGTTCGCCGGACGGTGGATCGACGACGTGCTCATGCGGTGCGTCGACGTCATGCTGTCCATTCCCGCGCTGTTCCTGTCCCTGGCGCTCGTCACCGCGCTCGGCTACGGGACGGTGAAGGTCGCGCTGGCCGTCGGCGTCGCGAGCGTGGCCGCGTTCGCCCGGGTGATGCGGGCGGAGGTGATGCGCGTCCGGCAGGCCGTGTTCGTCGAGGCCGCGCGCTCGTCCGGGGCGCGCTGGTACAGCGTCCTCGGACGGCACGTGCTGCCCAACGCGATCGGCCCGGTGCTCGTGCTGGCCACCCTGGAGTTCGGCACGGCGATCCTGTCGGTGTCGTCGCTGAGCTTCCTCGGGTACGGCGCGGCGCCGCCCGCGCCGGAGTGGGGGAGCCTGATCTCCAACGGCCGCAACTACCTGGCGAACGCGTGGTGGATGACCGCGCTGCCCGGGCTGACCATCGTGGCGACCGTGCTCGCCGCGAACCGGATCGCCCGGGCCCTGGACGGGGAATGGGCGAGGCAGCGATGACCGGAACCGAGACGCGGACCGTCCCGGAGCAGACCCGGGACGACGGCGCGCTGCTCGAAGTGCGCGGCCTGTCGGTCTCCTACCGCACCCGGACCGGCCTGCTGGAGGCCGTGCGGGACGTCGACCTCGACGTCCGTGCCGGTGAGATCGTCGCGCTGGTGGGGGAGTCGGGCTCGGGAAAGAGCACCACCGCCCACGCCGTCACGCGGCTGCTCGCCGACAACGCCTCGGTCGACGCGGGCCGGATCGTGTTCGGCGGACGGGACCTCGCGACGCTCTCCGAGCGGGAGCTGCGGACCGTCCGGGGCGCGCAGATCGGGCTCGTCCCGCAGGACCCGGCCGTGTCGCTGAACCCGGTGAAGCGCGTCGGCGAGCAGGTGGCGGAGGTGCTGCGCCTGCACGGGCTCGCGACCCGCCGCACCGCCCCGCCGGCCGCCGTCGAGCTGCTCGGCCGGGCCGGGCTGCCCGACCCCGCGACGCGCGCCCGGCAGTACCCGCACGAGCTGTCCGGCGGCATGCGGCAGCGCGCGCTCATCGCGATCGCCATCGCGGCGGGCCCGAAGCTGATCGTCGCGGACGAGCCGACCAGCGCGCTCGACGTCACCGTCCAGCGCCGGATCCTCGACCACCTCCAGCACCTCACCGGCGAGCTCGGCAGCGCCGTCCTGCTCGTCACCCACGACCTCGGCGTGGCCGCGGACCGCGCCGACCGCGTCGTCGTGATGTCCCGGGGCCGCGTCGTCGAGACCGGACCGGCCCGGCGCGTCCTCGACGACCCACGCGACGCCTACACGCGGCGCCTGCTGCGCAGCGCGCCCAGCCTCGCCGCCGCCGAGCCGCGCACCCCGCCGGCCGCGCCGGTGCCCGGCGATGGGGCGGCCGCGCCCCTGGTGGAGGTCGAGCACCTGGTCAAGGAGTTCCCGCTGCCGCACGGGAGCGGCTCCGCCCGCACGGTCCGCGCGGTGGACGACGTCGACCTCACCGTCCACCGCGGGGAGACGCTCGCGCTGGTCGGGGAGTCCGGATCGGGCAAGTCGACCACCGCGCGGCTGGTGCTGCGGCTCGTCCCGCCGACCTCCGGACGGATCGTCTTCGACGGCGAGGACGTCACCGCCCTCCGCGGGGAGAAGCTGCGCCGCCTCCGGCGCCGCGCCCAGCTCGTCTACCAGAACCCCTACGCCTCGCTCGACCCGCGGTTCACGATCGGCGAGGTCGTCACCGAACCCCTGCGCGCCTTCCGGATCGGCGACCGGGCGTCCCGCACCGCCCGCGCCCGCGAGCTCCTCGACCGCGTCGCCCTCCCCGCCGCGACGCTGGACCGCAGGCCCGCCGAGCTGTCCGGCGGCCAGCGGCAGCGCGTCGCGATCGCCCGCGCGCTCGCGCTCGGCCCCGACCTGGTCGTGTGCGACGAGCCGGTCTCGGCGCTGGACGTGTCCGTCCAGGCACAGGTGCTGGAGCTGCTCGCCGAGCTCCAGGCCGCGACCGGCGTGGCGTACCTGTTCATCTCGCACGACCTCGCGGTCGTCCGGCGGATCGCGCACCGCGTCGCGGTCATGCGGGCCGGGCGGATCGTCGAGACGGGCGCGACCGGGCGGATCTTCGACGACCCCGCCCACCCCTACACCCGCGAGCTGCTGGCCGCCATCCCCGGCGGCCGCGTGCGCGCCGGCGGACCGACCGGATCCGAACGACCTGAGGAGCGGACATGACCGTCTCGACCACCGGAACCGACTTCGCCCGGGAATGGGAGGACTGGCACCGCGAGCACGAGGCGCGGCTCGCCGACCCGCACGGCTTCCTCGCCGTCACCGGCCTGCACTGGCTGACGGACGAGCCGGAACGGTTCGGCGACGCGCCGGGCGCCTGGTCCACCGGCCCGGACGGCGTCACCGTCGTCCTCGCCGAGGACGAGGAGCTCGTCGTGGACGGGCGGCCCGTGCGCGGCGAGCACCGGTTCGGGGTCCTGCCCGAGCGGGGCGGCGTCACCGCCCGGTGGGGCGACGCGGTGATTGAGGTGGCCAAGCGCGGCGGGTACGACGTCGTCCGCCCGCGGCACCCCGGCCACCCGCTGCGGACGTCCTACCGCGGCACGCCCGCCTTCGCGCCCGACCCGCGCTGGGTCGCCGAGGGCCGCTACGTCGCGTTCGACGAGCCGCGCCCGACGGCCGTCGGCGCCGCGGTCGAGGGGCTCCAGCACGTCTACGACGCGCCGGGCCGCGTCGAGTTCGAGCTGGACGGCCGGGCGTTCGCCCTCACCGCGTTCGGCGGCGCGGCGCCCGGCAGCCTGTTCGTGCTGTTCACCGACGAGACGTCCGGCGTCACCACCTACGCGGCGAACCGGTCGCTCCAGGTCGACCCGCCCGGACCCGACGGCACCGTGCGGCTGGACTTCAACCGCGCCACCAACCTGCCCTGCGCCTACACCGACTTCGCCACCTGCCCGCTGCCGCCCGCCGAGAACCACCTGCCCATCGCGGTCGAGGCCGGCGAGAAGATCCCCCGCGAACGCGCCTGAACCACCGCAGTGCGCATAGGCGGGCCTAGGGGCGCAGGATCCGGGCGGCCAGAGCGGTCAGGGTGTCCTGTTCGTGCTGGTCCAGCCCGGCCGTGAGCGCGCGGATCGCGCCGCGGATCCTCTGCTCGCCGTCGCGCGTCAGCCGGCGGCCGCGCGGCGTGAGGGTGACGAGGACGGCGCGGCCGTCGCGCGGGGACGGGACGCGCCGCACCAGCTCCCGCCGTTCGGCACGGCTGACGAGGCCGGTGACGCTGGACTTGTCCAGCCCCAGGTGGGCCGCCAGTTGCAGCATCTCGGCGTCCCGGTCGCGCAGGATGCCCAGCAGCCGGACCTGCGCGAGCGACAGGTCGAGGTCGGCGGCGACCCGGGCGAGGACCGCCTGGACCTCGAAGGACAGCTGGACGAGCCCGTCCACGATGTCGAGCCCGTCGTCGTGCGCGTCCTCGTCCGCGGCCATGGGGGGAGTCTACTGGACATGGTTGGTGGCACAAACTAAATTGGTTTGTGCCACCAACCATTGAGGAGCCGCCATGTCCGCCCCCATGTCCGCCCCCGCCTCCGCCGGGACGACGCACGCCGCCGTCGTCCGCTCCTTCGACGCCCCTCCCCGCTACGAGGCCGTCCCGCTCCCCGAGCCCTCGGCCGAGCACGAGATCACGGTGGACGTGCTCGCCGCGGGCCTGCACCCGCGGGTCCGGTCGGCCGCCGACGGGTCGCACTACACCTCCGAGGGGACCCTGCCGCTGGTCCCCGGCATCGACGGCGTCGGCCGCGCGCCGGACGGCGAACTGCTGTACTTCGTGCTGCCCGGCACGGCGTTCGGCTCGATGGCCGAGCGGACGGTCGCCGACCGCCGCCGGGCGCTCGTCCTGCCCGCCGGGACCGACCCGATCGCGGTCGCCGCGGGGATGAACCCGGGCATGTCGTCCTGGGTGGCGCTGCGCCGCCGCGCCGGCCTCCGGCCCGGGCAGGACGTGCTGGTGCTCGGCGCCACCGGCGGCGCCGGACGGCTCGCCGTGCAGATCGCCCGCGCCCTCGGGGCGGGCCGCGTCATCGGCGCGGGCCGCGACGCCGAGCGGCTGAAGCTCCTCCCGGGCCTGGGCGCCGACGAGACCGTGTCCCTGGAGGGCGCGGACGGGGACGTCGCACGGCGGCTCGGTGCGGCGGCCGCCGACGTGGACGTGGTGCTCGACTACCTGTGGGGACGTCCGGCGCAGCAGGCCATGCCCGCGCTCGCCAGGGCGCGCGCCGACCGGGCCGAGCCGCTGGCCTGGATCCAGATCGGGGCGGTCGCCGGCGCCGACATCGCCCTGCCGTCCGCCCTGCTGCGCGCCGCGAACCTGCGGATCATGGGCAGCGGCCAGGGCTCGGTCGGCGCCGCCGCCATCCTCGCCGAGCTGCCGGAGCTGGCCGAGCGGATCTCCGCTGGCGACCTCGCCGTGGACCCGCTGGCGATGCCCCTCGCCGAGGTCGAACGGGCCTGGAGCGCACCCGTCGAGCCCGGCCGCCGCGTCGTCCTCACACCCTGAGGCCTGCGATTCCGCCGGACCTCCTCCGTCCCGCACCGTGTGAAACGGCCGGACCACCTGGAGCCTGGAGCCCTCGCGCGTCCCGCCCTCGCCGGACTTTCCGGCGGCGTGCATGATCTTTCGCCGCTAGGCTGCTGCCGAAGCGGCCGCGCTTCGCGTCCCTCCCGAGGAAGTCCCGATGACCGACAACCCGCCCTCCATGGACCTGCGCACCGACGTGCCGCACCCCGCGCGGGTCTACGACTACTACCTCGGCGGCAAGGCCCACTTCGGCGTCGACCGGGAGTTCGGCCGGCGGATCCTGGGCATCTGCCCGTACCTGCGGCCGCTGGCGCGCGCCAACCGCAGGTTCCTCGCCCGCTCGGTCGGCGTGCTCGCCCGCGACCACGGGATCCGGCAGTTCCTGGACCTCGGCACCGGGCTGCCGACCTCGCCCAACCTGCACGAGGTCGCCCAGGGCATCGCCCCGGACGCCCGGATCGTCTACGTCGACAACGACCCCATCGTGCTCACGCACGCGCGTGCGCTGCTGACCAGCAGCCCGGAGGGCGCCACCGACTACATCGACGCGGACGTCGTCGAGATCGACCGCATCCTGGAACGCGCCAGCCGGACGCTCGACTTCGGCGAGCCGGTCGCCGTGAGCGCGCTGGCCCTCTTCCACTTCCTGCCCGACCCCAAGCCCGCCGAGCTGCTGGCCCGCCTCCGCGGCGAGCTCGCGCCGGGCAGCTTCCTGACGATCAGCCACGTCCTCCCGGCCATGCGCGAGGTCGCCGAGGCGTACCAGGGGGCGATGGGCCTCGGCACCCTCCGCGACCGGGACGAGATCACCGCGCTGTTCGGCGACTTCGAGCTGCTCGAACCGGGCCTGGTCGACCCGTACCGGTGGCGGCCCGAGCTGGAGCCCCGCGAGGTGGACTCCGGCGAGGGGATCGAGGACCTGGGCGCCTGCGGGGTCGCCCGCAAAACGGCGGCCTGACCCGGGCCCGGCGGCTTGGCCTGGCTCCGCGCCCCGGCCCCCGCCCCGGCCCTGCCCCCGGCCCCGGCGGCCCGGTTCCGGCTTCCGCCCTGGCTCCGCGGCCCGGCGGCGTCCCGTGTGCTGGCAACAACCGGCCACGCGCCGGGACGGGCCGGACGCGCCCCGTGGGGAACGCCTCGCGTCCCGCCGATGCGTGCCATGATCTGTCGGGAATCGTCTCCTGCGCCAGGTGGTGTGCACGTGTCCGAGCGGTCCGGGTCCGGCAAGCCCGCGTTCACGTACGACCCCTCCAAGCCGAGCATCGCGCGCGTGTACGACCACTGGCTGGGCGGCAAGGACAACTTCGCCGCCGACCGGCGGTTCGCGGCCGACCTGGCCGACGTGCTCCCGGACATCTACACGATCGTCCGGGCGAACCGCGCGTTCCTCGGCGCCGCCGTCCGCCATCTCGTCCGCGACCACGGGATCACGCAGTTCCTGGACATGGGCGCGGGGCTGCCGACCGCGCGCAACGTCCACGAGGTGGCGCAGGAGTGCGACCCCGCGGCGCGCGTCGTCTACGTCGACAACGACGCGGAGGTCACGGCGCACGGGCGGGCGCTGCTCGCCGACGACGCGCGGACCGGGATCGTCGAGGCCGACCTGCGCGACCCGGACGCCGTCCTGTCCGACGCCGCGACGACCGCCCTGCTGGACCCGCGCGAACCGGTCGCCGTCATGCTGGTCAGCATCCTGCACTTCATCGGCGACGAGGACCGCCCGCACGACCTGGTCGCGCGGTACATGGGCGCGGTGCCCTCCGGGAGCTTCCTGGTCCTGTCGACCGCCTGCGCCAACCCGGTCGGCGACAAGATCGAGGACCTCTACCGGGACCGGATCGGGAGCCGCGGCGGCGGCGGCGCGATCTCGCGCAGCATGGACGAGATCCTGCGCTTCTTCGACGGCCTGGACCTGCTGCCCCCCGGCCTGACGACCGTGACGCGGTGGCGTCCCGGGCACCGGGTCGAGGGGCAGGACGTGCCGTTCGTGGCGGGCGTCGCCCGCAAACCCTGAACCGGCCCGCCCGGGTTCACACCAGCGTCGTGGCGTCCGGGTCGAGGCCGAGCGCGACCCTGCCGTAGAGCGCGTAGGTGTCGTCCAGGTCGAAGGCGACGTGCCCGGAGATCGTGGCGAGGTCGCGCTGCACCCGCTGGAACGGCATGTGCATGAGCTGCGCGCTCGCCCCCGCGGCCAGGCAGATGTCGTTGACCGCGCCGCGCGCCACCGCGACCGTCTGCGAGCCGACGAGCCGCGCCGTCGCCCGCTCGGGCAGCCCGGAGACGCCGCCGTCCCGGTACCGGTCCTGCAACTCGGCGATCGTGCGGTCGAGCAGCAGCCGGGCGGCGGCCAGCTCCGCCGTCGCCTTGCCCAGCCGCATCTGCCCGCTCGGCTTCTCCGCCTGCCTGGTGCCCGAGTAGACCAGCACCCGCTCGCGCAGCCGCTCCCGGAACGCGGCGAGCAGCCCCTCCGCCGCGCCGAGGATGGGGGACGCCCCCACCAGCGTGAGCAGCGAGACGAGCGGCATCCGGTACACGGGCCCGTCGTACAGCGCGGCGCCGGGCGTGCTCCCCTGGGCGAAGTCGAGCAGCGGCACCGACCGGTGGGCGGGCACGAAGCGGTCCCGCACCTCGATGTCGTTGCTGCCCGTGGCGCGCATGCCGCTGGTGAACCAGACGTCGTGGACCGCGACCTCCCCGGCCGGCAGGAGGAACACCGTCGGGCCGTCCGGCGCGAGCGCGCTGACCATCACCCAGTCGGCGTGCATGATGCCGGTGCCCCACGACCAGCGGCCGGTGACGCGGTGGCCGCCGCCGGCCGGCTCGGCCCGTCCGACGGGCGCCAGCGTGCACGGGGCGAACGCGTACGGGCGCTCGGCGAAGACCTCGTCCTGCGCCTCCTCCGGGAACAGGGCCAGCAGCCAGTTGTGCAGCATGTAGATCGCCGCGACCCAGCCGGTCGACGCGCATCCCGCCCCGAGCTCTCGCGCGATGCCCGACACGGTCGCCACGTCGAGCTCCGCGCCGCCCCGCTTCCTCGGGACGAGCACGTCGAGGAATCCGGCGCCGGCCAGTTCGCGGACCGACTCGTCCGGAGGCCGCCGCAGCTCCTCCGCCCGCTGAGCGCGTTCTGCCAGCTTGGGCGCCATTTCCCGGGCCCGGTCGAGCAATTCGCTTCCCAGTGTCATGGCGGAGACCCTATCCCGGCGGGAATCGGCGATAACGGGAGGGCGTGCTCACAGGAATTGGAGCGTTGCATTATTGCCTTGCCCATGCGCGCACAGTTCTTCGGTCTCCAGGCACTTTCGCGCGCTGCCTGCGCAAAGACGCCTGCCCACACGGCCGCCCGCGGTTTGGCGCGAGGTGTGCGGCAAGGTCTGGGTGCCGTACGACGTGCGCTGCGACCCGCTGCTGCGCGGCCGGTTCCGGGCGCGCGTCGGCATCCGCGGCCTCGGCTCCGTGGAGGCGGCGCTGATGACCACGACACCGCACGCGAGACCGCCGCACGCCCGAGCTCATCGGCGCGATCGCGCGCTGGTGGGGCTTCACCGGCCCCGCCCGCTTCAGCTAGGCGTTCCGCGGTGCCTACGGGCTCTCGCCGCGCCAGTTTCGCCGGGAATGCGCGGCGGTGGACACCATCTGACCCCGCGGTCAGCCGCGCGTGTACTTCTTCGGCTGCCGTCCGGACGGGGTTGGCAGGGAGCGCAGCGCGACCCGGCGGATGAGGTGGACGTCCGTGAGCGGTCCCGTGGACGCCGCGAACCCGAACTTGTAGGTGCTCGGGACGTTCTCGGGAGTGCTGAACCGCAGCACGCGCCGGAAGCCGCGGCCGTCCTGGAAGTCGATGTCGACCGTCGCCGCGGAGTCGGGCTTGGACGGCACGACGATGCGGACGGTCCGCTTCACCGGCTCCAGCGCGTCGGCGGCCCGCCGCGGCGTGGCGTCGGCGGGCAGCTTGTCCAGTTCGCCGTGCAGGCTCCCCGGCAGCGACGAGGGCCACGGGCCCGTGGCCGTCCGGTTGCCGGTCGACGCGCCGAGCAGGCAGTACCCCTCGGCGCCGTCCCCGGGACCGCGGACGCTCACCATGTTGGGCCCGGGCGCGGGCGGCCGGAGCTCCGTTCCGGCGGGGGAGCGCTGCTCGCAGCCCTCCCCGCGCTGCTCCCCGTCACCGAAGTAGTCGCCCAGCACGTCGAACCCGAAGCCGAGGTAGCCGCCGCTGACCCCCGGGACGACGTTGCCGTCGGACCTGTCGTCCGGCAGCTTCTGCGCGTACCCGAGGCTTCCGCCGAACGCGCCCGGAGTGGTGAGCCGCCCGGAGCCGTCGGTGAGGAAGAACGAGAGGCCGTCCGCCGGGAGCCGCGTCGTGTTCCCGTACTGCCACTGCTCGAAGGTGACCTCCAGGCCGTTCCTCGCCGGTATCGGCGAGTCGAACAGCACCGCCCCGGTCTCCTCCGGATGGGCGTCGGTGAGCTGGAGGTAGCCGTACGGGGCCCCGTCACCGGGCGGGACGGGACCGGCCGGGTCGCGGCGGCACCCCCCGAGCGGATGGTTCGCGGCCTCCTTCTGCGCCTGCCCGCGCCGCGCGCCCGTCAGGCAGGCGGACCCGTACCCGACGAAGCGCGCGTCCGCGGAGGCGCCGGTGAACGGCTCCTCCAGCAGCACCCGCCCCGGCCGCGGCGCGGCCGACGCGTGGCCGGCCGGCACGCCGGCCGCGAGGATTCCGACCGCCGCACCCGCGATGACGCGGGTCACCCCTAGTCTCATATCGCTGGCTCTTCCTGCGCGAGTTCCACTCCACCGCCCTCCATGTGATCACGGACGCGCGCCACCGAGCGCCCATTGCCCCGCGCATGGGAAAGTGCGTCCCCGGCTTTTACGGGACGGCCCGCCATTTCATGGGACCGTCACCTTCCGCCATTCATTCGCCGCCGCGAAAGGCACCCGCCGGATCCGGGCCCCCGGAACGCTGACCGTAGGCTGGGGGCATGGACACCGAACCGCCCGCGGGCCCGGTCGGCCTGGTGCTGCACCCGACCAGGCCGGTGGACCGGTCGATCGCCGCGATCCTCGCGTCCGCGTGCGAGCGGGCCGGGCGGGTGCTGGCCCGCGAGCGCGACCGGCACCGCGTGCCGCCCGAGGTCGACATCGTCCCGGACGACCGGTTCCCCGACCTCGTGGCCGGCCTCATCGCCCTCGGCGGCGACGGCACGATGCTCGGCGCGATGCGGCTCATGGTGGACCGGCCCGTCCCGGTGCTCGGCGTCAACCACGGCAACCTGGGCTTCCTCACCGAGGTCCAGCCGGTCCAGCTGCCGTCCGCACTGGCGCGCCTGGTCGCCGGCGACTACACCATCGAGCCGCACCCGGCCCTGGAGGTGGACGCGGGCGCCGGGCTCGCCACCCGGTTCGGGTTCAACGACGTGGTGCTGGCCCGCTCGTCCCGCACCGGCGCGGTCTCCCTCGACCTCACCGTCAACGGCCGGCGGTACGGCTACTACCGGGCCGACGCCGTCGTCGTGTCGACGCCGACCGGCTCCACCGCCTACAACTACGCCGCCGGCGGCCCCGTCCTCTCGCCGTCCTCCGGCGCCCAGGTCGTCACGCCGGTCGCCCCCATGTCCGGCATCAGCCGCCCGGTCGTGCTCGGCCCGGCGGACCGGGTCCGCCTCGCCGTCGCGGCCGACAGCGCGCCCGTCACCGTCGACGTCGACGGGACGCCCGCCGGCGAGCTCGGGCACGGCGACCGGCTGGCCACCGCGATGCGCCCGGAGGCGGGCCAGGTCGTCCGGTTCTCCGAGGCCGAGCACGCCAGCCGCAGCCGCGTCAAGCTCAGCCTCCTCGACCTGCCCCTGCGCCCCGACCAGCTCCTGGAGCTGATCCCACCGGAGCTGCGCCGGCACGCCGAGCTCACCGCCGCCGGCATCCAGACCGCCCCCGCGTCCCTGGACGGCTGAGCGCGCTCACCTCCGCGACCCGAACCGCCACGGAAGCCCGAACTGCCTGAGTCGCGCGAAGTCCAAGGCGCGATCGGGGAGCCAGCGGGCCATGAGCGCCATCTTCGCGGCGTCCTTGCCGACGAGGTACCGGCCGGCGGGCCTGCCGGCGTCGAGCGCCCGCAGCACCGCCCGGGCGACGACATCGGGGCTGCTGCCCGCCTGCTCGTTCGCATGCAGCCTCCCGACCATGGACCGGAAGCTCCTCCCGTAGACGGCGCGCTGCTCCTCGCCCATCCGCTCCAGCGCCTCCTCCGCCGCGTCCCGCACCTTGCCCGAGGCGGGCGTGCGGATCGTCGCCGGCTCGACCAGCACCACGCGGATCCCGCGCGGGCGCAGCTCCATCCGCAGCGCCTCGGTGATCGACGCCAGCGCCCACTTGGCGGACGTGAGCGGCGCGAGGAACGGGACCGTCAGCCGGTCACCGATGGACCCGATGGTGACGATCCGCCCGCCCGCCCTCTGCAGCAGCGGCACGAACTCCTGGATCACGGCGACCTGCCCGAAGACGTTCACCTCGAACTGCCGGCGCAGCTCGTCCAGCGGGACGGCCTCCATCGGCCACGCCGCGCCGATCCCGGCGTTGTTGACCAGCCCGGCCAGCGGCAGCCCGGACCCGCCGACCGCCACCGCCGCGTCACGGACGGCGTCCCGGTCGGTGACGTCGAGGATCAGCGGCGTCAGCTCCCCTCTCGTCCCGCGGACCAGCGCCTCCCCGTCCCGCTCCTTCCGCACACCCGCGAACACGTGGTAACCGGCGTCCGCGAGCCTGAACGCGGTGGCGCGCCCGATCCCGCTGGAGGCACCGGTGACGACTACGGCCTCGCTCATGACTTCCCTCCCCACTCACCCACCCCCCTGACGCTAGGAAGCCCCGCGAACCCCCACATCCCAAACCCGACCAGCCCCAACCCGAACGTTGTACGGCGATTCGCCCCGGCCGGCGCCCCTCGCGGTAAGGCACTCGAACAGCTGCGCCTACGAGTCAGCTCGTCCCTCGCCCAACTCGATCCCGCCGATCGGGCGACCGGCTTCCGCACCTGGAGCAGGCCGTCGCCAGAAATCCCAGCGCACCGACCCCCGCGTCCGTCGAGCCCCTCCTCACCCTCGAACACTCCTAGCCCGCCCGGTGGGTGATATATCCGAGTGACGCGGAATAGGCGGCCTGCCTAGTGTGGCGGGCGTGGACGCAGCCGACTTCTACACGGGCATCGTCGCGGAGATCTACGGTCCGCTGAAGTCGTTCTCTCCGGATCCCGAACCCTACGCCGCCTTCATCGAGCGGGCCGGTGGTCCGGCACTCGAACTCGGATGCGGGGACGGCGATCCTCTGCTGGAACTGCGCCGTCGCGGGCTGGACGTCGAGGGCGTCGACTCCTCCGCCGACATGCTGGAGCGCCTCGCACGGCGGGCACGTGCACAGGGGATCACGGTCACCGCGCACCACCGGCGCATGGAGGCGCTGGAGCTGCCTCGCCGCTATCGGGCGATCTTCCTGGCGGGGCCGACGTTCGCGCTCCTTCCGGACGACGGTGCCGCGCTGGCCTGCCTGCGCGGCGTCCGCGCCCATCTGGCCGAGGGCGGCACCGCGCTCGTGCCCTTGTTCGTGCCGTCCCCGACCCCGGCCGAGCAGATCGGGCGGGTGCGCACCGCCGTCGGCCCGGACGGGGCGGAGCTTCGGGTGTCCGTGGTCGCCGAGGAGCGCGACGAATCCGCGCGGACGCAGACGGCGCTGCTGCGCTACGAGCGTCGCCAAGGGGCGGACCACACGGTCGTCGAGCGGCCGTGGGTCTTGCATTGGCACTCGCGGTCCGGGTTCAAGGCACTGGCCGAAGCCGCCGGGCTGGCCGTGGGGGCCGGCACTGTGGCAGGCACGGTGCTCAGGGGAGCCGGGTGAGGTGGGTTTCTTTGGTGGTTCGGGGTGGGGTGGCGGTCAGGTTGTTGGGCGGGGGTGGCGGGAGGTTATGAAGGTCTGGATTGTGGTGATCATGTAGTCGATCATCTCGTCGGTGAGGCCGGGGAAGACGCCGATCCAGAAGGTGCGCTCGGTGATGGCGTCGCTGTTGGTGAGGGAGCCCGAGACGCGGTACGGGCGGTCCTGGTAGGCGGGCTGGCGGGTCAGGTTGCCGGCGAACAGCATCCGGGTGCCGATACGGCGGTCCTCCAGGTGGGCCACGATCTCGTCGCGGTCGAAGGGCGCGTCCGGGGTGACCGTGATGATGAAGCCGAACCAGTTGGGCTCGCTGTTCGGGGTCGGCTCGGGGAGGAGGAGGCCGGGCAGGCCGTCGAGGCCCTCGCGGAGCCGTTTCCAGTTGCGGCTGCGGGCCGCGCCGAACTCGGGCAGCCGCTGGATCTGGGAGAGCCCGAGCGCCGCCTGGAGGTCGGTGGTCTTCAGGTTGTAGCCGACGTGGGAGAACGTGTACTTGTGGTCGTAGCCGTAGGGCAGGTCGCCGAACTGCTGGATGTAGCGCTTGCCGCAGGTGTCGCAGGCGCCGGGCTCGCACCAGCAGTCCCGGCCCCAGTCGCGCAGCGACTCCACGATGCGCGCCAGCCGCGGACGGTCGGTGGTGACGCAGCCGCCCTCGCCCATCGTCATGTGGTGGGCGGGGTAGAAGCTCACGGTGCTGAAGTGGCCGAACGTGCCGGTCAGCCGGTCCCCGTAGCGGGCGTCCACGCCGTCGCAGTTGTCCTCGACGAAGAAGAGGCCGTGCTCCTCGGCGAGCTGGGCGACCTCGGCGGCCGGGAAGGGGTTGCCCAGCGCGTGCGCGATCATGATGCCGCGGGTGCGCGGGCCGATGGCCTCGGCGACCCGTTCGGCGGTGGTGTTGTAGGTGCCGAGCTCCACGTCCACGAAGACCGGCACCATCTGGTTCTGCAGGATCGGGTTGACGGTGGTGGGGAAGCCCGCCGCCACCGTGACGATCTCGTCGCCCGGCCGGAGCCGGTCGTCGCCGATCTCCGGCTGGGTGAGGGCGGTCAGTGCCAGCAGGTTGGCCGAGGACCCCGAGTTCGTCAGGTGCACCTTGCGGCGCTGGAGCCTGCGCCCGAGCTCGCGCTCCAGCGCCAGCGCGCTCGGGCCGGAGGCGATGCGCAGGTTGAGCGCGGCCTCGACGAGCGCGACGCGGTCGTCCTCGTTCAGGTCGGCGCCGGACGGCATCACCAGCGTCTCGCCGGGGACGAAGCGCCGCTGCTGTTCCTTCTCGCGGTGGTACTTGCGGACCATTTCCAGGATCAGATCCTGGGAGTCGCTCATCTCGCCTCCAGGAGCGCCGCGGCGCGGCAGTGGACCTGGTCCATCAGACCAGGCGGCCGCGGAATCCCGTCCCCTGTCGACCCCCCTTTTCCCCCGCACTCATCGGGTCAGGGGGTCTGCGGGCGCTCCACGTCCGCCCAGAGGCTGGGCAGGTTGACGACGATGCCCTCCTGGGTGCTGCGCGCGATGACCACGACGGCCTCCTCGTCGGGCGAGGGGTTCTCCTCGCGGTGCGGGAGGTAGGGCGGGACGAAGATGTAGTCGCCCGGACGGGTCTCGACGCGGACCTCCTCGTCGCCCTCGGCGAAGACGAACACCGGATGGCCCGAGACGATGTAGATCGCCGTCTCGGCCTCGCCGTGGTGGTGGTCGCCTGAGCTGGTCGCGGGGCCGACGTGGGTGCGGCCCATCCAGAGGCGCTCCGAGCCGACGGTCTTGCCGGAGATCGCCTCGTACCTGCGCATCCCGGACGTCTGGGCGGTGTCGGCGCCGAGGTCCGCGCCGCGGACGTGCTCGATGCGGCCGTGCCAGGCGGCCGTCCCGGAATCGGTCATTGCCTCTGATCTCGGGTGGTTTAGTAGGGATTCGGGCCGACGGGGCCGCGGTCGTCGTGCCGCGCGGCCTCGGAGTCGTCGTAGGCGGCGCGCGCCGCGGCGATCTTCGCGTGGTTGTTCTCCGCCCAGTCCGAGAGGGCGCGGGTGGAGGCGAAGAGCTCCTTGGCGAGGGCCGTGGCGGTGTACTCCACCTGCGGCGGCACCGTGGGGTGGACGGTGCGCGTGATGAGGCCGTCGCGTTCGAGGGTGCGCAGCGTGAGGGTCAGCATGCGGCGGCTGATGCCGGGGATCGCGCGGTGCAGTTCGGCGAAGCGGATCGGACCGTCGCTCGCGGCCGCGATGATCGCTATTCCCCATTTGCTCCCGACCCGGTCGAGGGCGTCGCGGAACGCCGCGCACGTGTCGGGCTCGACGTCGTCGGGCAACCGGGCTCCTGCTGGCATCGCGCTCCCTTCCCCGCTGAGGACGCTTCAGCCTCGCACGCGACGGTCCGCGCGGGCAACCGGTCCGCGCCGGGCCGGTCCGTCCTGCCGGGGAGGGGTCAGGCGGGCGGGTCGGGGAGCGCGGTCCGCAGGACGGGCGCGACCTCGGCGGCGAACAGTTCGAGGGACGTCCAGTGGTCCGCCTCGCTCAGGCCGTCGGGGTCGACGCTGAACACCGCGAGCGAGTGGCCGAAGACCTCGTGCTGGCGGTGCACCTTGTCGATCACCTGCTCGGGGCTGCCGACGAGCGCGGGGGAGTGCGCGATGAAGTCCTCCACGGTGGCGAACGGCGGGCGGGCGCCGATGCTCCGCTGCATCGCGGTGAGGCGCTCGTAGACGGGACGGTACGCGGCGACCGCGGCCTGCGAGGTCTTGGCGACGAGGAACCCCGGCGTGCCCGCGCCGGTGAACAGCCGGTCGGCGGGACGGCCGCGCCGGGCCCATTCGGCGCGGTAGTGCTCGACGAGCGGGCGGGCGCTCTCGCTGGAGAGGCCCGCGTTGGAGAACACGATGGGGTCGCCGTACTCGGCGGCGAGGGCCACCGACTCGAACGAGGACGAGCTGCCGTGCCAGATCCGGGGCCGTCCGTTCAGCGGGCGGGGGAGGGTGCGGACGCCGTCGAGGCGCGGGCGCCTCCCGGCGGGCCAGGTGACCTCGTCGCGGGTCCACAGCTCGTGCAGGAGCCGGAAGTTGTCGGCGAGGGCGGGGCGCTGCTGGTCGGGGGTCAGGCCGAACATGTCGCCGCCCGGCCCGGCGCCCTTGCCGACGATCAGTTCCAGCCTGCCGCCGGACAGGTGGTCGAGGGTGGCGTAGTCCTCGGCGACGCGCACCGGGTCGAGCATCGACAGCAGCGTCACGCCGGTGAACAGCCGGATCCGGGACGTCAGCGCCGCGACGTGCGCCAGCACGACCGGCGGCGCGCTCGACAGGAACGGCCAGTGGTGGCGCTCGCCGACCCCGAAGCCGTCGAAGCCGAGCTCCTCCAGGCGCAGCGCGGTGGCGACCGTGAGGCCGAAGCTCGCCCGGGTCGCGGCGGGCTCGTCCGTCCCCGCGGAATCCAGATAGCGGATGGGGGCCACGCCGAAGAACTTCACGATCGATACCGCCGATTTCCCGTTCGCGCGCGCCGCGCTTCCCTTTTGGCGCGGTTCCTTTCCACGGTCGCCAAACGTAGGCGGCGGGAAGGCGGACGGGAAGAAGGAACATTGCTGTTACCGCCCTGTCGTGTGTTTCCCTGTGCGCATTAACGAACGGGAACGGCCCGGAATGGGGTGACGCGTGTCCGCGCCGACTGATCTGCGGGTCGAATACCGGCCGGCGCCGCTGGGGCTGACGGAGCGGGCTCCCCGGATCGGCTGGCGGCTGCCGTCCGGGGCGAGGGCCCAGCGGGCGTACCGGATCAGCGGCACCGCGGGCGGCCGGGCGTGGAACACCGGCTGGGTCGAGTCGGACCGGAGCCTGTTCGTCCCCTACGGCGGGCCGCCGCTCGTGTCGCGGGAGGCCGTGCGGTGCGCGGTGCAGGTCCGCACGGACGCCGGGCTCAGCGCCTGGTCGGAGCCCGTCGAGTGGGAGATGGGCCTGCTGGATCCGGGCGACTGGGTCGCGGACTGGATCGGACCCGCCGAGGACGAGGTGCCGCCGCCGGGTTTCCGGCCCGGCTACCACCTGCGCGGCGAGTTCACCGTCGAGCGGGCGGTCACGCGGGCGCGGGTGTACGCGACGGCGCACGGCCTGTACGAGCTGTTCCTCAACGGGGAGCGGGTCGGTGACCGGGAGCTCACTCCGGGCTTCACCGCGTACCGCAGCCACCTGCACGTCCAGGCGTACGACGTGACGGGCCTGGTCCGGACGGGCGGCAACGTGCTCGGCGCCGTCCTCAGCGACGGCTGGTACCGCGGACGGACGTCCTACCACCGCCTCCCCGATGGGTTCGGCGACCGGACGGCGCTGCTCGTCCAGCTCCACGCCGACCACGAGGACGGGACGGCGACGGTGGCCGGGACGGGGCCGGGCTGGCGGTCGGCCATCGGGACGATCAGGGCCGCCGACTTCTTCGACGGCGTCGCGGCCGACCTGCGCGCCGAGCCGCCCGGGTGGAGCACCCCCGGGCCGGCCGGCGGCGACTGGGCGCCGGTCGCGGTGCGGGAGCGCCCGCGGGCCCGGCTGGTGTCGTCGCCGGCGCCGCCGGTGCGGCGGCTCCAGGAGGTGCGCCCGGTCGCGATCACGCGTCCGCGGCGGGGCCGGCACATCGTCGACTTCGGGCAGAACCTCGGCGGCTGGGTGCGGCTGTCCGACCTCGGCCCGGCCGGCACGCAGCTGTCGCTCACGCACGCCGAGGCGCTCACCCCGGACGGCCGGGACGTCAACACCGCCAGCGGCCAGGCCACGCTGCACTGGTACCAGCCGGCGCGCGGGATCCAAACCGACCGGGTGGTGTCGGGCGGCGCGGGCGGCGGGGCGTTCGAGCCGCGCCACACCCGGCACGGCTTCCGGTACCTGCGGGTCGACGGGCATCCCGGCGAGATCGCGCCCGGCGCCGTCACGGCGGTCGCGGTGAGCTCGGACCTGCCCCGGACGGGCTGGTTCCGGTGCAGCGACGAGCGGGTCAACCGGCTGCACGACATCGCGTACTGGACATACCGCAACCAGGCGTGCGACGTCCCGATGGCCGAGATCACCCGGGAGCTGTCGGGCTGGACCGACTTCGGGTGGAACATCCGCGGCGCCCGGCTGCTGAACGACGTGTCCGGGCTGGCCGCGAAGTGGCTCGCCGACCTCGCCGCCGACCAGTGGCCGGACGGGACGGTCCGCAACTACGCCCCCGACCCGCTCGGCCCGGGCAGCCTCGCGGCGCGGTTCGCGATCCCGCACGGGCAGGCGGGCTTCGGCGACGCGGCCGTGTCGGTGCCCTGGGAGACGTGGCGCGCCTACGGCGACGACGGGCTCCTCGAACGGCAGTACCCGTCGATGACGGCGTGGGTCGATCGCGTGGCAAGGATCGCCCGGGACGAGCGGCATCCCGTCCGGCGCGCGGCGCGGCCCGTCCCGGCGCCGCACGAGGAGTTCCTCTGGGACACCGGCTACCACTTCGGGGAGCACCTCGAACCGGGCCCGCCCAAGCCGATGGTGACGCTGAGCAGGCGGCGGTTCGCCGAGATCGCCGACCTGGACACGTTCACCGCCGCCGTCGTCGAGGAGATGGAGGCCCGCGACCACGCGGCCTTCGCGACGGCCTACTTCCACCGGTCCGCGCGGCTGCTGTCCCGGATCGCCGGCGTCCTCGGCCGCACGGAGGACGCCGGACGGTACGGGCGCCTCGCCGACGACGTCCGGGCCGCGTGGCAGGCCGAGTTCATCACCGCCGACGGGCGGCTGACCTGCGACACCCAGGCCACGCACCTGCGGGCGCTCGCGTACGGCCTCGTCCCGGAGGGGCTGCGCGCGCGGACCGCGGCCCGGCTGGTGGAACTGATCCACGCCGCTGGCACGCGTCCCGGGACCGGCCTGCCCACCACGCATCTGCTGCTGCCCGTCCTCGCCTCGAACGGCCACCTCGACCTCGCCTACGAGCTCCTCCTGCGCCGGGGGTCGCGGTCCTGGATGTCGGTGATCGACAACGGCGGCACCACGTTCTGGGAGACCTGGGACGGCATGGCCCCGGACGGCACCACGATGCTGGCGCTGAACATGCCGACGCGGGCGAGCGTGGTCGAGTTCCTGCACGGCCACGTCGCCGGCCTCCGGCTCGACGAGGACGTGCCCGCGTACCGGAGGTTCACGGTCGCGCCGCAGCCGGGCGGCGGCCTGACCTGGGCCGAGGTGAAGTTCGACTGCCCCTACGGGCGGATCGAGGTCGCGTGGCGCGCGGAGGAGGGCCGGTTCTCGCTGGACGTCACGGTCCCGCCCGGCACGGCGGCGGGCGTGGTCCTCCCCGACGGTTCGCGCGCGGAGGCCGGGCCCGGGACGCACGCCTTTGCCGCTCGCGCGGCCCCCCTGGACTCAGGGGTGGCATAGGGGGTTGCCAAAGGGGTTCCCGGCGCGCCGTTCGCGGCAGCCTGGGGCATCGATCGGAATCGCCGGAGCGGCCGGCGGGGGAGGTTCTTCGGGAAGATGGCGCGGTTTCTGGTGGGACGGGTGTTGCAGGGCGTGTTCGTGCTCTGGGCCGCGTACACGCTCTCGTTCGCCGTCCTCTACGCGCTGCCGAGCGATCCGGCCGCGATCGCGGCCGGCACCACCAACAGCGTGACGCCGGAGCAGCTCGCCGAGGTCCGGCACGCGATGGGGCTCGACCGGCCGCTGGCGGAGCAGTACCTCGACAAGCTCGGCGGGGCGCTGCACGGCGACCTCGGCCGCTCGGTGCAGTCCGGCGAGCGGGTGACCTCGCTGATCGGCGGCGCGCTGCCGCCGACGCTCGCGGTGGCGGGCGCGGGGCTCGTCCTCGCGGTGCTCCTCGGGACGGGGCTGGCGGTGCTGTCCACGGTGACCGGCGCGCGGTGGCTCCGGCAGGCACTGCTCAGCCTGCCGCCGCTGGGCGTCGCGATCCCGTCCTTTGTCGTCGGGCTGCTGCTGTTGCAGTGGTTCTCCTTCACCTGGAACCTCTTCCCCGCGATCGGGGAGGGCGGCTGGCGCGGCCTCGTGCTGCCCGCCGCCACCATCGCCGTCCAGCCCGCCGCGCTGATCGGGCAGGTGCTGGCCAAGAGCATGAGCGACGAGCTCGGCAAGGACTACGTGGACGTCGCGCGCGCGAAAGGCGCGGGACCGTTCCGGGTCACCGTCCGGCACGTCCTGCGCAACGCCGCGCTGCCGACCCTGACGCTCGCCGGGCTGCTCGTCGGCGGGCTGCTCACCGGCGCGATCGTCGTCGAGGTGGTGTTCTCGCGGAACGGCCTCGGCCAGATCACGCAGGGCGCGGTGTCCGCGGAGGACCTCCCCGTCGTGCAGGGCGTGGTGCTGCTCGGCGCGCTGGTGTTCGTCACCGTGAACCTCGCCGTGGACCTGCTCTACCAGGTCCTCGACCCGCGGCTGGCGGTCGGGCGCCGGTCCGCCGGACGCGGGCCCGCCGGGCGGTTCGCGCTGTTCACGTTCGCGGGACGGGGCTGAGCCGGATGTCGGTCACCGATCTCGCGCTGCCGGCCGGCGAGCGCTCCCCGGAGCCGGGGCCCGCGGCGTGGCGGGGCTTCCGGAAGGCCCTGCTGCGCTCGCTGGCGGGCCTCCTGCGCAATCCCGGGCTCGCCCTCTCCCTGCTGTGGGTGGCCCTGGTCATCGTCGCGGCCGTCGCGCCGGGGCTGTTCGCCCCGGGCGACCCGCTGGCCGTCGACACCGCCGTCCGCCTCCAGGCGCCCTCGTTCAGCCACCCGTTCGGGACGGACCGGCTCGGCCGCGACCTGTTCGACGAGACCGTCCACGGGACGGGCCGGACGCTGCCCGCCGCCGCACTGGCGACGGCGGTCGGCCTCGGCGCCGGCTCGGTGCTCGGCCTGCTCGCCGGGTTCCTGCGCGGCCTGCCCGACCTGGTGATCATGCGGCTGGTCGACGTGCTGCTGTCGATCCCGGGCCTGCTGCTGGCGCTGATGCTGGTCTCGGTCCTCGGCAAGGGCAGCACGGCGGACGTGGGCCTCGCCATCGGCGTGGCCGCCATCGCCAGCACCGCCCGGGTGATGCGCGCCGAGGTGCTGCGCGTGTCGGAGAGCGGGTTCGTCGAGGCCGCGCGGACCGGCGGGGCCCGCTGGACGCGCGTCGTGCTGCGCCACGTGCTCCCCAACTCGATGGGCCCCGTGTGGGTCCTGACCCTGCTGCTGTTCGGCGAGGCGATCCTCGGCGTCACCACGCTGAGCTTCCTCGGGTTCGGCGCCCAGCCGCCGACGCCGGAATGGGGCTCGCTCGTCTCGTCCGGACGCGACTTCCTCGGCAGCGCCTGGTGGCTGTCGATCCTCCCGGGCGCCGTGGTCGCGCTGACCGTGCTCGCCGCCAACCGGGTGTCGCGCGCCTTCGACGCGGAGAGGGGCGGCGCGCGATGAGCCCGCACCTGCTGGAGGTCGAGGACCTGGCCGTGCACTACCGCGTCCGGCGCTCGGTCGTCCGCGCCGTGGAGTCGGCGAGCTTCACCGTGGCGGAGGGCGAGACGGTCGCGATCGTCGGCGAGTCCGGATCGGGCAAGTCCACCACGGCGTACGCGCTGCTCGGCCTGCTCCCGCGGTCGGCCGGCGTCACTCGCGGGCGGATCGGCTTCGGCGGCCGGGACCTCGCCGGGCTGCCCGAGCGGAGGTGGCGCGAGCTGCGCGGCCGGGAGATCGCGCTCATCCCGCAGGACCCCGGCACGTCCCTGAACCCGGTGCAGCGGATCGGCGCCCAGGTCGCCGAGGCGCTGCGGCTGTCCGGCGAAGCCGACCGGCGCGCCGCCCGGGCCCGCACCCTCGAACTGCTCGCCGACGCGGGGCTCCCCGACCCCGGCGTCCAGGCGCGGCAGTACCCGTCGCAGCTGTCCGGCGGCATGCGGCAGCGCGTCCTCATCGCGATCGCGATCGCGGCGAGGCCCCGCCTCATCGTCGCGGACGAGCCGACCAGCGCGCTCGACGTCACCGTGCAGCGCCGCATCCTCGACCACGTCGGCGGGCTGGTCCGCGACTCGGGCACCGGCCTGCTGCTCATCACCCACGACCTCGGCGTCGCGGCCGAGCGCGCCGACCGCGTCCTCGTCATGCGGGCGGGAACGATCGTGGAGCAGGGCACGCCCGACGAGGTGCTGTCCGACCCCCGGGACCCGTACACGCGGGCGCTGATCGACGCGGCCCCGAGCCTCGCCCAGGCGCCGCGCCGACGGCGGCTGGAGCTGACCGCGATCCCCGGCGGCGCCCCCGGCGACCCGTTCGCCCCCACGCCGGGACCCGCCGCGAAGGCGGAGGCGAACGGTCAGGCGAACGGTGAGCCGGTCGTGCGGGTCGAGGGTCTGACGAAGGAGTTCCGGCTGCCCCGGTCCTCCGGTCGTCCGGGCACGCTGCGCGCGGTGGACGGGGTCGGCTTCGCGATCCCCCGGGGCCGGACGTACGGGCTCGTCGGCGAGTCGGGGTCGGGGAAGTCGACCACGGCGCGGCTGATCCTCCGGCTGGCCGACCCGACCGGCGGGCGCGTGTACCTCGGCGGCGAGGACATCACCGGGACGCGGGGCTCCGCGCAGCGCCTCCTGCGGCGCCGGATGCAGATCGTCCACCAGAACCCGTTCGCGTCGCTGGACCCGCGGCGGTCGGTCGAGCAGCTCGTCACCGACCCGCTGGCGTCCTTCGGGCTGGGCTCCCGGGCGCAGCGACGCCGCCGGGCCGCGGAGCTGGTCGACCTGGTCGCGCTGCCCGCGTCCGTGCTCGCCCGCCGGCCGGCGGAGCTGTCGGGCGGGCAGCGCCAGCGGGTGGCGATCGCGCGGGCGCTCGTGCTCAACCCCGAACTCGTCGTGTGCGACGAACCCGTGTCCGCGCTCGACGTCTCCGTGCAGGCCCAGATCCTCGACCTGCTCGCCGCGCTCCAGGCCGAGCTCGGCGTGAGCTACCTGTTCATCTCCCACGATCTGGCGGTGGTCCGGCACATCGCGGACGAGGTGGGCGTGCTGCACCGGGGCCGGCTGGTCGAGTCCGGCCCCACCGAGCGGATCTTCGCGGGGGCGCGACATGCCTACACGCGCGAGCTGCTCGACGCCATCCCCGGTCGCCGCTGAGGCGGCGGGCCATCATGACGCATGACAAGGAGAGCCCCACGGTGTTCCAGATAAAACCGGTCGGAAGACTGAGGATCGCGTCGGTCGCGGCGGCGACGGCCCTGCTGGCCGCCGCGTGCGGCGGCGGGTCGTCGGCGGGGGACTCCGGCGCGGCGGGCCCGCCCAAGGCGGGCGGCACGCTGACCGTGGCGCTGGGCGGCGACCCGGTCAGCCTCTACCCGCGAGCCGTGACGCCGCTGGTCCGCGAGGTCTCGCGCCCGATCGTCGACTCGCTGCTCGCGCTCGACCCGGCCACCAGGAAGCCGGTGCCGTGGCTCGCCGAGTCGTTCCAGGCCAACGCCGACGCCACCGAGTTCACGTTCAAGCTGCGCAGCGGCGTCACCTTCTCGGACGGCACGCTGCTGACCGCGAAGGTCGTCAAGCAGAACTTCGACGACATCATCGCCAACAAGGCCAAGTCGGCGGGCTCCACCGCCGTGTCGCTGCTGGAGGGCGGCGGCTACAAGGAGACGACGGCGCCCGACGACCGGACGGTGGTCCAGAAGTTCGCCCGGCCGTACCCGACGTGGCCGCTGTGGGCGGCGAGCACCGGCTTCGGCATCCTCGCCCCCAAGACGCTGGCGCTGCCGCTCGACGACCGCTTCGACAAGGTCGTCGGGACGGGTCCGTTCGTGCTCCAGTCCTACGTCAAGAACAGCCAGGTCGTGCTGACGAAGCGCAAGGGCTACGCCTGGGGCCCGAAGACCGCCAAGCACACCGGCGACGCCTACCTCGACAAGGTCGTCTACAAGGTCATCACCGAGCCGAGCGTGCGGACCGGCGCGCTGAAGACCGGCCAGGTGCAGCTCGCCGGCTCGCTCAACCCGTCCGACATCGCGCCCGTCCGCGCGGCCGGGTTCTCCATCGTCGCGCAGCGGATCCCCCGGCTCGCCGAGGGCATCGTCGTCACCGGCGCCGACCGCGAGCCGCTGAAGGACGCGGCCGTCCGGCAGGCGCTGGTGAAGGCGGTGGACGCCAAGCAGGTCCGCGACACGCTGCTCACCCCCGAGTGGGGCGTGCCGAGCAGCGTCGTCACCGGCACGGTCGTGGGCCACTCCGACCAGAGCGCCCTGCTCAAGCCGGACCAGGCCGCCGCGGCGGCGCTGCTCGACAAGGCGGGCTGGAAGCCCGGCGGCGACGGCATCCGGACCAAGGACGGCAAGCGGCTCACGCTGAAGCTCGGCTGGCTCGAACGCGGCAACCCGTGGGACAGGCCGCTCGTCGAGCTCGTCACCGCCCAGTACAAGAAGATCGGCGTCGAGCTGAAGCCGGAACTCGCGACCGCCGCCCAGTCGGTGGAGGCGCTGACCGCGCGGAACAAGTGGGACCTGTTCCTGTCCGGCGTCGCCGGCGGCCTGGACGCCGGCGTCGGCCTGCTCGGCACGTTCGCCAGCACGCCGCCGAACTTCTACAACGTCCAGGACGCCGCGCTCCAGCCGCTGCTGCTCAAGCAGGCGACGACCACCGACGAGGCGGCCCGCGACAAGATCCTCGCGGACGCGCAGCAGCGCATCCTCAGCGAGGGGCTGTACACCCCGCTCGTCGAGGACACCGCCGTCGTCGCGGTCGGCAAGAAGGTGCACGGCTTCGCGCTGGACGCCGACTCGCGCCTGCCCACGCTGCTGGACGTCTGGCTGTCGTGACCGGCGCCGCCGCCGGCCTCCGCGTCGCGATCGACGTCGGGGGCACGTTCACCGACCTGGCGCTGCTCGGCCCGGACGGCGTGGAGCTGCACCACAAGACCGGCTCCACGCCGTCCGAGCCGGCGGACGGCGTCGTCGCCGGGCTGCGCGGGCTGGCGGCGAAGGCGGGCCTGCCGCTCGCAGGGCTCCTCGCCCGCACCGGCGTCCTCGTCCACGGCACGACGATCACGACCAACGCGCTGGTCACCGGCACCGGCGCGCGCACCGGGCTGCTCACGACGGAGGGCCTGCGCGACGTCCTGCTCGCCCGCCAGGGCAGCAGGGCCGACCAGTTCGACTCGCGGTCGGCGCCGCCTCCGCCGCTGGTGCCCCGGTACCTGATCGAGACCGTCCGGGAGCGGGTGGACCGCGACGGGCAGGTGGCGACGCCGCTGGACGAGGACGGCGTCCGCGCGGCGGCGCGGCGCCTCCGCGCGGCCGGGGTCGAGTCGGTCGCCGTGAGCTTCGCGTTCTCCTACCTCAACGACGCGCACGAGCGGCGGGCGGCGGAGATCCTCGCGGCGGAGCTGCCCGGCGCGTTCCTGTCGGTGTCGTCGCGGGTGGCGCCCGAGGTCCGGCTGTACGAGCGCACGTCCACCACGGCGCTCAACGCCTACGTCGGCCCGGTGCTGCGCGACCACCTCGACCGCCTGGCCCGGCGTCTCGCGGACCTCGGGTACGCGGGACGGGTCCTGGTCGTGCAGTCGAACGGCGGGGTCGCAGCCCTGGAGGAGGCGGCCGAGCGGGCGGTGCACACGCTCCTGTCGGGGCCCGCGGGCGCGCCCGCCGCGGTCGCCGGCCTCGTCGCCGAGCTCGGGGTGCGCGACGCGATGACCGTCGACATGGGCGGGACGAGCTTCGAGGTGAGCCTGTCGTCCGGCGGCGTCACGGGCCTTACCACCCGCGCCGAGCCGGCGGGCCACCCCGTCTCGGTGCCGATGCTCGACATCGCCACGATCGGCGCGGGCGGCGGCTCGATCGCCCGGGCGACCGCGGGGGGCCTGCTGCGCGTCGGACCGTCCAGCGCGGGCGCCGACCCCGGGCCCGCGAGCTACGGGCGCGGCGGCCGGGACGCGACGGTCACCGACGCCGACCTCCTCCTCGGCTACCTGGCCGGCGGGTTCGGCGGCGGCCTCGAACCGTCGGAGGACCTGGCGGCGGGCGCGGTCGGGGAGCTGGGGCGGCGGCTCGGGACCGGGACGGTCGAGACGGCGGCGGGCGTCCACCGCTCGGTCAACGCGACGATGGCCGACAGCCTGCGGCTCGCGGTCGGCCGGCACGGGCTCGACCCGCGCCGCCTCGCCCTCGTCGCGGCCGGGGGCGCGGGGCCGGTGCACGCGGTGGAGCTGGCCCGCGACCTCGGGATCCCGCTGGTCGTGGTGCCCGCCGGAGCGTCGGTGCTGTGCGCGCGTGGCATGATCCGCGCCGACCTCGTCCGCCACTACGTGCACACTCTGCTCGGACGGGGCCGCGACCCGCGCGCCACGGGCGTCGACCCGGGGGAGGCCGACGCGGCGTTCGCCGGGCTGGAGAGCGCGGCGAAGGCGGACCTGCCCGTGGACTTGGCGTCGCCCGAGGATCTCCGGCTCACCCGGCTCGCCGACGTCCGGTACGTCGGCCAGGTCCACGAGGTGACGGTGCCGTTCCCTCCCGCGCCGAGGGTGGACGCGGCGGCGGTGGCCGGGCTCGTCGAGCGGTTCCACCGCATGCACGACCGGCTCTATGGCTTCGCGCAACCGGAGGTGCCCGTGGAGGTGGTGAACCTGCGGCTGGAAGCACGCGCCCTCACCGGCGCGCCCGCACCCGCGAACCCCCCGCCCGCTGAGCGGCGCCGTCCGCAGCCGGACGGCGTGAGGCGGGCGTGGTTCGACGGCGCCTTCCGGGAGGTGCCGGTCCGCGACGTGGAGTCGGTGCCCGTGGGCGCTCGCCAGGAAGGGCCCGCGCTGCTGGCGGGAGCGGGCACGAGCGTCGTGGTCCCGCCCGGATTCGCGTACGAGGTCACCGCGAGCGGCACCACGCTGGTGTTCGGCGCGGACCGCGACCTGGCCGGCGTGCTCGCCGGGCTGCGGGACGCGGCGCCGGAGCCGGTCCGATGACGGACGCGATCCTGGCGTCGGTCATCGACGACCGGCTGCACGCCATCGCCGCGCGGATGGCCGACGCGATGCTCAGGTCGTGCCGGTCGGCGGCGTTCCAGAGCCGCGACTTCGTGACCGGCATCTTCGACGCGGACGGCGCGTGGATCGCCACCAAGGACTTCATCCCCGTCCTCGCCGGGTCGCTGCCCAGCGCGTACGAGGGGATCCTCGCCAAGTTCGCCGGGGACGTCGGCGAGGGCGACGTCTTCGTCCTCAACGACCCGTACCACGGCAACAACCATCCGCCGGACGTGACCGTGCTGAAGCCGGTCTTCCACCGGGGGGTGCTGCGCTTCTGGACCGCGACCAAGGGGCACCACGCCGACTCCGGCGGCGGCGGGGAGGTCGGCTACAACCCGGGCGCGCGGGACTGCTGGGAGGACGCGCTGCGGATCCCGCCCGTCCGGCTGTACCGGCGCGGGGAGCGGCAGGATGACGTCTGGGACCTGATCCTGCTGAACCTGCGGCTGCGGGACGCGGTCGAGGGCGACCTGCACTGCCAGATCGGCGCGGCCGCGATCGGGGAGCGCGAGCTGCTCGCGATGCTCGACGCGTTCGGCGTCGAGCCGGTCCTCGCGGCCGTGGAGGTCCAGCTCGCCGCGTCGGCCCGGCACATGCGCGCGGAGATCGCCCGCTGGCCGGACGGGGTGTACGAGGCCGTCCGGCACCTCGACGACGGGGGCGAGCACCACCGGGAGCCCATCGCGGTCCGGCTGCGGCTGACCGTGGCGGGGGAGCGCGCCGTCTTCGACTTCACCGGGTCCGACCCGCAGGTCACCGGCTACGCGAACTCCAGCCGCGCCAACACCGTCGCCTCTGTGCTCGTCGCGCTGTTCGGGGTGACCGACCCCGCGCAGCGCCGCACCAGCGGCGCGCTCTCGGCGATCGACGTCCGCACTCGGCCGGGCACGATCGCGCACGCGGTCGAACCGGCCGCGACGACGCTGTGCACGATCACCGCGTGCGAGGCGATCGTGGAGTCGGTCTGGCTGGCGCTGGCCCAGGCGGACCCGGCGATCACCAATGCGGGCTGGTGCCGGGGCTACGCGTTCGCCGCGGTCGGGATCAACGAGCGGACCGGCCGCCCGTTCGGCGCCACGGGCGCGCTCAAGGGCGGCTCCGGGGCGGTGCTCGGCGCCGACGGGTGGGACGCGATCGGCCCGCCGGTCGCCATGGGCGGCGGCCGCGAGGTGGACGTCGAGCTGCACGAGCTCGGCGCGCCCGCGACCATCCTGCACCAGGGCTTCGCGACCGACTCGGCGGGCGCGGGACGGTGGCGCGGCGGCCTCGGCGGGTTCTCGCGGTGGCGCATCGACCAGGACGGCGTCCGGGTCGTCTGCATCGGCTCCGGCGCGCTGCCGGAGACCGTCCCGTACGGGCTGGCGGGCGGGCTGAGCGCCCCGGCGAACCGCAGCGTGATCCGCCACCGGGACGGACGGATCACGACACCGCGGACGAACAGCACGCTCGTGCTCGACCGCGGCGACGTGATCGAGATCCACACGTCTGGTGGCGGCGGCTACGGCGACCCCCGGGAGCGGTCGCGGGACGCCGTCCGCGCCGACGTGCGCGACGGGCTCGTGTCGGAGGCCGCCGCCCGGGACGTGTACGGCCTCGACCTGACGGACGACAAGACGGATCACGACACGGGCGGCGGCGTCGATGGCGCGGCGGCGGATCGGAGCATCCCATGACCCTGCACATCCTGTTCCTCGACATCCCGTCCAACGGGCACGTGCTGCCGAAGCTCGACGTGGTCGACCGGCTCGTCCGGCGCGGGCACCGGGTCACCTACGTGGTCGCCGAAGGGCTCGCGGACCGGGTGCGGCGCTTCGGCGCGGACGTCGTCGCCTACGCCTCGACCGATCCGCTCGCCAGCCTGTCCGAGGACGACCCGGCCGCGGCCACCCGGGCGTTCTTCCGCGAGAACCTCGCCATCCTGCGGGCCGCGCAAGAGCACTTCGGCGACGAGCGCCCGGACGCCGTCGCCTACGACGAGGCCGCTTTCCAGGCGGGCCGCATCCTGTCCCGGATCTGGGGGCTGCCGCCCGTCCTGCTGACGCCGAGCGTGGTGTCCAACGAGCACTACTCCTACATCGAGCACCGGGACCGCCTCGCGCCCGGCCACGGGCTCGCCGATCCCGTCGAGGAGATCGCCGAGGCGCTCGCCGGGTTCGGGCTGGCGGACCAGCTTCCGGACTTCCTGTGGAACACCCGGCGTGTCCAGGAGCTCACGATCTCGTTCGTCCCGTCCCGGATGCAGCCCGCCTACGAGACGTTCGACCCCGAGCAGGTCTTCTTCGTCGGGCCGAGCGTCGGGAAACGGGACTTCCTGGGGACGTGGGAGCCTCCGGCGGGCGCGTCCCGGGTGGCGCTCGTGTCCCTGGGCAGCGTGCGCAACGGCGACGCCGGGTTCTTCGAGACCGTCGCCGGGGCGTTCGCCGGACGGCCCTGGCATGTCGTCATGACGGTGGGGGACGGGCTCGGCGACGCCGACGTCGAGCGGATCGCCGCGCTCGCGCCGAACGTCGAGGTCCACCGCTGGATCTCCAACGTCGGCGTGCTGGAGCACGCGGACGTGTTCGTGACCCACGGCGGCAGCGGGTCGCTGGTCGAGGCGTGGCACACCGCGACGCCGGTCGTCATCGTCCCCCCGGCCCCCGACTTCCTGCCCTACGCCGACCGGACCCTCGAACTCGGCGCGGGCCGCGTGATCCCGCCGTCCGAGCTGGACGCCGCCCGGCTCGTCGCCGAGGTCGAGGCGGTCGCGTCGGACGGCGCGGTGCGCGCGCGCCTGCGGGAACTGCGGGAGGACACCCGCACCGCGGGCGGCGCGCAGCGGGCCGCCGACGCCATCGAGGCCCACCTGGGCGTGCACGCGCGGGAACGGGAGGCCTCATGACCGCACGGCCGCCCGCCGGAGCGGTCATCGTCACCGGCGCGGGGTCGGGGGTCGGCGCGAGCACGGCCGTCACGCTCGCCGGGCGCGGCTACCGCGTCGTCGCGGCCGTGCACTCCCGCGCCCGCACCGCCGGTCTCGACGAGCTGGTGGCCCGGTCCGGCGCGGAGATCGACGTCGCGGAGCTGGACGTCACCGACGACGCCGCGATCCCCGGCTTCGTGGACGGCGTCGCGGCCCGGCACGGCGGCCTCCACGCGATCGTCAACAGCGCCGGCGTCACCGGCGTGGACACGTTCGAGAACGAGGACGTCGCGAGCTACCGCCGCATGTTCGAGGTGAACGTGTTCGGCCCGGTCGCGCTGCTCAAGAGCGCCCTGCCGCACCTGCGCGCCGCCCGCGGCCGGTTCGTCGCGGTCGGCAGCATCGCGGGCGTGGTGGGCCTGCCGTTCCAGGAGGCCTACTCCGGGTCGAAGTTCGCGCTGGAAGGCGTCCTGGAGGCGTTCGCCCCCGTGGCGCGGCGCGCCGGGGTGGCGGTGTCGGTCGTGGAACCGGGGCCGATCAGCACCGACGCGGTCCGGCACACCGACTGGCCGCGCGTCCTCGGCGGGGCCGGCCCGTACGCGGAGTCGCTGCGGCGGTACGTGGGCAACGCGGCCGCGCTCGACGGCACGCTGCCCGGCCTGCCGGCGACGCAGACGGCAGACGAGGTCGCGTCCGCGATCGCGGACCTGCTCGCCGCGGACGACCCGCCGTTCCGCCGCCAGACCTCCGCCGGGGCCCGGTCCTTCGTCGCGCGGAAACTGGCGGACGCGGACGGCGCGGCGGCCCTCGCGGCCACCGGCCGGTGGCTGGATCCCCTTTCTGCCGAAGCGGTGGAATAGGGGGGTGGTCTGGGGAGTTCGGACGGCGCATCCGAATATAGCTTTACCGCATGGCTGAGAAACTCGATGAGAAGACGCGGGCATTCATCGACAACAAGAACTTCCCCGTGGTCGCCACCGTGAACGAGGACGGGAGCCCGCATTCCTCGATCGTGCTGATCAAGCGCGACGAGGACGACGCGCTGCTGTTCGTGACGCACGCGGGCCGCCGCACCGAGCGCAACATCTCCCGGGACCCGCGGGTCAACGTGTCGGTGTTCGACATCGAGAACCCGATCACCTCGATCGAGATCCGCGGGACCGCGAAGGTGCTGGAGGGCGGCGGCAAGGAGCTGGCGGACGAGCTGACCCTGAAGTACCTCGACGAGGTCCACGACGTGGACGACGTCTCGCGGGTGGTGGTCCGCGTGGTGCCGCACAAGGTCATCCCGTTCCCGCCGGAGCCGGCGAAGTGACGGCCTGACGGCGCGGCCGGGTCCGGCGGGGCCCGGCCGCACGTCCCCTGGCATGCCGGAACGCGGGCACCTGGCGGGTGCCCGCGTTCCGGCGTGCGGGGGTCAGGCGCGGACGGCGGCGAGCGCCTTCGACCAGGTCTCCAGCTGGGTGAGGACCCGCTCCAGCTCGGCCTCGCGGAACTCCTGCGGGGTGAACTCGGGGTAGCTCGGGAAGTCGCCCGGGATCAGCAGCGTGACCTGCGCGGCGACCGGCGCCACGCTCAGCTCCGTCGCGACCAGCCTGAGCTGCTCGACCGCCCGCGCGGCGCCGACGGCGCCGTAGCCGACGAAGCCGACGGCCTTGTTGGCCCACTCGGCGTGCACGAAGTCGAACGCGTTCTTCAGCGCGGCGGGCGGCGCGTGGTTGTACTCGGGGGTGACCACGAGGTAGCCGTCGTAGCGGGCGACGACCTCGGCCCAGCGCTTGGTGTGCTCGCCGGCGTACTGGCCGACGGCCGCGGGGATCTGCTCGTCGTAGAGCGGCAGGTCCTGGTCGGCGAGGTCGACGATGTCGTAGTCGGCGTCGGCGCGCTTCGCGGCGATCCCGTGCACCCAGTCCGCCACCGAGCGGCCGATCCTGCCCGGGCGCGTGCTTCCGACGATAATGGCGATCTTTGTCATTTCCCGTTCCCTGTCTATCGGCTGCCTCCCCGATTTTTCCGCACCTTCCGAGAGCGCGGAAGAAGGCACTTCTCTTTGCCGTGGTAACACGGATGTTCCCTCTACCTCCGGACGGGCGGGGACGGAACAATCGACGCGAATGGAAAGGGAGGGCGGATGGACGTCGCGCAGACCGCGGTGCGCACGGCGCGCTCCCGGTGGCCGGCGCTGGCGGTGCTGGCGACCGGGCAGCTGATGCTGATCGTGGACGGCACCGGGGTCGCGGTGGCGCTGCCGCGGATCCGCGCGGACCTCGGCCTGGCCGGGGCGCAGCTGTCCTGGGTGGTCAACGGCTACCTGGTCGCGTTCGGCGGGCTCCTGCTGCTGTGCGGCCGCCTCGGCGACCTGCTCGGGCGGCGGCGGGTCTTCCTCGGCGGCATCGCGGTGTTCACCGCGGCGTCCGCGCTGTGCGGCGCCGCCGGCGACCCGGTGCTGCTGGTCGCCGCGCGGTTCGTCCAGGGCGTCGGCTGCGCGATGGCGGGCTCGGTGATCACCGGGATGGTCGTGGTGCTGTTCCCCGAGGGCCGCGAGCGGGTCCGCGCCATCACGGTCATCGCGTTCGTGGCGGCGGGCGGCGGCTCGGTCGGCGCGCTCGGCGGCGGCGCGCTCACCGAGCTGCTCGGCTGGCCCTGGCTGTTCCTCGTCAACGTCCCGATCGGCGCGCTGGTGCTGGTCGCCGGCCGCCGGACGCTCGTCCCGGACCGCGGCCTCGGCTGGGGCGCCGGAGCCGACCTGCTCGGCGCGGCGCTGGTCACCGCGGGGCTGATGCTGGTCGTCCTCGCGATCGGCGAGCTCGGCCCGGGCGGCTCCGGACCGGTGCTCCCCGCCGCGCTGGCCGCGGCGGGCATCGCGGCGCTCGCGGGCTTCGCGGTGCGCCAGCGTACGGCCGCGGCGCCGCTGCTGGACCTGTCGATCCTCCGCTCCCGGGAGCTGGCGGGCGGGAACCTGCTCCAGGCGCTGTTCGTCGGCGCGATGTTCGGGTTCCAGTACCTCGTGACGCTGTACCTCCAGGAGGTCCTCGGGCTGGACCCGCTGGAGACCGGGCTCGCCTACCTGCTGGCGTCGGCCGTGATCGGGGCGGTCTCGCTGGGGCTCGCCGGGCCGCTGATCGTCCGGTTCGGCGTGCGGCGCGTCCTGCTGGCGGGACAGGCCGCGGGCGTGCTGGCGTTCGGCTGGCTGGCCCGCGTCCCCGAGTCGGGCACGTACGCGGTGGACGTGCTGCCCGCGATGCTGGCGCTGGGCGTCTCCGCGGGCCTGGTCCTGCCCGCCGCCACCGCGCTCGCCATGACCGGGGCCACCGCCGCCGACTCCGGCGTCCGCTCCGGGGTGACCGGCACGGCGCAGCAGGTCGGCGGCGCGCTGGGGCTGGCGGCCCTGGCCGCGCTGGCCGGAGCCGGGACCGGCGGGACCGAGTCCGGGGACGCGCGCACGGCCGACGCCGTCATCGACGGGTACCGGCTCGGGTTCGGCGCGGGCGCGGTCCTGCTGGCCCTCGCCGCCGTCATCGCCCTGGCCCTGC
>NZ_CAACUY010000076.1 GCF_900659615.1 Actinomadura fibrosa | reverse complement strand
CCGCTGACCGCGCGCCGCCGCTGACCGCGCGCCGCCGCGGGGCGCGCCGCACGCGCCGTTGCACAAAAGGAACGTTTCAGGCAGCCGGGCGATCACGCGCGGGGTACCGTGGGCGGACACGCGTCCAACCGTGCCGGCGAACGGGGTGCAGAGCGATCCATGGACGGCCATGTCGACACCGCGGACGGCTGGACGCCACGCACCATCGACCTGCGGACGCCGAACGTCGCGCGGATGTACGACTACTACCTCGGCGGCAAGGACAACTACCAGGCCGACCGCGACGCCGCCGCGGAGATCCTGCGCATCGCCCCGTTCACGCCCCGGCTGGCGCACGCCAACCGCGCGTTCCTGCGGCGGGCCACCCGCTGCCTGGTCGAGGCCGGCGTCCGCCAGTTCCTCGACATCGGCACGGGCCTGCCGACGCGGAACAACGTGCACGAGGTCGCGCACGCGCTGGCCCCCGGCGCCCGGGTCGTCTACGTGGACAACGACCCGGTCGTCGCCGCGCACGGCCGCGCGCTGATCAGCGGGGTCGGCGGCGCGCTGGTGCTGGAGCACGACCTGCGCGACCCCCGGGCGATCCTGGACGACCCCGCGATCCGGCAGGCCCTCGACTTCGACCGGCCCGTCGGGCTGATGCTGCTGTCGGTGCTGCACTGCCTGACCGACGAGGAGGGCCCCCACGAGGCGGTCGCGACGCTGCTGGACGCCCTCGCGCCGGGCAGCCACGTGGTGGTCTCGCACATCACCGGCGACGACGACCTCACCGCCAGCTCCACCGCCGTCTACGACGCGGCCAGCACCGGCATGACCCACCGCGGCCGCGACCAGCTGCTCCGCTTCTTCGACGGCTGCACCCTGCTCGACCCCGGGCTCGTCTACCTGGACGAATGGCGGCCCGACGCCGACACCGCCCCGATCGGACCGGGCGGCGAGTACTACCTGTGCGGCGTCGCCCGCAAGGACGCCGCACCCCGCGGCACCGGCCGGACCGACGGGAGGGAACGCCCGGTGACGACCGAGGAGACCGAGGACACCGCGCGGGCGGGGCTGTCCGAGATCGTCCTGCCGAGCGGCCAGCGGATGCGGACGTCCAACCGCCACGCCGACGTGCGGCAGATGCTCACCGACGCCCGGTTCAGCCGGGACCTGCGGCGCGGCACCGGCGCCCGGATGGTCCGCGGCGACGACATCAACGACGACCGCGACTCGCTGCTGAACATGGACCCGCCGCGGCACACCCGCCTCCGGCGCATCGTGGCCGGCGCGTTCGCGCCCCGCCAGGTGGCGGCCTGGCGCCCGCGCGTCACCGAGATCACCCGGCGGCTCGCGGCGGAGATGGCCGGGCACGGCGCCCCCGCCGACCTGGTCCAGGTCTTCGTTTTCCCCCTGCCCGTCCGGGTGATCTGCGAGCTGCTGGGCGTCCCCGAGGCCGACCGGGACCGCTTCCGGGACTGGGCCGAGGCCACGCTCAGCATGTCCAACGCCGTCGCCGACGAGCGGGCCAGGGCGAGCCGGGAGTTCCGCGACTACGTCCGCGCGCTGATCGCCGAGCGCCGCCGCACCCCCGGCGAGGCGCTGCTGGACGAGCTGATCGCCGCGCACGACGGCGACGACGTCCTGACCGAGGCCGAGCTGGTGAGCCTGGTCATCAACCTCATCACCGCGGGCCACGAGACCACCGCGAACCTCATCGCCACCGCCGTCCACACCCTGGTCACCGGCGGCCTCTACGGCCGCCTCGCCGCGGACGCCGCCGCGTCCGGCGACTACACGGCGCCCGACCCGCTGGTCGAGGAGACGCTGCGGCACGCCACCCCCGCCCAGTACGGCATGCCGCGCGTGGCGCTGGAGGACGTCGACCTCCCCTCGGGACGCGTCGAGCGGGGCGAGACGGTGCTGCCGCTGCTCGCGCAGGCCAACCGCGACCCCGAGGCCTTCCCCGCACCCGCCGAGTTCGACCCCGCCCGCGACGGCGCCGCGCACCTGACCTTCGGGCACGGCGCCCACTTCTGCCTGGGCGCCGGACTCGCCCGCCTGGAGGTGCAGACCGCGCTGACCGTCCTGCTCACCGAGTTCCCGCGCTTGGAACTCGCCGTGCCACCGGAAGAGATCCCCTGGCGCGAAGCCACCTTCGTAACCGGCCCAAGGCGCCTACCCGTTCGCTGGTAAACGCCCGGAGGTCTTCGAGGGCCAAAGCGTTGCGCACCCGCACTACCGCACTTCCTGAGGCGGGTGATGACTGCGTATAGCCGGTGGTTCGTCGGCGAATCTGCGATCATTGCGTGATGAGCGACGATGTGGACCTCGACGAGTTCGGTATCTTCGACAACGAGCTGCTCCAACGGCGATGGCAGGAATTAGCCCTGGAATTAGCGCCCACCCTGCCGGGGACGTGGCGGCTTCGCGGCCATGGCTGGCACCGGGTACTCGTCCGGGAGCCGGTTGAGTGGACGGCTACCTGGATCGGTTTCGATCGCAGTGCCTTCTCAGAGAGGGGCCGCTTCATCGCCGGCGTCGAACCTCTGGTGCAGCCGACCTTCTCCTGGGCCCTGTCGTTCGGCTTGACCATGGACGCGGTCCGCGGGGGCCCGATGCGGGTGGATCTGCGTGACGACTCCGCGGCGCAGGATCTGGCGACGTTCGTCCATGACGCGGCGCTGGCCGAGCTCGACCGGTGGACGGTCGAACGGTTCGCCTCGGCGGCCGAGAAATCCCTGACGCGTCCGCTTGAGCGACGGCGGCCCCCGCACTATTGGCTCATGACTCCTGGCTGGCGTGTTCTGCTGGACACCGGAGACCCTCGGGAAGTCCTCGACGACGTCGCCGCCTTTCTCCGCTCGCGTGATTCGGACGAACGACTCGGCTTCTACCTGACTCTCTGCGACCACTGGGAAAGCGGCGGACGACCCGAAGCCCTCGCCTTCCTGGAAAGCGACAGAGTCCGCAAGGTGGCAGCGGCGTTCAGCGAACACTGACCACCGCCTCGGGGGAATGCGGTGGTACGCTCCGGCGATCATCGGTGACGAGTCCGCGGAGACGGCGCCATGGCACGTCCGAACGTCCAGGTCCCTACGCCCGACGGCCGGTGCGAGGCGTCCCTGCACGTCCCCGGTGGCAGCGGCCCGTGGCCGGGCGTGGTGATGTTCCCCGACGCCGGAGGGGTGCGCGAGACGTTCCGCCGCATGGCCGACCGCCTCGCGGACTCCGGTTACGCCGTCCTGCTCCCGGACGTCTACTACCGCGCCGGCGACTGGACGCCGTTCGACGCCGCCACCCTGTTCACCGACGAAGGCGAACGGGCCCGCCTGGCCACCCTCACCCGGGAGCTCACCAACGACCGGGTCGTCGCCGATTCGGATGCCTACGCCGACGCCCTGCTGGCGCGTCCCGAGGTCGCCGGCACCGCGGTCGGCACCATCGGGTACTGCCTCGGCGGCCGCATGTCGCTCATCGCCGCGGGCGGGCTCGGGACGAAGGTCGCCGCCGCCGTGTCGGTCCACGGCGGGCGGCTCGGCGTCGCCGACGACCCGTCCAGCCCCCACCGCGCGGCGGACCGCATCACCGCCGCGGTCTACGTCGCCGCCGCGAAGGACGACGGCTCGTTCGGCCCCGAACAGGCCGAAGCGCTGGAGGCCGCGCTGACCGGCGCCGGGGTCGAGCACACCGTCGAGTTCTACGACGCCCGCCACGGGTTCGCCGTGCCCGACAACCCGACCCACGACGCGGACGCCGAGGCCCGGCACTGGCAGGCGATCGAGGCGTTCTACGCCGCCCGCCTCCGCTGACGCCCGACCCGTTCCGCTACAGGCGGCTGAGGCGCAGCAACGGCGGGGTCAGCGCGAGCAGGCAGGCGCCGAGCGCCGCGACCGCGACCATCGCCCCGCGCAGCCCCACGGCGTCGGCCCACAACCCGACGTACACGGGACCGGCGAGGAACCCGAGGTAGGACACGGTCGTGACGACCGAGGTCGCCCGGCCGCGACCGGACTCCTCGACGTTCCGCGAGACGATCCCGAGCAGGGTCGGGAACAGCACCGCCGTCCCGGCGGCGGCCGCCGCGAGGCCCAGCCCGGCGATCGCCAGGGTCGGCGCGGCCGCGATCAGGACCGCGCCCGCCGCGGCGGCCGACGCGCCGGACAGCAGGACGGCGCGGGCACGGGCGGAGGCCAGGCCGCCGACGGAGAACCGCGTGACCGCGACCGTGCCCGCGAACACGGCGGGCGCGACGGCGCTCAGGCCCGTCCCCGAGCCGAGCGCGTCGTGGGCGAACACCGCGCTCCAGCTCTGGTGCGCGTTCTCGCTGGCGAACGCCAGCGCGCCCAGCACCCCGACGAGCAGCAACGGCACGATCCCCCGCCCCCCGGCCTCATCCGCCGCCTTCACCGTCGACGCCGCCGCCTGATCCGCCAGGCGCGCCGCCGTGTCCGCCGCCGGTTCCCTCGGGAGGGCGGCCAGGAGCAGGGCGCCGGCCGTCAGGCAGAGGACGGCGACCACCGCGAACGGGAGCGCGAGCGGCAGCGACGCGGCCGACGCCAAACCCGTGGCGAGGCTCGCGAGCACCACCAGGCTGGAGAAGACGCCGTGGGCGCGGGTGATCACGGGCCGCCCGGCGGCGGTCTCGGCCCGTCCCGCGACCGCGTTCATCGCCACGTCCGCCGCGCCGCTGGCGGCTCCGACGCACGCCAGCCCCGCGCACAGGCTCACCGTTCCCATCGCGGTCAGCGCCAGCGCCGTGCCCGCGACGCCGAGGGCGGCGATGACCGCCGCCGCGACCGCCGGCCCCCACCGGTCCAGGGCCCGGCCCGCCAGCGGCATCGCGGGCAGCGCCCCGGCGCCCACGAACAGCAGCGCGACACCGAGCCGCCCGTCGCCGACCCCGGCCTGCTGCTGCACCCGGGGCACCGAGCCGCCCCACACACCCCAGAACGCGCCGAACGCTGCGAACGCCACGAAGGCCGAGAACATCATCCGGCGCGGCGCACCGGGGGCTGGCGCAGTCACCTGTGTAACGATACACAAGCCACTAGGGTGGGCACCATGGACGCGTCCGCGAACGCGAGGCGGGTGACGCTCGCACGGGTGGCCGAACTGGCCGGCGTCTCGGTCATGACCGCCTCCTACACCTACAACCGGCCCGACCGCGTGTCCGACGAGGCCCGCGCCAAGGTGCTCGCGGCGGCCGCCCGGCTCGGCTACGCCGGACCCGACCCCAGCGCCCGGTCCCTGCGCCGCGGCAGCACCCGCACGCTCGGCGTGGTCCTCGGCGAGCACCTCAGCTACGCCTTCGAGGACCCCCAGGCCGCGTCCTTCCTGGCCGGGATCGCCGACGTCTGCGCCGGCCGCGGCTACGGCATGACCATCCTGCCGATCACCGGCGCCGCCGACGACGTCCCGCGCGTCACCGACGCCGCCGTCGACGGCTTCGTCGTCTGGACGACCTCCGACGACGACCCGGTCCTCGCGGCCGTCCGGGCGACACGCCGCCCCGCCGCCGTCCACGGCGGACCGGCCCTCCCAGGAACCGCCCTCGTCAGCATCGACAACCGCGCCGCCGCCCGCGCGGTGGGCGCAGCCGCGTTCACCGGCGCCCGGCGCCCGGCCGTCGTGAGCTTCCCCCTCGCCCGCGACCGCGTCAGCACGATCACCCGCGGCACCGGCATCACCGACGTCCGGTTCCCCGTCACGCGCGAACGGCTGGACGGCTACCGGCAGGCCGCCGAGGACGCCGGCCTCGCCTGGCACGACATCCCCGTCGCGGTATGCGCCCGCAACGACGCCGCCGAGGCCGAACAGGCCGCGGCGGCCCTCCTCGCCTCCCCCGAACCCCCCGACGCCATCGCCGCGATGAGCGACCGGCAGGCCGCCGGCGTCCTCCGCGCCGTCCGCGCCGCCGGACGGACCGTCCCCGACGACGTCGCCGTGACCGGCTGGGACGACGCGGACGAGGCCGCACGGCTCGACCTCACCACCGTCGCCCAGTCACTGCGCGACCAGGGCGCGGCCTGCGCCCACGCCGCACTCGGTCGCGAACCCGCCCCCGAGACCGCGGCCTGGTCCCTCGTCCGCCGCGGCAGCACGCGCCCCTGACCGCGCCCCCCGGCGGACGCGGGGGGCGCGGTCAGATCACCAGGCGGTCAGGAGTACCACGGATAGCCCGACCAGTCGGGGTCGCGCTTCTCCAGGAACGAGTCACGGCCCTCGGCGGCCTCCTCGGTGCCGTAGGCCAGCCGCGTCGCCTCCCCCGCGAACACCTGCTGCCCGACCAGACCGTCGTCCACCAGGTTGAACGCGTACTTCAGCATCCGCTGCGCCGTCGGGCTCTTCCCGTTGACCTTCCGCGCCCACTCCAGCGCCGTCGCCTCCAGCTCCGCGTGCGGCACCACCGCGTTCACCATGCCCATCCGGTGCGCCGCCTCGGCATCGTAGGTGTCGCCCAGGAAGAAGATCTCCCGCGCGAACTTCTGCCCCACCTGCCGCGCCAGGTACGCCGACCCGAAACCGCCGTCGAAGCTCGCCACGTCCGCGTCGGTCTGCTTGAACCGCGCGTGCTCGCGGCTCGCGAGCGTCAGGTCGCACACCACGTGCAGGCTGTGCCCGCCACCGGCGGCCCACCCCGGCACCACGCAGATCACCACCTTGCCCATGAACCGGAGCAGCCGCTGCACCTCCAGGATGTGCAGCCGCCCCGCACGGGCCGGATCGATCGTCTCCGACGTCTCCCCCTCGGCGTACCGGTACCCGTCCTTGCCCCGGATCCGCTGGTCGCCGCCGGAGCAGAACGCCCAGCCCCCGTCCCTCGGCGACGGCCCGTTCCCCGTCAGCAGCACGCACCCGATGTCACTCGACAGCCGCGCGTGGTCCAGCGCCCGATACAGCTCGTCCACCGTGTGAGGACGGAACGCGTTGCGCACCTCCGGGCGGTTGAACGCCACCCGCACCGTCCCGTGGTCCACGGCACGGTGATAGGTGATGTCGGTGAAACCGAACCCCTCGACCTCTTTCCACGCGTCCGCGTCGAACAGCTCCGAGACCATGTCTTCCTCTCCTGTCGGCGGCCGCCTCCGCCGGGCGTCGCGGCGGACCGTGCCCCATTCAACCGCCCCGCCGTTTGAACGCGTTCAGCGGGGTCGTCTACCCTGATGAGATCATGGAACGCCGCCTGCACGCCGTCGTGCTCCCGCCCGGCCCCCGCCTCCGGGACGCCCTCGCGGCCGCCCTCGACGGCAGCGGCCCCGCCATCTGCCCCCTCTCCCCCGACCTGCCCGAACCCGCCCTCCGCGACCTCCTCGCCGCCCTCGCCCCGCACGCCGTCGAGACCGCCGACGGCACCCGCCACCCGTCCCGGACGCCCGAACCCGTCCCCGTGGCCGACGACACCGCCGTACTGATCGCCACCTCCGGCTCCACCGGCACCCCCAAGTTCGTCGAACTGTCCAGCGCGGCCCTGCGGCACTCCGCCGCCGGCACCCTCGCCCGCATCGGCGCCGCCCCCGCCGACCGATGGCTGTGCTGCGTCCCCACCAGCCACATCTCCGGCATCCAGGTCCTCGTCCGCTCCCTCGTCGCGGGCACCGACCCGATCATCCACCCCCGCTTCGACACCACCGCCGTCGACGCCGCCCTCACCGCCTCCCCCGGCCTGCACATCGCCCTCGTCCCCACCCAGCTCCGCCGCCTCCTCGACACGGGCACCGACCTGTCCCGCATCGGCGCCGTCATCCTCGGCGGCGCCCCCGCCCCGCCCGGCCTCCTCGCCGAGGCCCGCGCCCGCGGCGCCCGCGTCCACACCACCTACGGCATGAGCGAAACCAGCGGCGGCTGCGTCTACGACGGTGTCCCGCTGGACGGCATGCGCGCCGCCCTCGACCCCGACGGACGGATCCGCCTCGCCGGCGGCTCCCTCTTCACCGGCTACCGGCTCCGGCCCGACCTCACCGCCGCGACCCGCGACGGCGACTGGTTCCTCACCCAGGACCTCGGCGCCCTCGACGGCGGACGGCTGCGCGTCCGCGGCCGGATCGACGACGTCATCAACACCGGCGGCGAGAAGGTCGTCGCGGGCGAGGTCGCCGCGGCCCTGGCCCGCCACCCCCGCATCCGTGACGTCGTCGTGGTCGGCCGCCCCGACCCCGAATGGGGCGAACGCGTCACCGCCGTCGTCGTCCCCGCCCCCGGCTCCACCGAAGCCCCGCGCCTGCCCGAACTCCGCGCGTTCGTCCGCGAGACCATGCCCGCCTACGCGGCCCCCCACGAACTGGAACTGGTCGAGGCGATCCCGCTCCTCCCGTCCGGAAAGCCGGACCGGGCCCGCCTCCGCGCCGCCGGCAGCCCAACCGGCGACGCCCCCGCCCCCGGCCGCGACGCGTCCGCCGAGGCCCACCGCGCCCCCTGACCGCACCGTCCGCGCATGGCGGGCCCGCGACCGGGAAAGACGACGATCATGGCCGCAGAAGGGAACGGACACGCGAACGAGAGCGCCCTCACGGTCGTGCTCGCGTTCGCCGCCAACCTCGGCATCGCCATCGCCAAGATCATCGCGGCGGTGATCACCGGCTCGGCGTCGCTGGCCGCCGAGGCCGCGCACTCGGTCGCCGACACCTTCAACGAGGTGCTGCTGCTGGTCGGGCTGCGCCGCAGCGGCCGGCCCGCCGACCGCCGGCACCCCCTCGGGCACGGCATGGAGCGCTACATCTGGACGCTCCTCGTCGCCGTCGCCATCTTCGGCATGGGCGCCCTGTTCGCCTTCTACCAGGGCATCGAGACCCTCCTCGGCCACCACGGCGCCGAGGCCGGCCCGCTCGTCGGCTACGCCGTCCTCGCCGTCTCCTTCGTCCTGGAGGGGATCTCCTGGCGGCAGGCCGTCCGCCAGGTCCGCGACGCCGCCCGCGCCGAGAACCTGCCGCTGCTCACCTACATCCGCCGCACCGACGAGCCCACCGCCATCAGCGTCCTGCTGGAGGACTCCGCCGCCCTCATCGGCCTCCTGCTGGCGTTCGCCGGGCTCGGCCTGCACCAGCTCACCGGCTCCGCCGCCTGGGACGGCGTCGGCTCCGTCCTGATCGGCGTGCTGCTGACCGCCGTCGCGCTGATCCTCGGCCGCATCAACCTGAACCTGCTGACCGGCGCGCAGGCCGACCCCCGCATCGTCGCCGACGTCCGCGAGCGGCTGGGCGCGGCCGACGAGATCGAGCAGCTCGTCGACATCCTCACCCTCACGTTCGGCGCCGACCGGATTCTGGTCTGCGCCCGCCTCGACTTCCGCGACACGCTCACCGCCGGGGACGTCGAGCGCGCCTGCGTCCGCATGTCGCGCGAATTGCGGGAGGCGCACGAGGAGATCGACGAGGTCTTCCTCGAACCGGTGCCGCGGGACGACCCTGAGCTGCGCGAACGCGTGATCGCCCGCTATGGTCGGACCCTGCGTCCGCGAGGGCCCGGGCAGGCGTGAATTGCGTCACGTCCCCCTGGCTCAGGACCTTTACGCAGCGAGGTCGGTACTGAACCAGATAAACGGTGTGAAATCACCTTCCCTGGGCACCATGCCCGCCTGGACCGTTCCTCCGCGGTCCGCCGGAGGGACGGCTGATCTGGGGCATCGGGAACAACGGACCCGTCTCACGACGTTCCCGTAAGTGCGCGCCACCAGAGGACGAAACTCCGCGCCGCATCCACACCACCTGAAGGGAGGGGGCGCCCCCATGCCGCGAACCGCCGCAGAGACCCCGCTCAGGGAGCCGACGAGCCCCGCACTCGACGAGCTTCTCCAGCGCGGCCGCACCCAAGGGCGCCTCTCGCTCGACGAGGTGAGGGGAGCCTTCGAGGCCGCCGGGATCAGCCCGGCCCAGGGCCGCTCCATCCTCCGCGAGCTCTCCGAGGCCGGCATCAGCCTGGCCGGCGAGGGCGACGCCCGGCGCCGGACCGGCGCGGCCGCGAACGCCGCCGCCGAGCACGCGGGCGGCGAGGCGACCCCCACCGCCGCCGGGACCACCGCGAAGAAGCGGACCGCCAAGAAGACCACGGCCAAGGGCACCGCCAAGAGCACGGCCCGGTCCGCCGGCAAGGGCACGCCCGAAAGCACGGACGGCAGCTCTCCAGCCGACTCCCCCGCCGACGCCCCGGCCGACGAGGAGGCGTTCGAGGTCACCGAGGTCGAGGCCGCCGACTCCCCGGCCGACCTGGACGACCAGTCCACCACCATGGGCGACTCCGTCCACACCTACCTCAAGGCGATCGGCCGCCGCCAGCTCCTCACCGCCGAGCAGGAGGTCGACCTCGCCAAGCGCATCGAGGCGGGCCTCTACGCCGAGCACAAGCTGGAGACCGAGGAGCTGAGCCCCCGCCTGCGCGCCGACCTGGAGTGGGTCGCCGCCGACGGGCGCCGCGCCAAGGCCCACATGCTGGAGGCCAACCTCCGCCTCGTGGTGTCGGTCGCCAAGAAGTACTCCGACCGCGGCCTGTCCCTGCTGGACGTCGTCCAGGAGGGCAACCTCGGCCTGATCCGCGCCGTGGAGAAGTTCGACTACTCCAAGGGCTACAAGTTCTCCACCTACGCGATGTGGTGGATCCGCCAGGCCATCCAGCGCGGCTTCGCCGACTCGGCCCGCACGATCCGGCTGCCCGTCCACGTCCTGGAGATGCTGAGCAAGCTCAGCCGCGTCGAGCGGGACATGCACCAGCGGCTGGGCCGCGAGCCCACCCCGGAGGAGCTCGCCGTCGAGCTCGACAAGAGCCCCGAGCAGATCCGCGAGCTGCTGCGCACCAGCCGCCAGCCGATCAGCCTGGACTCCACGATCGGCGAGGACGGCGAGACCCGCATCGGCGACCTCATCGAGGACACCGACAGCCCGGAGGCCGCCGAGCTGGTCGACCGCCAGCTGATGGCCGACCAGCTGCGCCGCACGCTGGACATCCTGTCGCCCCGCGAGGCGAAGATCATGGCGATGCGGTTCGGGCTGTACGACGGGACGCCCCGCACGCTGGACGAGATCGGCAAGGCTCTCGGCCTGACCCGCGAGCGGATCCGCCAGCTGGAGAAGGAGTCGCTGTCCAAGCTGCGGCACCCGAGCAACGCCCGGCCGCTCCTGGACTTCGCGGTCTAGGCGTCTGGGACTCGTTCCGAGTCGTCCGCCCCATCTGGTGCGAGCCGAAGGGCCCGCCGGACCTATCAACGGTCCGGCGGGCCCTTTCGTGTGAGGCGCGTTAGGAGGAGGCGGCCGTCTCGTCCAGCGCCGCGGCGATCTGAGGCACGACCCGGTCGGCCCAGGGGCCGAGGACCTGGTCGAGCTCGGGAAGCTGCGACTCCAGCAGCGCCAGGCCGGGCGTGGGGACGGCCGCGCCCAGCTCCACGAGGAGCGGGCGCAGGTGCACCTCCACGGCCAGCGAGTGCTTGGCGTCGCCCATCACCAGCAGCGGCAGCGCCACCGCGGACGCGAGGGCCCCGCCCTTGAGCCGGTCGAGGAACACCTTGAGCAGGCCGGTGTAGGTGGCCTTGTAGGTCGGGCTCGCCACGACCAGGACGTCGGCGCCCGCGACCGCGTCCAGCGCCTCCTGGACGGCCGGCGGCGGCGCGGCGGCGAGCAGGTCCGGCGCCAGCACCGCGAGATCGACGAGCCGGGGCGCGCCCTGCCCGAGGCGCTCGGCGACGGTCTCGGCCGCCTGGAGCGCGGCCTTGTGCGTGCGGGACTGCGGGCGCGGGTTCCCGACGACCGCGACGACGCTCACCGCCGGCTCCCCGCGACGCCGCCGAGCGAGGGCAGCCCGGCCGCCTCCCACGCCCTGAAGCCGCCGACCACGTCCGTGGCCCGGGTCAGGCCGAGGTCGTGCAGCGACGCGGCGGCGAGGCTGGAGGTGTAGCCCTCCGAGCAGAGGACGATCACGCGCACGTCGTGCCCGGTGGCCTGCGGCAGCCGGGCGTCGGACGCGGGGTCGAAGCGCCACTCCAGGACGTTGCGCTCGACGATGAGCGCGCCGGGGACCTCCCCCTCGAACGCGCGCTGCGCGGCGGGCCGGATGTCGACCAGCACGGCGCCGTCGAGCCACTCGGCGTGGGCGCGGACGGGGTCGAGGCGCTCCAGCCGGGCGCGGGCGGCGGCGAGGATCTCGTCGATGGTGCGAGGCATGCGCCCCAGCATGGCACCGAATTTCCTACCAAGTCAATCTGGATTGTTGTCAATCCTCGGCGAGCTGCGCCTCCGCCGCGGCGAGCACCTCCTGGATCCGCAGGCCGTGCGCGGCGTCCAGCGGATGGCCGCCCCCGCCGCGGACCGTCCCGGCGAACTCCTCGATCATCGTCGCGAACGCGTCGTCGCCGACCTCCGACCAGTCGAGCAGCGCGTGCCCCCGCCGCCCGTACACCTCGACGCGGGCGGGCGGCAGCTCGCCGGCGCCCGCCATCGACACCGACGCCTGGCTGATCGCGCCGCCCTCGTGCTCCAGCGTGAGCCCCACCCAGCCGAGCGGGTCGCCCTGCGCCCGCACCCCGGTCACGCGGCCGAACGAGGCGTCCAGCAGGTCGACGATGTGCGGGCCGAGGTCGAGCAGCGCGCCCCGCTCCAGGCGCCACGGGGTGGCGAACGGGCCGCCGCTCAGCACGGACGACACGAACGAGCCGTAGCCGCCGAACGGCTCCAGCTCGCGCGCCCGCGCCAGGAACGCGCGGGCGGCCTCCGTGTAGCGCAGGGTGAAGACCATCTGCGAGGCCACGCCCGCCTCCGCGATCGCGCCCGCCAGCCGCCGCGCCCCGTCCAGGTCCATCGCGAGGGGCTTCTCCAGCAGCACGGCCTTGCCCGCGCGGGCGGCCCGGGCGGCCAGGTCGGCCTGGACGTCCGGCGGCACCGAGAACGCGACGGCCTCGCAGGCGTCGAACAGCTCCTCGATCCGCGCGAACGACGGCGCGCCGTGCCGGCCCGCCAGCTCGGCGGACGCCTCCGGGCGCCGCGCCCACACCCCGGCGAACCGCGTGGACGGCCCCGCCGCCAGCGCGGGCGCGTGCACCATGCCCGCCCACGGACCCGCTCCGACCAGCCCAACCGCCACGCGCTCGCTCATGGGACGACCCTAGACGATCATCCGGTGGGGAGGGGCCGGCCCTCCGGGCTGGAGGAGGGCCGGCCCCCGTCCCTCCTCCGGTCAGCAGCCCCCGTGCGTCGACGTCCAGTCGTCCAGGAACGTCTGGACGTGGTAGGAGTACAGGCCGCCGTCCGTGAGGTAGTTGTAGGCGTAGTCGTAGCTCGCGCCGCAGGTCTCGCGGCCCGCCTCGACCGCCCAGTCGTCCGGCGCCTTGATCCCGTCGGCGGCGATCGCGGCGAGGAACCGCTCGTCGGCGCCGCCGTAGCCGTAGTACCGCTGCCGGGGCGGCACGATCACCGTCGTGCGCACGGGCCCGGGCTTCTTGGTGACGGTGACCGTCGGGCGGGGCTCGGCCGGCGCCGACGGCTCGGCCGCCGGCGACGACTCCGCGGCCTCCCCCGCCGCGCTCGACTCCTCCGAGCTCAGCGCCACGAACGCGGCGCCGCCCCCGCCCGCCACGACGGCCGAGGTCACGGCCGCCACCGCAACGACGATGATGTTCTTGGTCATGTCGCCCTCCGTTGGGCGCCGCCCGCCCCGCCCCCCGGCGCGCGGCTCTGGAATGTCCCCTCCCTTCAGGCTGCGGTAGCCGGACCGTCACCGACAGGGACCACCGTCCCGACCGGATGCGCCCGGAGTCCCGACCTCGGTCCGTGGAAACACCGACGGCGGATCGGTCAGCGCACCCCGGCGCGGGCCGTCTCGATCATCCGGCGGTGGAACGTCGGAGCGGCCGGGTAAAACGATCACATGACCAGCGTCCCGCCGATCGTGCGGTCCACCGTCGCCGGGGGTACGGCGTACCTCATCGCCTGGGAGCGATCGGACGACGGGGCCTGGGGCGCGCACATCGCCTGGGTGGTGCTGGAGGGCGAGGCCTGGAAGGTCAGGTCCGCGCACGTCGCCGCGGACGACCTCCAGCAGGTGGAAGGCCAGCAGTACCAGGCCGTCCCCCGCCGAAGCCCCTGAGCGCTACTCCCCTGCGCCCGGCCGCCGAGCCGGCGCTCACGCCCGCGTCGGACGACCGGCCGGTGATCAGCCGTCGTCCGCCTCCACGGACGCGCCGAGCCGTTCGAGCAGGGCGGCGAGCCGGGCCCGCTCCTCGTCGCCGAGCCCGGCGAGGAGCCGGCGCTGGTTCTCCAGGTGGACGGCGATGAGCTCGTCAGCCAGCGCGACGCCCTCGGCGGTCAAGGTGATCAGCCGTCCACGCGAGTCGCCCTCGGCGACGGACCTGACGGCCAGGCCGCGCGCTTCGAGCCGGTCGACCCGCTTGGTGATCGCACCGGTGGTGACCATGACGGTGCGGCTCAGCTCGCCCGCCGACAGGCTGTAGGGCTCCCCCGCGCGCCGGAGCGCCGCGAGGACGTCGAAGTCGCCGTTGCCCAGGCCGGCGGCCTCGAACGGCGGGCGCAGCCGCCGGTCCAGCTCCGCGGTGAGCCGGAACAGGCGCCCGACGACGAGCATCGGCGAGGCGTCCAGGTCGGGGCGCTCGCGTCTCCACTGGCCGACGATGGCGCCGATCGCGTCTCCCTGCATGACCCCATTATATCTTCCATGGAAGGTAAACTGTCTTCCATGGAAGATGACTCCGCTTCCCGCGCCCGGCGCCGCACCCGCCGCTCGTTCGTCGCCGCCGCCCTGGTGTCCTCCCTCGGCGACGGCATCTACGTGCCGCTGACGATGCTGTTCGTCCACGCGCTCACCGGGCTGTCGCTGACCTCGATCGGCGCGGGCCTCACCGTCGCGGGCCTCTGCGCGCTGGCGTTCATGCCGGTCACGGGCATCCTCATCGACCGGTTCGGCGGGCGGCAGGTCCTCATCGCGGCACTGGCGCTGCGCGCGGCGGGCTTCGCCGCGTACCCGTTCACCACGTCCTATGCCGCCTTCCTCGGGGTCGCCGTGGTCGTCGCGGTGGGGATGTGGGCGTCACCGCCCGCCCAGCACGCCGTCATCGCCGACGGCGCGGAACGCGACCGGCTGCTCGCGTGGAACCGCAGCCTCCGCAACGGCGGCATGGGACTCGGCAGCCTGGCGGCAGGCGGCATGCTCGCCCTCGACGGGACGGACGGCTTCGTCGCCGCGGCGGCGGCCCTGGCGGCCGTCTTCGCCGCGGCCGCGGCCCTGGTCACCCGCATCCCGGCCGCCCGCCCCCACGGAAGCGCACCGATCGACCCGGACCCGCGGCCCCGTGCCGGATACCGGGAGGTGCTCGCCGACCGTCCGTACCTGTCCATCACGGCCGCGAACCTCCTGATCGCCTTCGGCTACACCGCCCAGGCGATCGCGCTGCCCGTCTTCCTCACCCGGGACGTCGGCATCCCGGACGCCATGGCCGGAGCCGTCTTCGCCGTCAACACGGCACTGGTCGCGGTCACCGGCATCCCGGTCGCGCGGCTCACGGCCCGCGCCAGGCGCACCCGGGGCGCGGCGCTCGGCGCGGCCCTCTTCGCGGTGTCCTTCGCCGCCTTCGCGGCCCTGCCCGGTTCCGTGACCGGGTCGGCCGCCGTCATCGCCGTCCTCGCGGTCGCCGTGCTGTACACCGCGGGCGAACTCGTCCACTCCGCGCCGTCACAGAGCCTCTCGGTGCAGGCCGCCCCCGCCCACCTGCGAGGACGCTACCTCTCGCTCTACCAGCTCTCCTGGTCCCTGTGCCGCACCATCGCGCCGATGCTGCTCGGCTTCCTGCTCGACGCCGGAAGCTGGCAGCTGTGGACCGTCCTAGCAGCACTGGTCCTGACCGGCGCCGCCCTACTCCTCCACACCGAACGAACCCTCCCCCCAAACCTCAACAAACTCCCACTGACTCCACCCGTCCCAGCCCCGGCTACATGACGACAGCGCGATCCCCACTGAAGGAAGCGACGCCCGTCCCAGTGCCTTTCAGTGTCGAGCCGCCCCTGATGCCCGGAGAGGCACGCGACCTGGACGAAGCACTCCGTGCCCAGAGTCGGCTCCGCAGCCGCGAGGCGGATCCGAGCCTCCCTCAGACGAACCCGATGCCAGCTCCTCCTGATGATTGATCGTGACGCGTGAACGAAGACGAGGACAACCCGCCGACCAGCCGGTGGCGGCCGGCGATCGACGCCATCACCGCCGACCTCGCCGCCCACCTCGCCCAACGAGTGACAGTGCTCAGAACGAGCGAGATGGAGGACGCGTTCTTCTGCTCCATTCGAGGTCCTGAGCCGTCCTGGCCAACCCTTCAGGTGGCCTGGGAGGGCGCACTCGGCATGGAGTACATCGACGACAAGCCGGACGTCAGCGCGGCACTGTTCCTCTACAGCCGCGGCCGCCGCCTGCGGCTCGACGACTGACGGCCGCCAGGCTCGCCTCCCGTCCGGCCATCAGCACATCACCCGACCTCGCTCCAGGACGCGCGGACCAAGGTGCCGGGAGGTGCGCAGAGAACTTCGGACATCGGTGCAGGCGACTTCGGAAATCGACAATCAGAGCTCACCTTGGCGCTCGGAGCCGGTGTCGAAGAATCGTGTGAGGTAGTCGTCCTCGCTGAGTTCGCTTTCTCTCATCAGGGAGAACACTTCACTCCCGTGTCCGGGAGCGGCCTCCAGCGAGAAGGATTGGGAGAGGCCGATGAAAGTGACGCCCTCAAGGGCCCCCGCGTAGTCAACGGCTTCGCGCTCCGCGAGGCGGATGGCCTCCTGGTGGTCGCGAGCCTGCCAGAGGGTGATGCGCTCTTCATAGAGCCCGGCATCGGCGTCCCGGAACAGGCATCGGACGCCGAACCAGCCTTCGCCATGACCATCAGCCATAGGTCGCGACTGTAAGCCATTCTGATGCACCACTGAGGCGATCGCCGAAGCAACGTGACGCGACCGCCGCGCGGACGGCGGGGTGGCCGACCGTGGAAGTGGCTAGGGTTGGGGGGTGCGCACCCTGTTGAACGTCATCTGGTTGCTGTTCTCCGGGCTCTGGCTGGCCATGGGGTACGCGGTCGCCGGGATCATCTGCTTCATCCTCATCGTCACGATCCCGTTCGGCATCGCCTCGTTCCGCATTGCGCTGTTCACGCTCTGGCCGTTCGGCAACAGGGTGGTGCGGCGAGCGGACGCCGGGGCGGGGTCCTGCCTCGGCAACGCGATCTGGGTGGTCGTCGCGGGCTGGTGGCTCGCGCTCGGGCACCTGTTCACCGGGATCGCGCTGTGCGTCACGATCATCGGCATCCCGTTCGGGATCGCCAACTTCAAGCTCATCCCGGTGTCGCTGCTGCCGCTCGGCCGGGAGATCGTCCCCGCCGGCGACCCGCGCTCCTTCCACGTCGAGTAGCCCGCGGGCGGCGGTGCCGAGCGTCCTGCGCAGGTCGTCGCTGCCGACGCCGGCCATCACGTTGACCACCACCGTGCCGCCGTCCACTCGCGAGCCGTCGAGGGACTCGTGGCGGTCGTGGCCGCGGACGGTAATGATCAGCACATCCGCGCGGCCCCTGCGCCGCCAGGTTGCCTCGGCAGCGCGCTGGGCTGCGAGGATTGCGCTGAGCATGTCTTCGCCGGTGCGCACGAGGCACCTGGCCGTGCCGAGGAGGACGACGAGATGACGCGCTCGGCGATGTGGCCGCTCTACGCGGCCGGGTTCACCACCGCGTTCGGCGCGCACGGCGTCGCCGCGAGCCTCGGCGGCGACGCGGTCACCTCGCTGCTCGTGCTCGGCGGCCTGCTGGCGCTGTACGACGGCGCCGAGGTGCTGCTCAAGCCGGTGTTCGGCACCTTGGCCGACCGGATCGGCGCCCGCCGGGTGCTGCTCGGCGGGCTGGTCGCGTTCGCGGCCGCGTCCACCGTGTACGTCGCCGCCGACAGTGCCGGGTGGCTGTGGGCGGCGCGCCTCGGCCAGGGCGCGGCGGCCTCGGCGTTCTCCCCGGCCGCCTCCGCGATGGTGGCCCGGCTCAGCCCGAAGGCCGGGCTCGGCCGCGCGTTCGGCGGCTACGGCTTCTACAAGTCGATCGGCTACACCCTCGGGCCGCTGCTGGGCGGCGTGCTGGTGTGGGCTGGCGGGCTGCGGCTGCTCTTCGCGGTCCTCGCGGTGCTGGGCGCGGCGGTCGCGGTGTGGGCGCTGGCCGTCCCGGACGTGCCGCCGCTGCCCAAGAGCCGCCAGACCGTGCTGGACCTCGTGCGGCGGCTGGCCGAGCCGTCCTTCCTCGTCCCGACGGGTGCGCTGGCCGCCGCGACCGCCGCGCTGTCGGTCGGGGTGGGGTTCCTCCCCGTGTCGGGCCGGACCGCCGGCCTCGGCACGGTCGCGACCGGCGCCGCGGTGTCGGTCCTCGCGGCGTGCGCGGCCGTCGTCCAGCCCTGGGCCGGACGGGCGCTCGACGGCGGGCGCCTCACGCCCCGGACCGGCCTGCCGGCCGGGTTGCTGATCACCGCGGCCGGCCTGGCGTGCGCCATGCTGCCTGGGCTGCCCGGGATGCTGGCGGCCGCGGTGCTGGTCGGCGCCGGGACCGGGCTCGTCACCCCGCTCGGCTTCGCCGCGCTCGCCGCCCGCACGCCCGCCGAGCGCCTGGGGCAGACCATGGGCGCCGCCGAGCTCGGCCGCGAGCTGGGCGACGCCGGCGGCCCCCTGCTCGTCGCTGGCGTCGCCGCCCTGACCACTCTCACGCACGGTTACGCCGTGCTGGCGGTGCTGCTCGCCCTAGGACCGGTCCTCGCGCTGGCCGCCGCCCGCGTCCCGGCGGCCCGGGAAGCGGCGGACGACCGCTGAGCGCGGAAATTCGGCATCGCACCGATCTGGAACACGTTCTATTCTTCGGTCATGCGGTTCACCTATGTGGAGTCCATGACCGACCCGTCGTACTACCTGCCGCTGGCGAAGGCGGCCGAGGAGGCGGGCTACACGAGCTTCGCCGTCGCCGACTCGCTGGTCTACCCGCGGGAGTCGGACGCGGTCTACCCCTACACCCCGGACGGCGACCGGACGTTCCTGGAGGACAAGGACTTCATCGAGACGTTCACGCTGATCGCGGCCCTGGGCGCGGTGACGTCCCGGATCCGGTTCACGCCGTTCGTGCTCAAGCTGGCGGTCCGGCCGCCGGTGCTGGTGGCCAAGCAGGCGAGCTCGATCGCCTGCCTCACCGGCGGACGGCTGGGGCTCGGGGTCGGGGTGAGCCCGTGGCCCGAGGACTTCACGGTGATGGGGGTGCCGTGGGAGCGGCGCGGCCGGCGGATGGACGAGGCGATCGAGGTGATCCGCGGGCTGACCGCGGGCGGGTACTTCGAGTACCACGGCGAGTTCTTCGAACTGCCCGCCGTGAAGATGTCACCGGTTCCCCCGGAGCCGATCCCGATCCTGATCGGCGGGCACAGCGAGGCGGCGCTGCGCCGCGCCGCCCGGCTCGGGGACGGGTGGATGCACGGCGGCGGCGACCCGGAGGAGCTGGACCGGCTACTGGACCGGCTGGCCGAGCTGCGCCGGGAGGAGGGCACCGCCGACCGGCCGTTCGAGGTGCACGTGATCTCGATGGACGCGTACACGCCGGACGGGGTGCGGCGACTGGAGGACAAGGGCGTCACCGACGCGATCGTCGGGTTCCGGCTGCCGTACGTGCGGGGCCGCGACACCGAGCCGCTGGAGACGAAGGTGGAGAACCTGGAGCGGTTCGCCGAGACGGTGATCGCGAAGACCGCGCCTTGACCCGGAACGAGAACGCGTTACAGTTTCGTCCATGGACGCGGTCAGCTGGGAAGCGCCGGACGCCGACCATCCCGCGCGCCGGGCGGCCCGCGCGTCGATGGACGCGGCGGCCGGCGGGCGCAAGGAGGAGTGGCTCGGGCTGTTCGGCCCGGACGCGGTCATCGAGGACCCCGTCGGCCCCTCGCTGCTCGATCCCGAGGGCAAGGGCCACCGGGGTCCGGACGGCATCGAGCGGTTCTGGGACGAGAACATCTCCCGCGTGCGGGAGTTCCGCTTCCGGGTGAGCGACTCGTTCGCCAACGGCCCGGCCTGCGCCAACGTCGTCAGCATCACGACGACGCTGGACGGCGGGGCCACGATGACGATCGACTGCGTGACGGTCTACACCGTCGACGAGAGCGGCTTGATCACCTCGTTCCGCGCCCACTGGGAGCCGGACCGCGCCATCGCCACCCTCACCTCGCCATAGGAGGCGCGCACGGCTGTCCGCCAGCGGCCACGGCGGTCCTCCCGGCGCTCGCCGGGCCGATGGCGCGGGTGCCGGGGGCTATCCTGCGGTCACCGAGGGAGGAGGGTCCCGCCGTGTCCGATGTCATCCTCATCAGCACGGACGGCACGGCCGAGGAGCTGCGGTCCTTCCGCGAGTGGCTCCGCGACGAGCCGGACGTCCGCCGCCACGCGATCGTCACGCTGGACGCCTCGGAGCCCGCGGAGCCCGGCGAGATGGGCGGCGCCCTCGACGTCGTCAAGCTGGTGATCGACACGGACTTCCAGCTCCTGAACCTCGGGCTGGCCTACCTGTCGTGGCGGAGCAGCCGCCCGCGCCCGGCCGCGGTGACGATCGAACGCGACGGCGTGAAGATCACGCTGGACGAGGCCGATCCCGAGGCCGTCGCCCGGCTGCTGCGGACGCTGGACGGGTGAGCGTGCTCCCCGACCCGTCCGCGTCGCGGGCGGTGCTGATCGGGACCAGCCGGTACACCCATCCGTCGCTGGGCGACCTGCCCGCCGTCACGGCGAACCTCGCCGCGCTCGCCGGGCTCCTGCGCTCGCCCGAGGTGTGGGGGCTGCCCGCCTCCCACTGCGTCGTCGTGGCGGACCCGGCCACCGCCGCGGAGATGATGGGGCCGATCGTCCGGGCCGCCGCCGAGGCGACCGACACGCTGCTGGTGTACTACGCGGGCCACGGGCTGGTGGCGCGGCTGGCCTCGGAGCTCCATCTGACCCTGACGGGCTCGGAGAGGGCGAACGCCTCCTACAGCGCCGTCTCCTACGGCGTGCTCCGGGAGGAGCTGGCGGGCGCCCGCGCCGAGCGCCAGGTGGTCATCCTGGACTGCTGCTACAGCGGGCAGGCCCTGGGACGGATGGGCGGCGGCGACTCGGCGGAGACGGTCGCCGACGAGGCCGTGATCGAGGGCACCTGTCTCATCGCCGCCGCCTCGGAGAACAGGACCGCGGTGTCGGTGCCCGGGGAGCGGTACACCGCGTTCACCGGTGAGCTGCTCGGCGTGCTGGGGCGGGGAGTGCCCGGCAAGGGCCCCTACCTGGACCTGGACACCCTCGCCGGGGAGATCCGGGCCTCGCTGCGGGCGAAGCAGCGTCCGCTCCCGCAGACCCGCGTCCGCAACACCGCGAGCCGACTGGCGTTCCGCAACCGGGCCTTCGACGGCCGGCACCAGCGCTGGCGCGAGCTGCTCGCCGAGGCCGAGCGCACCGCCCGCACGCTGCCCGACCCGGAGGACGGCTTCGGCTGGATCATCGCGGGCCTCGCCGCGCACGACCCCGCCGAGGCCGAACGGCTGGCCCGCGGCATCGCCGACGGCGAGCACCGGGAGTTCCGGCTGGCGCAGCTGGCCGAGGCGCTGGCCGGCAGCGACCCGGCGGACGCCGAGCGCATCGCCCGGAGCCTCGCGGATCCCGAGGCGCGGAACCGGTCGCTGCACGACATCGTCCGGGCGATGGCCGGACGGGATCCGGCGGCGGCGGAACGGCTCGCCCGCACCATCACCTTCCCCGCGCACTGGGCCGCGGCTCTGCACGGCGTGGCCCGGGCACTGGCCGAGCGCGGCGACGGGCGGGCTAGGGAGCTGCTGGACGAGATCGAACGCTACGTCCGCACGATCGACGACCCGCGGGAACGGGCGTCCGGGTTGCAGGCCGCCGCTGTGACGGCGGTCGGCCAGGATCCCCGCCGGGCGCTGGACCTGCTGGTCGAGGCCGAACGCCTCCTGGCCGGCGCCTCGGACGGCGGTCTCCAGGACGACCTCTACGGCCGGTACCTGAAGGTGAAGGACGCGCTGACGCTCATCGCCGCCCGGGCCCCGGCCGAGGCCGAGAGCTTCGTGCGGACCATGCTCGCCGATGCGGAACCCGACGATCGCGCGTTCCTCCTGGGGTCGATCGCCGGGGACCTGGCCGAGCACGCGCCCGTCGCGGCCGAACGCATCGTCTCCACCGGCGACGACCCCGCGTCGCGCCCGTCCATCGGCGTGGAGTTCGTCAAGGCGCTCGCCCGGCAGGACCCCGCAGCCGCCGAACGGGTCGTCCGCGCTCTCACCGATCCCGGCGACCGGGGGCCGCTGCTTCCCCTCATCGCCGAGAACCTGGTGGCGCGCGATCCCGGACGTGCCGCCGGGCTGCTGGCCGAGGCCGAGCGCCTCGCCCGCGCCACGTCCGCCGGACGGGCCGCTCAGCTCCCGGCCGTGGCCGGGGTGCTGGCTCGTCTCCATCCGGACCGGGCCAGAGACCTGCTGGTTGAGGCCGAGGGCCTGGCACGAGCCGGCCCGACCACCGAGACGACCGCCGCGTCCGCCGCCGGGGACCCGTTCCGGCGGAGTCCGGAGACCCTGGCGGCGGTCTGGAGGATCACCTCGCTCATGCGGGTCGCCGCGGGGTGGGCCCGGCTGGACCCCGCCCATGCCGCCGACCTGCTCGAAGAGGCGAGCCGGCTGGACGGCGCGCAACAGCACTTCGGATACGTCATGCTCACCGAGGTCATCAGGACGCTGGCCGAGCGGGACCCCTCGGCCGCCGTCCGGGCCGCCCGCCTCCACACGTCCGGCTACGACCGGGCCGAGGCGTTCAGGGACATCGTCGCGGTGCTGGCCGCGACCGATCCCGCGGAGGCCGAGCGGCTGGCCCGGGGCATCTCCGACGTCGCGGAGCGGTCGAGAGCGTTGCAGACCGTCGTCGAAGTGCTGATCGACCGGGATCCGGATCTGGCGGGACGCGTCGCGCGCGGCATCCCCGACCCGCACACCAAGATCCACATGCTGGGGTGTCTGGCTGCCTCGCTCCCATGAGCCCGGCCCGCGGCCAGGTGCCCGGCGGGGTCAGGGGGGTGCGCTGAGGGCCGCGTAGGCGCGGAGGCGGCCTGGGTCGCGGGGATCGGTCGACACCCGCAGGGCCTGCCAGGGGCCGGGGTCGTCGGGCAGGTGCGGGACGTGCTCGATCGCCAGCGCGCCGTCGGTCGGCAGCAGCCCGTCCAGGACCGCTTCGGCGAGGGTGTGGTTGACGTGGACGAGGTAGTCCTGGAGCGTCAGGTCCTGGACGGCGACGCGCAGGCGGGCGACGGTCCGTCCGGAAGGGGTGAGGGGGACGTCTAGGGCGTCCGGCCACGTGATCCTGCCCTGGACGGGACGGAGCATCCGGCGGAGGGGTTTGCGGTCCCCGGGCGGAGCCGGGTCGTACCAGGCGATCGACTCGTCCTCGGCGAGGTGGTCGGGGCGGAAGCGCGCCGCGAGGTTGTGCGGGTCGCCGGCCAGGAAGATCGTCCGGGTGAAGTCGCGGTACCAGAGGGCCCGGGTCCGCGGCGCCATCCGGGCGGCGAACGCCACCGCCGACGCCGCGAAGGCGCAGGGCGCGAGGTCGCGCAGGACGGCGATCGCGGCGACGCCGGTGCCGCCCTGCGGGGCCGCCCGGCGGGCCCGCGTGATCCGGTCGCTCAGTGTCGCGCGCAGTGTCTCCTGGTCGAGCATGGTGGCCTCACTCGGTGATGAGCCGGTCGATCTCCGCCGCCAGGTCGGCCGGGGAGGCGCCGTCGGCGAGGATCCGGTGGACGCGGACGCCTTCCAGCGTTGTGAGGGCGGTGTCGTAGCCGTTCCGGATCCGGACCAGCTGGTCGAGGCGCTCGTGCAGCTCGGGAGGCCGGTCGCGGGCGTTGACGCGTCGCTCGGCCTCGGCCGCGTCGATGTCGAGGAACACGACCGCGTCGGGGACCGGCGCGCCCAGCAGGCCGGTGAGGGCGGTGGTCCGCTCCTCGGCCGGCAGGTCCACGAGGCGCACGAGGTCGGCGGCGATGGTGGTGGGGTCGGGGGTGCGGCCGAGCCGCCGGCCCAGCGCGTCGCACCAGGCCAGGGCCGCGCGCACGTCGCCGGCGTCCAGGGCGGCGAGGTGCCGGCGGAGCAGCGCCGGACGGTCCGGCCCGGTGACGCGCTCGATGGCGCCCCGGTAGATCGGCAGGTAGGCGAGGGCGTCCACGACGGGATGCCGCTCGGAGAGCACGACCCGCGCGCCGAGCTCGTCCACGAAGAAGCGCTGCGTCACGGCGAAGGTGCACATCTGGAGGTAGAGGACGGCGAGCTTCAGGTCGGGGACGCCGAGCCGGTCGGCGGCGTGCGACATCGAGCACAGGTGCCGGGAGAGGCGGTGCAGGGGGCCGTCGGGGTTCTCGTGGGGCCGCAGGCAGGACAGGGCGGCGCGGTCCCCGGCCCCGCCGCCGGTGAGCAGCCGGATCACGGTGGACTTGCCCGACCCGTCGATGCCGACCAGGGCCACGCGGAGCGGGTCAGCCGGCATCGGCGGCCCTCCGGTCCTCCAGTTCCAGCAGGCGCAGGGTGGTCGGCACCAAGTGGTCGAGGAACGGCAGCGCGCGGTGCGTGTGCGTCATGAGGTACAGCTGGAGCCGGGTGATCGAGAAGTCCCACAGGGCCAGGCGGTACCCCTCCCTCCAGGACGCGGCGTCGGGCGGCTCGGCTCCGGCGGCGGCGAGGGACGTGCGGTGCAGTTCGAGGAGCGCGGCCACCCGGGACTCGTCCGCGTCGGCGGGCAGGACGTGGGCGAGCAGCTCGGCCACGTCGCGCTGCGGGACGTGGAGGGTCGCCAGTTCCCAGTCGTAGGCGACGAGGTCGAGGCCGGGCGTGCGCAGGGCGATGTTGCGGGGGTTGAAGTCGTTGTGCACGAGCGTGCGCGGCAGGCGTTCGAGCCGCGCCCACCACTCGCCGGCGGAGTCGATGACGCGCCGGAGCCGGCGCAGGACGTCCGGGGTGATCCAGTGGGGGTGCTCGGCGGCGGCGTGCTCCGCCATCGCCGCCCACAGCTCGCCCATCGCCGCCATCCGCTCCGCCGACTGGACGCGGCCGAGCCAGCCGCGGGCGGCCAGCTCGTCCTCGCGGCCGAGCCAGGCGGCGTGGACCCGGGCGATCCCGGCGATGGCGGCGCGCACGTGCTCGTCGCGCCACAGGCCGGGGCGGTCGGCGGTGTCCTTGAGGACGACGTCCGGGCCGAGGCGCTCCATCAGGATCACGAAGGCCTCGCGCGCGGGGTCGACGTGCACGCCGTAGACCCTCGGCAGGACGCGGGTCAGGGCGGGGTCGCCGCTCCGGTACAGGGCGGGCTCGCGCGTGTGGACGTCCTTGAACCCCGTCCAGTGGCGCCACCGGGTGTAGAGCTCGGCGAGGCGGCCGCCGGACAGCGACGCCAGCTTCGCCGCCGCGATGATCACCTCCTCGTCCAGCGGCTTCACCTTCGCGACCAGGTCGAGGTGCCCCACGCCCTGGTCCGGGGTGGTGTAGCCGACGCGGAGCGGGAACACCCCCGCGAGCTTGCGCCGGTCGCCGCGGGCCGTCATCTCGGTGAGCAGGCCGGACTGCGGGGCGTCCGCCCGCACCGCGACCTCGGCCACCCTGAGCTCCGGCTCGTCCATGGCCTTGGCGAGCAGCGGCTCCAGCAGCGGGGCGTCCAGGTCGGCGGGGGTCAGCCAGTCGACCCGGCGCGGGCGGCCGAGCCGCTCGTGGGCGTCGGCGAACTGGCCGCCCGCCACCGCGGCGAGCGTGGAGAGGTTCACCGCCAGCGCGAACCCGCAGACGATCTCCGCGAAGCGGCGCACGCCGCCGTCGCCCGCGCAGCCGAGGGCCTCCAGGCAGGCGCGCTGCCGCGGCAGCCCGGTGCCGCCGCCGACGGTGCCGACCAGCAGGCCGGGCAGCAGCAGGAACGCCCGCAGCCCGTCCCCCGCCCGCTCGACGCCGAACACGGCGCCGCCCGACTCGTAGACGCTGGCGACGTCCTGGCCGGTGGCGACGTAGACGGCCGCGATGACGTTGGCGGCGTCGATGTCGAACCCGACCATCCCCGCCTGCTGGGCCGCCGGGACCGCGATCCGGTACGTCCGGTCGATCGCCTCGGGGGTGGTCTTGAGCACCCGCCGGATCGTCGCCCGGTCCAGCGCGCACTCGGCGGTCACCCGGGTCCCCCGGCCGAGGATCGCGTTCATGTGGGTGAGCTTCTTGTCGCCGCTCATGTTGCCCTCGATCGCGAACCACGTGGGCGCCATGCCGGGCATCAGGGTGAGCCGGTCGTTGATCCACTGGCAGGCGCGCCAGGTCGCCGCCGTCGTCATGTTCTGCCCGCCCGCGTCGGCGGTCTCGTAGACGAAGCGCAGGTGGACGACGCGGCCGAGCTGGACGGGGTCGACCTCGACGAGCCGGGAGTGGCGGGAGACCGCGCCGGCCTGCTCCGCCAGCTCCGCGTGTTGACCGGTCACCCATCCGGCGAACCGGGCGGCCGCGCCGACGCCGTCGAACTCGAACGCCGGCGCGCGCGTCATCCGCTGCGCGATCACCCTGGTCTCCACGCCGCCCGCGCGGGTCACGGCCGTGGCGCCGCGGGTGGTCGAGGCGACGAGCGCGCCCTCGGTGGTCGCGAGCGGGACGGTGACCGGGCCGCGCGCCGCGTCGCCGCGGAACAGCAGCGGCCCGGCCAGCCCGACCGGCACCTCCACCGTGGAGACGTAGTTCTCGATGTTGCCGACGAGGTCCTGCGCGGGGATGCCCGCCTCGTCCAGGGCGGCGAGCGGCACGCCGGTGACGCCTCGCAGCCACTCCAGCCGTTCCCGCCGCGCCGCGTCGGTGTACTGGCCGCGGCCGGGCATCTCCTCGGCGTCTGCGGTCGTCATGACGTCTCCCCCGGCACGTCCGCCCACACGGGCGAATCGGGCCGGAAGACCCGGTCCTTCACCCGCGGCGGCCGTTCACCGGCCTGGACGCGGCGCTGCCAGTCCTGGAGGAACAGCTCCTGCGGGACGGGGACGACCGTCGCCGGCGCCAGCAACCCCTTCTCGCGCGCCCGCCGGTAGCCAGCCGACTCGTCGGACAGGCGCGCATCCAGGACGCGGGTGAAGGCTTGGAGCTCGGTACCGGTGATCCCGCCGTGGAAGGCCACCGCCGCCTGGTGGGCTGGCACGTCGCGCGCCGCAGGATCGAGTCGCCATGTCAGGTTGCGGACCTCCAGCCCGGTGTCGGCGACCGCGGCGGCCGTCGCCCGCAGCACCTCGTACTCCCGCAACCGCTCGTCCGCCGCCGAGAGCGTCCCGTCCCGGCCGCAGTACTCGATGCGCGGCGTCCGGCCGACGAAGCCCGCCACCCGGACGATGTCCCTGGTGGCGCAGCGGTACAGCCCGCCGAGATGGGACAGCACGACGTGGTAGTCCCGGCCCTCCTCCACCTCGTGGGCCAGCAGCGTCGGCGAGTCGCCCCGGATCTCCTCCTCCACCGGGACGAACTCGTAGAAGCAGGACGGCGTCGTCAACGCTCCTGCCGTCATATGCCGGTCCACCGACGCCGTCAGCGGCCCCTCGCACGACCCCAGGGGCGCAGGCAGCACCCTCACCTGCGGGCCGTACTCCTGCGCGACCCAGGGGAGGTAGAGGCGCGCGACGTAGGACGTCCAGGCGAGCACCACCTCCAACCTGGGCCACAGGTCGGACGGCCGGACCGTCCCGGACCGGTGCGCGGCCCGCTCGATCGCCCGGGCCCGCTCGGGAGCCGGGTCCCCGAACGGCGCCCCGCCCAGCGTCCCGTCGTGGATCTCCTTGGCCATGCGCTGCCACCACAGCCCGAGCTGGTACGGCAGCGCCGCGGCGATCGCCGGGTTGACCGCGATGACGGCGCGGACGTCGTGCTCGGCGGCCAGCCGCAGCCGCAGGTAGGTGCGCTCCCACGGATCGGTGTCGTCGAACCGCTCCGGAAGCCTGCTCCAGGGCGCCCGGTTGCCGAGCCCCGTGGCGACGTCCTCGCCGATCCGCTTGTAGTCGATCTGGCTGGGGCCGATGTGCGGCTGCCCGCCTTCGGTGCGTCCCATGCGGGAGAACGGGTCCTGCCACATGTTGAGGACGGAGTCGTCCGCGGCCGTCATCCCGGGATGGTGCTCGACCGCCGTCGCGAGCCCGGCGAAGTAGAAGGGCAGGAAGCTGCGCTTCAGGTAGCTCACGGTGACCGGGATCCGCTTCTCGACCCCGGTGGTGCCGCTGCTGGCGAAGTACACGATCGGGTCCTCGGCGGAGAGGACCCCCGGCTCCCCGCCGATGACCCGGTCCAGCCAGGGCGCGAACTCCTCGTGCGCGCGGATCGGCACGGCGGCGCGGTAGTCGGCCACGTCCCGGATGGACGAGAACTTGTGGGCGCGGCCGAAGACCGTGTCCGTGTTCGCCTCGACCGCGGCGGCCAGCACCCGCGCCTGCACCGCCTCCGGATCGGCCAGCGCCTCGCGGAGCCGGGCCTGCTCCTCGCCCGTGCGGCGGCGGAAGTCGGCCGCGGGGCCGGGCGAGGGCGGGCCGGCGGTGGATGTCGCTACTGAGTCCTGCACGCGCATGGCCTTTCGTCGGTGCGTTTCGGGAGGTCGTGAGGCGGAGGAGGTCTACAGGAGGACTTCCTCGATGAGGCGGCGGGACGGGCCGCGGCCGTCCTTCGCGAGCAGCCGGCACGTCAGGCGGTACGGGTCCACCCAACCGGACGGGGTCAGAAGGCGGCGCAGCTCCCCGGCGGTACCGGCGTCACGGCCCGCGGGGGCGTCGTAGTTCGCGGGGGCGTCGTGGTCCGCGCGGGCGAGGAGGCCCTCCGCCCGCGTCATCGCGCGGTGGAGGAGGCGGAGGTCGACCGGGCTCCCGCCGGTCCGTTGCAGCGTGTTGATGAAGTAGATCCGCATGCCCAGGCGGTAGACGTCGGGACCGACCTGGTCGAGGCACAGCGCCGCCAGCTCGTCCAGCGCCGTCCCGGCCCAGCCGCCGCTTCGGCTCGACCCGGCGGCCCCCGGGATCGGCACGCGGCCGAGCGCCAGCCGGGACGTGCGGGCGCCCAGCGCGCCGAGAATCCGCTCGACCAGCACGTAGTCGTGCCCGATCTCCTCGTCGTGGACCAGCAGGACCCGGTCGTACTCGGCGATCCGCGGGACGAGGTCGCGCAGCACCATCAGCAGGTAGTTCGCGTGGCCGTCCGCGCTGACGACCGGGCGCAGCGGCATCCCCCAGCGGGTGCCGTCCAGGTAGGCCGGTCCCCCGAACCGCCGGTGGTCCAGGCAAAGGTGCCGGTCCGCGAGCAGCCCGATGAGCTCGTCGACCGTCAGGCGGTAGGGCCGGTCGGCGAAGAAGCCCGGGTCGAGCACGTGCAGCAGTCCGAGCTGATCGGCCCACGCCCGCAGGATGCGCTCGCTCGCGGGATGGACCCAGCCCTGCTCGGCCCGTTCCGCGTACGGACGCAGCAGTGGGTACGGGGGCGCGGGCTCGGCGTGCGCCTTCACGTACAGCTCGCCAAGCTCGTGCACCGAGAGCCCGGCGAGATCGGCGTCGCCGAACGTCCGGTCCAGGTACTCCCAGTAGCGGAGCGCCTGCCCCGCCAGGCAGGCCGAGCGCGTGTTCCACAGGTACTCGACGTCGCCCAGCGCGCGGGTGCCCCGGTACAGGGCGTCCACCCACAGGAAGCCCTTCGTGTGGGTGGGGAGCACCGGCTTCGTCGGGGTGATCGTGACCGGCGCGAGAAGCAGCCGCTCGCCGTCTCCGGCCCGGTCGCTGGAGGCACGGTCGCTGGGAATGGCCGACCAGCTCCTTTCCATGGTCAGCGCGGTTCGGTGACCGGTTCGGTGACCGGTTCGGCGGGCGGTCCCTCCGGTCGCGGAGCCGTCCGGACGTCCCGGACGCACAGCAGCGCGACCAGCCCGCCGGCGGCGGTGACGGCGGCGGCGACCAGGAAGAGGCGGTCCAGGCCCGCGACCGACGCGTGGCGCAGCGCGGACGCGACGGCCGGCGGCATGCCCGGCGCCCCGTCCACCGCGCGGCCGCCGGCGATCGCCTCGGCGGCGGTGCCGAGCCGGTCCGCCGCGGCGGTGCCGCGCAGCTCCCGTCCGGCCCGCGCCGTCGCGGTGTGCTGGTAGACGGCGCCGAGCGCGGACACGGCGAACGCGGTGCCGACCTGGCGGAGCGCCATGATCACCCCGCCGGCCATCCCGGCCCGGCGCGCGTCCACGCCGCGGACGGCGACCTGGTTGAGGACGGTGGAGCTCGCCCCGAGGCCGACGCCCACCAGCGCGAGCCCGGCCGTCACCACCGTCCATCCCGAGCCCGCGTCGAGCGCGGTCATCAGGAGCAGCCCCGCCGCGATGAACGCGGCCGTCCCGGCGACGGCCCACCGCGTCGGCACCCGGGCGACCAGCGTCGAGGACGATAACGCCGAGAGCAGCGCGGCCACTCCGAAGGGGAAGAGCAGCAGCCCCGTCCGGAAGGGGCCGAGCCCGCGGATCTGCTGGGCGTACAGCGACAGGTACGTGGCGGCGGCGACCACGGCCCCCTGGTTGACGAGCGCCACCAGCGCGTTCGCCCCGTACCCGCCGTCGGCGAACAGCCGCGGGTCGATGAGCGGGTCGGCGGCCCGGTGCTCGGCGACCGCGAAGGCGGCCAGCAGCGCGCCCGCCGCGCCGAGCAGGGCCAGCACCAGCGGGTCGCCCCAGCCGTCCCCGCCGGCCCTGACGCAGCCCAGCACCAGTGCGAACAGCGCGGCCGTGAGCGTCGCGGTCCCCACGCGGTCGACGCGGCCGCGTCCCCGGGCCTCGGGACGGGGCAGCCGCCGCCATCCCGCGACCAGCACGGCCGCGCCGACCGGCACGTTGACCAGGAAGACGGCCCGCCAGCCCGCCAGGTGGGCCAGCGCCCCGCCCAGCAGCGGGCCGAGCGCGATGGCGCCGGCGACGGTCGCGCCGAAGACGCCGACCGCGAGGTCGCGGTCCCGCTGCCGCGGGAAGACGTCCGTGATCAGCGCCAGCGCGATGCCGAGGAGCATCGCGCCGCCCGCCCCCTGCACCGCGCGCGCCGCGATCAGGGCGTCGGCCGCCGGCGCGAGCCCGCAGGCCAGCGACGCGGTGCCGAACACCGCCGTCCCGGTCAGGAACACCGTCCGCCGCCCGAAGCGGTCGCCGAGGGTGGCGGCGGCGAGCAGCAGCGCGGCCAGCGGCAGGACGTAGGCGTCGACCACCCACTGGAGCGCCGCCAGACCGGCGTCCAGGTCCCGCTGGATGTCGGCGATCGCGACGGCGACCACGGTGATGTCCAGGACCATCATGAACGTGGTGGCGCAGACGCAGCCCAGCACGGCGTACCGGTTGATGTCGATCACCCCCGTAGGTCGGTGGACGCCGCGACGGCACGTCGGCGGAGGCCGCCGCGCACGATCCCCCGTGCGGCCGTGGCCCCGTCAGGCGCCGGGGCCGACGCGCGGCATGCCGAAGCGGAACTTGGCGAACCCGTCCGGCATCGTCCTGGCGTACTGCGTGTTGAACCAGATCCTCAGCAGGTCGCGGTGGCGTCCGGGCGCGTCGCGGTAGCCCGTCCGCGCGTGCACGGTGATGTTGTTGTTGACGAACTGGAGGTCGCCGGGCCGCAGGTACATCGTCACCTGGTTGCGCTCTTGCCCCGCGATCTCCTCGAACCGGTCGAGGGCCAGCCGCTCCACCTCGGACAGGGCGATGCCCGTCTTGTCCTGCGCCGACTCGATGTAGTGGCGGACGTAGTACCGGCAGCTCAGCTGACCGTCGAAGAACCCGTAGACGGGATTGCGGTAGTACGGCGCCTCCCCCGTCTCCTCCTCCGCGCGGCGGTCGTAGACGAAGCCGGCGTAGTAGATGCCGAGCAGCTCGCGATGGTGTTCGAGGAGCTCGTTGTGGATCGTCATCGAGCTGGCCAGGATGCTCGCGCCGCCCGACTCGGCGTCGCACAGGCACAGCAGCCCGGTGATGTCGGAGCTGTCGGTGTGGAAGGGGACGACCTCGCTCGTCTCGTAGATCCGCACGGCGTTGGCGCTCAGGTCGCCCTTGCCGTAGTCGGTCACGTGCGAGATCAGCTCGCCGCGGCCGTTCTGCGAGACCGCGGTCCCCATGTGCGCCACGATCCCCCAGTACAGGAGGCGCGTCTCCGCCGGGGACAGGTCGAGGGGGATCCCGCGGAGGACCGCGAACCCCCTGCCGAACTCCAGGTCCCGCGTCAGCTCCTTCAGCCTCGGCCCGAGGACGGGCAGCGGGAAGTCGGCGGCCGTCACGTCCGGCAGGGCCCGGCCGACCGGGATCCCCCGCACGGCGTCGAGCAGTTCGCCGCGCTCGGCGGGGCCGAGCTCGACCAGCCAGTCCTCTTCCCGCACGTCGGCGCCCACCCACGCGCCTGCGCCGGTGATGCGTTCCTTGCAGATGCTCATGCGGACGGGTGTCTCCCTTCTTCCGCCGCCGTCCCCGCCGTCCCGCCTCGAAGCCCCCCGGCTTCGGCCGTCACCGGCCCATGCTCACCGACGCCGCGTCTCGCGCGCGAGACATCACCCGGTCCGGCGCCAGAAGACGCTGTCTCTGTCGATGCGCACGATCTCGTCCTCGATCCCGTGGGCCTGGCGGTAGTCGTGCACCGCTTCCCTGCACGAAGGGATCCGGTAGTCGTCGACGATCACGAACCCGCCCGCGGAGAGCTTCGGGTAGAGGTACCGGAGGGCGTCGGTCGTCGAGTCGTACAGGTCCCCGTCGAGCCGGAGCACCGCGAGCCTGTCGACCGGCGCGGTGGGCAGGGTGTCGCGGAACCAGCCGCGCAGGAACCCGACCCGGTCGTCGAGCAGGCCGTAGCGGGCGAAGTTGGCGCGCACCTCGTCGAGCGGCACGGCGAGGACGTCGTTGTACCGGTCGAGGCGCATCCGGCGGTCCACCGCGTGTTCCGCCTCCTCGGTGTCCGGCATGCCCTCGAACGAGTCGGCGACCCATACCCGGCGGTCGGTGACGCCGTGCGCGGCCAGCACACCGCGCATGAGGATGCACGCGCCGCCGCGCCACACGCCGGTCTCGATCAGGTCGCCGGGCACGCCGTCCGCGAGCACCTCCTCGACGCAGTACTGCAGGTTGTCGAGGCGCTTCAGGCCGATCATCGTGTGCGCCGTCCGGGGCCAGTCCGCGCCGTTGGTCCGGCGTTCGAGGTCGAACTCCTCGCCTCTCATGAAAGGAGCCCGGGTGTTCGGGGCATCCTCGTAGATGACGTTGGCGAGCGTTCTCTTCAGTAATCGGAGATAGAGGTCGCGTGCCCCGGGTTCCGGTGCCGCGCCTCCCTCGGGCGCTTCCTCGATGAGCGCGTTGTCCATGGTGACCGCCATCCTCCGTTGCACTTTTCCGCCGGGCGTCCCGCCGGCGGGACGGGCGCGGCCGCGCCCGTCCTCATCGTTCGCCGTACGGGGTGACCTGGTGGTAGGCGAGCCACCACTTGCCGTCCCGCCGGACGTAGACGCTCGTGACGCCTCCGGCCAGCGTCGGCTGCCCCTCGCGGCGATGGGTCATGTGGTAGACGACCAGGCCGCTGTCCTCGGTCAGCCGGATCACCCGGGGCGACTCGATGTCGTACTCCAGCACCGGCGGGGCCGCCGCGGCCTCCTTGAGGCAGGTCTCCCGGTCGATCATGCAGAGCGGCTCCATGACGGTGAGGCCGCCGTCGTCGAGCAGGCGCTCCCGGAAGTAGGCGTCGCGGCCGGTCGGTGCCGTCATCGCGTCCCACAGCCCGTACTCCAGGGTGAGCAGGGTGTCGTCGAAATCCATCCGGCCTTCTCCGCTCGGCTCCGCGGCGAGCTCGCGCGCGGCGGCGTCGCCTGATCGCGGGGAGGTTCCTTCCCGTCCCGCCGGTGATCCTTGCAGCATTGCCGGGACGGCGGAACACGCGGGCGGCCGAGGCCCCCGGGACGGCGAAGGGCGGCGATGCCGATGCCGGACGACGCCGGCGGCCCGCGGGGCGGCGATCCGCGCCCGGGTCCCGCCGACTCGCTCGTGGACGTGCCGGGCGTGCGGGTCGGCCAGGTCCAGCGCCGGGGCGGCGGCTGGCGGACGGGCGTGACCGCCGTCCTCTTCCCGCCGGACGGCGCGGTCGCGGGCGTCCAGGTGTCGGGCGGCGCGCCCTGCACCCACGAGACCGACCTGCTCGACCCGCGCAACCTGGTGGAGCGCGTGCACGCGATCAGCCTGTCGGGCGGATCGGTGTTCGGCCTGGCCGCGACCGGCGGGATCACCGACTGGCTGGCCGACCACCGGCACGGCCTGCCCGCCGGGCCCGACCCGGCCGAGGTGATCCCGCTGGTGCCGGGGGCGAGCATCTACGACCTGGGCCGCGGGGGGCGGTTCCGCGCCGTCCCCGGAGCGGAGATGGGAGCCGGCGCCTGCGCGGCCGCGACCGGCGGGCCGTTCGCGCAGGGGTCCGCGGGCGCGGGGACGGGCGCCGTCGCCGGGGGGCTCGCGGGCGGCGTCGGGACGGCCAGCCAGGTCACCGCCGCCGGCTTCACCGTCGCGGCGCTCGCCGTGGTCAACGCCAGCGGGTCCCCGGTCGACCCGCGCACCGGTGAGCTGTACGGCGCCCGGTACGGGCTGCCCGGCGAGTTCGCCGGCCTCCGGCGGCCCGGCCGCCCCGAACCGGTGCTGGTGACGACGGGCTACCGGAAGGTGCCCCGCAGCACCACGCTGGCGGTGCTCGCGACGGACGCCCGGCTGGACCGCGGCCGCTGCGGCAGGCTCGCGGTGGCCGCCCACGACGGCATGGCGCGGACCGTCCGGCCCATCCACACCCTCCTGGACGGCGACGCCGCGTTCGCCGTGTCGCTCGGCGAGCGGGAACCGGACTTCGCGGCGTTCCACGAACTGCTCGGCGCGGCCGCGGACGTCTTCGTCCGCGCGGCGTTGCGCGGCATCCTCCACGCGGAGGGATGGCCCGGCGTCCCGAGCTACCGGGAGGCCTATCCGAGCGCCTTCCCGGCCTGACGCCGGCCGCGCGGCACGTGCGGCCGGGACCGTCCCGTGCCGTCGACGGGACGGGCAACGAGACCCGAGGACGGGCACCGCCTCGCCGGAGGCCGTCCTCACGAGCCGGACGCCTCCGAGAGGCGACCTGAAGGGAACGGTTCATGGCCCGCCGCCCCGCCCACGACGTGCTCATCCTCGGTTCCGGCCTGGCCGGGTCCATCGCCGGGGCCTGCCTGGCCCGGGCCGGCCTGGACGTGCTCATCATCGACGCCGGGCACCATCCCCGGTTCGCGGTGGGCGAGTCGACGATCCCCTACACCTCGACCATGACGCGGCTCATCGCCGAGCGGTACGGCGTCCCCGAGATCAAGCACCTGTCGACGTACGAGTCCGTGCAGGCGCACATCAGCACCAACTGCGGCGTCAAGCGCAACTTCGGGTTCCTCCACCACGAGCCCGGGAGGCCGCACGACCCGGCCCGGGCCCACCAGTTCCCGATCTCCAAGATCGCGCACACCGAGAGCCACTTCCTCCGGGCCGACGTCGACCACTGGCTGGCCCGGCTCGCCCAGCGCTACGGCGCCCGGCTCCGTGAGGACACCCGGGTCGCCGACGTCCGCGAGTCCGACGAGGCGATGACCCTCGTCCTGGCGGACGGCGAGGAGATCGAGGGCCGGTTCCTCATCGACGCCAGCGGGTTCCGCTCCCCGCTGGCGCAGCGGTTCGGCCTGCGCGAGGAGCCGACGCGCCTCCGCACGCACTCGCGGTCGATCTTCACCCACATGACGGGGGTGGCGCCGTTCGAGAGCACGCTTCCCTCGCCCCGGTCGCACGGCAACCCCAGCCCGTGGAGCGAGGGCACACTGCACCACCTGTTCCCCGGCGGGTGGATGTGGGTGATCCCGTTCGACAACCACGCCAGGGCGACCAGCGACCTGTGCAGCGTCGGGATCAGCTACGACCCGCGGATCCATCCCAAGCCCGACGACGGCCCGCAGGCCGAGTTCGACCGCTTCCTGGCCGACTACCCCGACGTCCGCAGGCAGTTCACCGGCGCGGAGGCGGTGCGGCCGTGGGTGTCGACCGGCCGGCTCCAGTACTCCTCCACCCGGACGGTCGGCGCGCGCTGGTGCCTGACCGCGCACGCCGCCGGGTTCATCGACGCGCTGTTCTCCCGCGGGATGCAGAACACCATGGTGATCCTGCACGCCCTCATCTGGCGGATCATCGACGCGATGCGGGACGACGACTTCACCGTCGAGCGCTTCAAGGCCGTCGAGGAGCTGGAGCAGGGGCTGCTCGACGTCAACGACTTCCTGGTGGCGGGCGCCTACACGTCCTTCGGCCACTGGGAGCTGTGGGACGCGTGGTTCCGGATCTGGGAGACGGGGCAGGTGCTGTCCACGATGGAGGTCGGCCGCGCCTACGCCCGGTTCCTGGCCGAACGGGACCCGCGGGTGCTGGACCGCCTGGCCCGCATCGAGGCGGACGGCGCGCTCCCCGAGTACCCGCCGGTCCGCGAGCTGATGAGCGAGGCGGACCGGCTCGTCCGCGACGTCCAGGAGGGACGGCGCGGGCCCGCGGACGCCGCCGCGCAGATCTTCGCCCGGCTGGCCGAGGCGGACTTCGTCCCGCCGCCGTTCGGGCTCGCCGACCGGGACCGGCGCTGGTTCTCCGTCACGCCCGCGCGGGTCGCCCGGACGCTGCTCTGGGCGCGGCTCCAGGCGCCGCCGGAGATCGGCCGCCTCTTCGCCGAGGGCATCGGCCTGGCCATCGCGGAGGGGTTCGCCGCCGCCGGTGCGAGCGTCGTCGTGGCCAGCCGCAAGGCGGACGCCTGCGCCGAGACGGAGGCGCGG
>NZ_CAACUY010000075.1 GCF_900659615.1 Actinomadura fibrosa | reverse complement strand
CGGCACGGCTGATCGGCCGGGTCCGTCCGTGCGGGCGGGCCCGGCCGGGAGGTCAGCGGCGGCGCTTGCGGGCGCGGCGGATCGCGGCGGCGGCGCCGATGGCGGCGACGGTGGCGCCCGCCGCCGTGGCCATGGTGGCCTCCTTGCCGCCGACGCGGCGGCCGACGACGGCGTGCCGTCCCGCGGTCTCGTCCATCAGGATGCGCAGCGCGGTGGCGTTGTCGTAGAGCGGCTTCCAGCCGGCGGCGCGGAGCCGGGCGCAGTCCACGACCCACGGGTAGGCGACGTAGTGCAGGTCGGTGGCGGGCGCCGGGGTCATGCCGAGCCGGTGCAGGCGCTGCGCCATGCCGAAGGTGAGGGCGGCGGGCAGCTCGAAGCCGCGCTTGCCGGTGATCTCGGCGACCTCGTCCGCGCCGAGCCAGCCCTCGCAGCCGACGGCGACGGGCCCCTGGACGTCCTCGGTGACGACGGTGTCGAGGGCGGACGCGAGGTCCTCGATGTGGCAGAACTGCCAGCCGGGCGTGCTGCCCTTGACCGACAGCAGCCGCGGCGCCTCGAAGTGCCGGGTGACGACGGTGTCGACGCCTGGGCCGACGAGCGCGGCGGGACGCACGACGGTGATCCTCAGCCCGGGATGGGTGAGCGGGGCGTTGACGGCCAGCTCCTCGATCTCCAGGTAGTCGCCGGCGATGCTGGCGTTGGCCTCGGCGTGCAGCGGCGCGTCCTCGTCCAGGGGGACCTCGTTGCCGGGCCCCGCGCCGTAGACCATCGCGCTCGTGACGAGGACCACCCGGCGGACCCGGGCGGCCGCCGCGGCGGTGACGACGGTCTGCGCGCCGCGGACGTTGTGGGTGCGGCGCTCCCGGGGATCGGCGTCCGGGGACCGCTCGATATCGAGGTTGACGATCACGTCGACGTCGGAGAGCCGGTTGGACAGCAGCGGATCCCTGATGTCGGTGACGCGCCAGGTCACGCCGGGCACATCGCCCCGGTGCCCGTCGATCGCGACGACCTTGCGGATCTCTTCTCGTTCGGCGAGCCGGGCGGCCAGCAGCCGTCCCGCACCGGTGGCCGCCCCGGTGACGGCGACGACCGGGCCCTTGCTACGCCGAGGGCGAACCTTGCCCGTTGCCACGGGGGTGCCCCCTTCCTTGAGTACGCGACCTCGCCGGGACCGGCTAACGTTGCGGATATGAGCCCATCATGCATCCCAGGGGCAAACCGATGAGTGACACTCCCTTCGGCTTCAACCGTCCCGGCGACGGTGACGACGACAAGCCCCAGGATCCATTCAAGGCCATGGGCGGCGACATGGCGCAGTTCGCCGACATGCTGCACCGCTTCGCCGACATGATCGGCGGCCAGGGCGCGGGCGGCGGGGGCGGCGGCCCGCTCAACTGGGATCTGGCCAAGAACATCGCGCGGCACTCGGTGGTCGAGCAGGGCGACCCCTCGATCGTGGACGCCGAGCGGCGCCAGGTCGAGGAGGCGCTGCGGCTGGCCGACCTGTGGCTGGACGCGGGCACGACGCTGCCCGCCGGCATCCGGTCGCCGCGGGCGTGGAGCCGGTCGGAGTGGATCGAGCAGACGCTTCCCGTGTGGGCGAAGGTGTGCGACCCGATCGCGGCCCGGATGGTCGAGTCGATGGGCGGCGCCCTCGGCGGCGGGCTCGGCGGCGGCGAGATCCCCGCCGACATGCAGGCGATGGCCGGCCCGCTGATCGGGATGGTCAAGCAGATGGCCGGGGCGATGGTCGGCGGCCAGGCCGGGCAGGCGCTCGGCGCGCTCGCCCGCGAGGTGACCGGGTCCGCGGACGTGGGGCTGCCCCTCGCGCCGGACGGCGTCGGCGCGCTGCTGCCCGCCGGGGTCGAGGCGTTCGGCTCGGGCCTGGAGGTCTCGGGCGACGAGGTCCGGCTGTACCTGGCGCTGCGCGAGGCCGCCCACCAGCGGCTGTTCGCGCACGTCCCGTGGCTGCGGGCGCACCTGCTGGGCGCGGTCGAGGAGTACGCCCGCGGCATCACCGTCGACCTGTCGGGCATCGAGCAGGCCGTGCAGGGCCTCGACCTGAGCAACCCCGAGGCGATCCAGGAGGCGCTCGGCGGGGAGATCCAACTCCAGCCCGAGGAGACGCCGCGGCAGAAGGCCGCGCTGGCCCGGCTGGAGACGACGCTCGCGCTGGTCGAGGGCTGGGTCGACACCGTGGTGAACCAGGTGGCCGAGGGCCGGCTGCCCGGCGCGGTGAAGCTGGCCGAGGCGGTGCGGCGGCGCCGCGCCACCGGCGGCCCCGCCGAGCGGACGTTCGCGACGCTGGTCGGCCTGGAGCTGCGGCCGCGGCGGCTCCGCGAGGCCGGGGCGCTGTGGCGGACGCTCACCGACGTCCGCGGCACCGAGGGCCGCGACGCGATCTGGGAGCACCCCGACCTGCTGCCCACGGCCGACGACCTCGACGACCCGGACGGGTTCGTCCACGGCCGGGACGAGCTGGAGGGCCTCGACCTGGACATCTCCCAGCTCACGAAGGCCGCCGAGGCCGAGGCCGGGAGCGACGAGAAGCCCGACGAGGACGGTGTCGAGAAGGACGGGCCGGCCGAGAAGGACGGCCCGGACGGCGACGAGGGGCCCCGCCCGTGAGCCGGGCACGGCCGCCCCGCGTGAACGGCTGCCGGTACGAGCGCGGCTCGTCCGCGAACGTGATCAGGCGGCGGACCGCGCGCGCGGGCCTGTGCTGGCAGCGGCCCAGCGACCAGGAGCGCCGCCGCCTCCACCCGGCCAACTCGCGGTACCCGCGCATCGGCCGCACGTGACACCGGACGCGGAACCCGCCGCGAGCCTGGCCACGCCCCCAGGCACCGGCCCAGGCACGCAGCCGGACGCGGAGCCGGGCGCACAGCCGGGCACGCAGCCGGACGCGGAGCCGGACGCGGGGCTGAACGCGAAGCCAAGCGCGGAGCCGGGCACGCAGCCGAGCGCGGGGCCAGGCGCGGAGCCGGGCACGCAGCCCGGCGCGGGGGTGCTGTACGTCGACGCTGTGCGGGTGCTGTCGGGGTGGCGGGCGCCCGATGCCGGGCAGGAGCGTGCCCGGCTGGAGTTTCTCCGGCATCTGGAGGAGCATCCGGCGGACGGGATGTGGCGGGAGTGCGCGGCCGGGCACATCACGGCGAGCACCGCCGTCCTGGACGCGTCGCGGTCCCGGGTGCTGCTGACCCTGCACGCCAAGCTGAAGGCGTGGCTCCAGCTCGGCGGGCACTGCGAGCCCGGCGACGCGACGCTCGCGGCGGCGGCGCTGCGGGAGGCGACGGAGGAGTCGGGCATCGCGGGCCTGCGGCTGCTGCCGGAGCCCGTCCAGCTCGACCGGCACGCGGTGCCCTGCCATCCGCAGGGCAGCTGGCACCTGGACGTCCAGTACGTCGCGATCGCCCCGGAAGGCGCACGGCACGCGGTGAGCGACGAGTCGGACGACCTCGCCTGGTTCCCGGTGAGCGATCTCCCGGAGCCCACCGACGACGTCGTTCGCTCCCTGGTCAGGCGTGCCCTGGCCCGGTAGGCGGGTCCGCGCGGGCTCAGCCGGAGAGGGGGTGGCCTTCGAGGAGGGCGCGCGTGTTCTCCCAGCCCTCCAGGCCCGGGTCGAGGGACCGCAGGTCGGACGGGGTGCGGACGCGGTGCCAGCCGGGGCCCTGCGGCACCAGGCCGGGGCGCGGCGCGGCGGTGCGCAGGCGGGTCAGCGCGTCCGGGGCGTCGAGATCGAGATCGTCGAGGGCCGCGGCGAGCCAGCCGGGGAGCGGCAGCCGCGCGGCGAGGGCGACGAGGCCGTTGCCGTCGGCGGCCTGGCAGGCGGCGGCGGGCGCGCTCCCGAGGGCGCGGAACAGCTTGCCGAGCAGCAGGGGCGGCAGGTCGGGGGCGTCCGGCGCGACCAGGGCGGCCTCCGCGGCCCCGAGGTCGTGGAGCGCGGCGAACGCGGCGGCGGGGGCCGGTGCGCGGACGATCGCGGTGCCCGGCCAGGTGACGGCCTCGGCATCCGGCTGATCGGGGGGATCGAGGACGAGCGCGGGCGTCACGAACTCCAGCCCGGCGACGACCTCGTAGGTGTCCTCAAGGAGGGCGAGGCGGAACTCGTCCGGGTCGATCCCGGGCGGAGCGGCGGGGGCGCCTGCGGCCGGGGATTCGCCGACGAACGACAGGACCGCGGCGTAGCGGGCCGTGGCACCGGCACCCTGGCCGGTCTCGCGGCCGGTCGCGTGGCCGGTCTCGCGGGTGGCGCCGTGGCTCAACCCGCGGCCTCGCGGGAGAACCGGTCCCCCGGGTGCAGTCCGTCGCCTTGGTGCAGGTCGGCCGGGCGGCGCAGGTCGGCGGGCTCCTCGCCGGGCGCGTCGGCCTCCATCGGCAGGTGGGCCGCCGCGGCGACGCCCTCCAGGTAGCCGCGGGCGCGGTCGGCCTTCGGGTAGTTGGCGACCAGTTCCCAGAAGTCGGCGCCGTGCCCAGGGACGAGGAGGTGCGCCAGCTCGTGCACCAGGACGTAGTCGACGACCCAGCCGGGCATCCCGCGCAGCCGCGTGGACAGCCGGATCGTGCCGTCGTCGGGGGTGCAGGAGCCCCAGCGGGTCCGCTGGTTCGCGACCCAGCGGACGCTGACCGGGTCGGCGCGCCCGTCCAGGTACCGGCGGGACAGCTCGCGGGCGCGGGTTTCGAGATCGGCGTCGCTCGGGCGCCTGCGCCGCTCCCTTTCGGCGAGCCGTTCCAGGATGGTGGCGATCCACTGCTCTTCTTCCGACTTGCTGAGCCTGGACGGAACCATCACCACCACCTTGTCCCCATCCCGGTAGGCGGACACGGTGCGCCGGCGTCGGTTGCTGCGGCGGACCTCAACATTTGGGGGCACGCCTGAACCGTACCCAAAAATTTGCGCCGCCCATAGGGGGTGTTGGACGTTAGCCCAGGTCAAGCCCGCTCTTTTTCACGCTCTCCCGACGGTTCCGCCACTTTTCCCACCGCCGCCGAACGTCCGCGGTAAAGGGGTTACGACCGCGGTCACTCTCCGGTGAAGCGCGGGGTCCGCTTTTCACGCTGGGCGGCGATCCCCTCCACCATGTCGCGGGAGGCCATGGTGACGGGCTGGGCGAGGGACTCCCAGCGGAGCGCGGACTCCATGTCGCGGTGGCCGCCGTTCGACAGGGCGACCTTGGTGAGCCGGGTGGCGATGGGCGCCTGCGCGGCGACGCGGGCGGCGGCGTCCAGTGCCGCGCCGAGCACCTCCTCGCGCGGGACGGCACGGTTGACCAGCCCGGACGCGGCGGCCTCCGCGCCGGTGAGGACCCGGCCGGTCAGCAGCATCTCGCGGGCGAGCGGCAGCCCCGCCACCTCGGGCAGCAGCCAGGTCGCGGCCATCCCGGGATGCAGGCCGAGGGCGGTGAACGGGGCGAGCAGCTTGGCGTCGGACGCCGCGTACCGCAGGTCGCAGGCCAGCGCGAGGCACAGCCCGGCGCCGACGGCGTGCCCGTTGACGGCGGCGATGGTGGGGACCTCCACGTCCCGGATCGACAGCCACGTCCGGTAGAACTCCAGCATCCGGTCGCGCAGCGCGGGGACGGCGACCGCGTTGGTGTCGGCGAGCCAGGAGAGGTCGCCGCCGGAGGTGAAGGCGCCGCCCGCGCCGGTGAGGACGAGGCAGCGCAGCCCGGCGTCCGCGCGCAGCTCCGCGATGGCCGCCTTCCACGCGGCGGTCATCGCGTCGGACATCGCGTTGCGCCGTCCGGGGTCGTTCAGCGTGAGGACGGCGACCCCGTCGGGGCGGCGGTCGACCAGCAGCGGTTCGGACGGATCTCCGGGCATGGGCGGAACCGTACCGCGCGGGGTCCCGGGGCGGTGCGGACAGGGTCCCGAACTCCGCGTGAGAAAGCGCACACTTACCACGTCCGCGCAGGTGAGGCAGGGTAGATGAGACAGCGGCCCGGATTTGTTGCCGTTGGTTGTGGCGCGAACGAGATGCCATCGCGGACAATGGACCGCGTGAGCGATCTTCCCCGCCGCGCGGTGACGCGGTCAGCCAAGCTGGCGTCCCTCCCCCTCGGCTTCGCGGGGCGCACCGCGCTCGGGGTCGGCAAGCGCACCTTCGGCCGCCCGGCCGAGGCCGTCGCCATGGAGATCCAGACCCGCACCGCCGAGCAGCTGTTCAAGGTGCTCGGCGAGCTCAAGGGCGGGGCGATGAAGCTCGGCCAGATGCTCTCGATCTTCGAGGCGGCGCTGCCGCCCGAGATCGCGGGCCCCTACCGCGCCACGCTGACCAAGCTCCAGGAGGCCGCTCCCCCGCTGCCCGCGTCCACCGTGCACAAGGTGCTCGCCGGGGCGCTCGGCGAGGACTGGCGGGACAGCTTCGCGTCCTTCGACGACAGGCCCGCCGCGGCCGCGTCCATCGGCCAGGTGCACCGGGCGGTCTGGCACGACGGCCGCGCCGTCGCCGTCAAGGTGCAGTACCCGGGCGCCGGCAAGGCGCTGATCAGCGACTTCAACCAGCTCGCCCGGCTCGGCCGGCTGTTCGGCGTCCTGATGCCGGGGCTGGACGTCAAGTCGATGCTCGCCGAGCTGAAGGAGCGGGTGGTCGAGGAGCTCGACTACACGATCGAGGCCGAGTCGCAGACGGTCATCCGCGACGCCTACGCCGGCGATCCCGACTTCTTCATCCCGGAGGTGATCGCCCAGTCCGGGGACGTGCTCGTCACCGAGTGGATGGACGGCACCCCGCTCTCGAAGATCATCAGTGAGGGCGACCAGGAGACGCGGAACCACGTCGCCCTCCTCTACTGCCGCTTCCTGCTGTCCGGTCCGAAGCGGTCCGGCATGCTGCACGGCGACCCGCACCCCGGGAACTTCCGGCTGCTGGAGGACGGCCGCCTCGGCGTCCTCGACTTCGGCGCCGTGGACCGCATCCCCGGCGGGTTCCAGCAGCGGCTCGGCCTGCTGCTGCGGATCGGCACGATGGCCGGCATCGACGAGATCGAGGACGCGCTCCGCCAGGAGGACTTCATCCGCGAGGGCGTCGAGGTCGACGCCGAGTCGCTCCAGGCGTTCCTGGCGCCGATCACCGAGCCGTTCGTCACCGAGACGTTCAAGTTCAACCGCGAGTGGCTGCGCGACATGGCCGCCCGGGTCACCGACCTGCGCCCGACGAACGTCGTCCGGCAGCTGAACCTGCCGCCCGAGTACGTGATCATCCACCGGGTGCTGTCGGCGGGCACCGGCGTGCTCTGCCAGCTCGAATGCGAGATCCCGGCCCGCGCCGAGTCGCTGAAGTGGGTTCCCGGCTTCGCCGACGACGAGGACGGCGAGCTCGTCACCGGCTGAAACCCGCCCCCGGAACCGAAACGGGCCCCGCGCGCTGATGAGGCGCGCGGGGCCCGTTCGTTCGGCGCGTCCGGTGAGTGGGCCACCGGACGCGCCCCTCGGTGCCCGCCGGGAGGCGCCGCCCGCCAAACCATCCAAGAAGGGCGGGCGGGAGCCTGCTACCGGGCGGGCCGGGAGTGGCCCTCGGTACGGTCGGTCCTCGCGGTCGGCGCGAGCAGGACGCGCCGCACGCGGGACGCCCTCGTCTGGGCATCACGCCGGGCGCGCCTCAGGGCCCGGACCCGGGCCGCGAGGTCCTCGGGGACCGTCGCGGGTATTCGCTCCCGGGACAGGTCCTGGCTGAGCAACGTCATCTCGTTCTCCCCGGCCGCCCGGAGGCGCGGTCCCCTCGCGGGGGCCGCGCCTCCGGGGTTCGTACGGTCGGTCGTCGGCACGGTCGGCATCATGGCCTCACACGGCCACTTCGTCCGGGACCGGGTGCTTCCGCGGACGGCCCCGGGGCCGCTTGCGCGGAACGATCACACCGCGGACGAACAGCTCGCCGCCCCAGACGCCCCAGGGCTCCTTGCGCTCAAGGGCGCCGGCGAGGCACTCCTTGCGGAGCGGGCACTCCAGGCACAGGGCCTTGGCGAGCTCGACGTCGGCGGGAGCCTCGGCGAAGAACAGCTCCGGGTCGGTCCGGCACGGAAGAGTGAGGTCCTCCTCGCTCACTGCGAGAGCCCCCTGCATCACAGTCACCCTTGTTCCTCTCGTTGGATCTCAACGGGTGTGTCGGTGGGTTGTCCGGGCAAATAAGAAGGCCGCGGATCCGGTGTCGGGATCCGCGGCCTGGGGGCTGTGCCGGTGTCTTTCTAGACCGGTCGCCTCCAGGGGTACGGACCCGAAACGCCACCCTTGAGGGAGGCGCCCACGTGGGCCGTGGCCGGAGCCTGGGTGCTCATGTCCTCGATGAGTTCGAAGACAGGTCGCCCCTGCTCGTCCTGGACTCGCTGCTCGGAGCGCAGATCATTGAGACCGCGCAGTCGCATGCCGAAGGACTCGATGGTCCCGCCGGCCGGGTTCGCCCAGCCGAACGGCGCGTCGGCGCCGAACGGCGCGCTCGCGCCGTCGATCCGCGCGCAGCCGCCCGGCTTCGGGCCGGCCGGCAGCGGGACGGTGGTCGCGGCATAGGCGGACGAGGCGCCAGGGCATGCGGGGGTCCAGGCCGTCATGGATTTGATCAACGTGTTCACCGGACTGCACACCACCTTCCTGGCTCCTCGGGCCGCACGGGCGGATTCAAGATCCACCCGGACCGGCCGGTTGATTGCTCGCATCGAGCGTACGGGGACCGCGGTAAATCAATCAAGGTATTTTTGACCTGCGGATTCGTGGGCGACTTCACCCGGCTCCCGCGGAACCTCGGCCGCCCGCCGGGCGTCGAAGCCTCTCAGGAGCCCCGCACGAAACGATCATCGCACGCCCCCCACCCGCCCGTCCCCCGATTCGGGCGGATCGCCGAACCCGGCGCCGCCCTCCCCGGGATCACCGGTCGGAGACCCGGACCAGGCCTTCCTGCATCACGGAGACGACCAGTTCGCCCGACTGGGTGAACACCTGGCCGCGCGCCAGGCCGCGGGCGCCGCCCGCGAACGGCGTGTCCTGGTAGTAGAGCAGCCAGTCGTCCGCGCGGAACGGGCGGTGGAACCACATCGCGTGGTCGAGGCTGGCGCCCATCGTCCGCTTGTCGCCCCAGGCCAGGCCGTGGTTGAGCAGGACGGTGTCGAGCAGCGTCATGTCGGACGCGTACGTCATCAGGCAGACGTGCAGGAGCGGGTCGTCCGGGAGCTCGCCGTCCACTTTCAGCCACACCTTCGACTCGGGGGTGGCGAGGGACGGGTCCTTCGCGGCCTCCCACGTCAGCGGCGTCGCGTGCCGGACGTCGAAGGGGCGGCGCTCGGTGAACTCGCGGGCGCCGACCGCGCCGAACAGCGGGGTGAGGCGCTCCAGGGAGTGCGGCAGCGTCTCGGGCGCGGGCGCCTCCGGCATCGGCGCCTGGTGGGCCGGGCCGTCCTCGACGATCTGGAACGACGCCGACAGCGTGAAGATCGCCTTGCCGTGCTGGATGGCCGTGACCCGGCGCGTGGTGAAGGACCGGCCGTCGCGGACGCGGTCGACCGTGTAGACGAGCGGGACCGACGGGTCGCCCGGCCGGATGAAGTAGGCGTGCAGCGAGTGCACGGGCCGGTTCACCGGGACGGTGCGGCCGGCGGCGACGAGCGCCTGCCCGGCGACCTGGCCGCCGAAGACCCGCTGCTGCCGGTCTTCGGGGCTGCGCCCGCGGAAGATGTCGTTCTCGATCTGTTCGAGGTCCAGCAGGTCCAGCAGCGACTTCAGTGACTCCTTCACGCCGGCCAGTCTTCCGTATCGCCCCGTGTGAGCGGGGTCTCACCCCCTGGTAGCCCCCGCGTCGCTCCGGGTCAGGCGCCGCAGAGGCCGAGGACGGCGTCGCCGTAGCGGTCGAGCTTGGTCTTGCCGACGCCGGGGATGCGGGCCAGCTCCTCCCGCGACTCGGGGGCGTGCTCGGCGATCGCCTGGAGGGTCGCGTCGGTGAACACCACGTACGCGGGGATCCGCTGCTCGGCCGACACCTCCGCGCGCCACTCCTTCAGCGCGATGAGCAGCTCCTCGTTCAGCTCGGACGGGCAGTCCTCGCAGCGGCCGAGCTTGCGCTCGACGGCGGCGGTCAGCGGGCGGCCGCACACGCGGCACGGCTGCGGGCCCTTCCCGGCGCGCCGCTTCGTCCGGTCGACGCGCGCGGGGGTGTGGGTGGCGGTCTTGGACGTCAGGCCGCTCAGGAACCGGGACGGGCGGCGCTGCGACGACCCACCGGGCGAGCGGGACAGCGCCCACGACAGCGAGAGGTGGACGCGCGCCCGCGTGACGCCGACGTACAGCAGCCGGCGCTCCTCCTCGACCTGCGCGGGCGTCTTCGCGTAGATGATCGGGACCGTGCCCTCGACGAGCCCGACGAGGAACACCGCGTCCCACTCCAGGCCCTTCGCGGCGTGCAGCGACGCCAGCGTGACGCCCTCCAGCGGCGGCGCGTGCTGGGCGGCGGCGCGCTCCTCCAGCTCGGCGACGAACTCGGGCAGGCCGGCGCGCGGGTCGTCGGCGGCCATGTCCTCGGCGAGCTGCGCGAGCGCGGCGAGCGACTCCCAGCGCGCGCGGACCGCGCCCGTGCCCTCGGGCGGCCGGTCGGAGAACCCCGCCCCGGACAGGACGTGCCGGACGGTGTGGATCAGCCCGGTGCCGTCGGTCTCGGCGTCGGCGCCCGCGCGGGCCGCGCCGCGCAGCCGGACGACGGCCTCCCGGACCTCGGGCCGCTCGAAGAACCGCTCCGCGCCGCGCAGGACGTACGGGACGCCCGCCGCCGCGAGCGCCGCCTCGTACGTCCCCGACTGGGCGTTGATCCGGTACAGGATCGCGATCTCCCGCGCCGGGACGCCCTCGTCGATGAGCTTGCGGGCGCGGCGGGCGGCGTCGTCGGCCTCGGCGATCTCGTCGTCGTACTCGTTGAAGACGGGATCCGGGCCGTCGGGCCGCTGCGCGACCAGTTCCAGTTTCTGCCGCGCCGCGCCCTCGCCCCGCGCCTGCCCGATCACGCCGTTCGCGAGCCGGACGACCTGCGGCGTCGACCGGTAGTCGCGGACGAGCCTGACCACCGTCGCGTCCGGGTGCTCGCGGGTGAAGTCGAGCAGGTAGGACGGGCTGGCGCCGGTGAAGGAGTAGATCGTCTGGTTGGGGTCGCCGACGACGCACAGGTCGTCGCGGTCGCCGAGCCAGGTGTCGAGCAGCATCTTCTGGAGCGGGTTGACGTCCTGGAACTCGTCCACGACGAAGTACCGGTACTGCTCGCGGACCTGGTTCGCGACCTCGCGGTGCTCGGTGAGGACGGCCGCCGTCAGCTCCAGCATCCCCTCGAAGTCGAGGAGGTTGCGCTCCCGGCGGAGCTGCTCGTACATCGCGTAGACCCGCGCCACGTCGACGACGTCGGCGGGCGGCCTGCGCGCGGCGCGCACGACCGCGGCGGCGTAGTCCTCGGGGCGGTTCTGGGTCACCTTGGCCCACTCGATCTCGGCCGCGACGTCGCGCAGCTCGGTGCCGCCGAACGACAGCCGGCACGCGCGCGCCGCGTCCGCCACCAGGCCGATCTTGGAGTTGAGGATCTTGGGCGGCTCGCCGCCGATCACCCGCGGCCAGAAGTAGGTGAGCTGGCGCAGCGCCGCCGCGTGGAACGTCCGCGCCTGGACGCCGGGGGCGCCGAGCTGCCGCAGCCGGCTCCGCAGCTCGCCCGCCGCGCGCGTGGTGAACGTCACGGCCAGCACCCGCTGCGGGGTCACCACGCCGGTCAGCGTCGCGTAGGCGATCCGGTGGGTGATCGCCCTCGTCTTGCCGGTGCCGGCGCCCGCCAGCACGCACACCGGGCCCTTCACGGCCTCCGCCACCGCCCGCTGGTCGGGGTCGAGCCCCTCCAGCACCGAGTCAGCCACCATCCCCCCATCCTTCCAGCCGGCGGCGCCCCGCTCGCCATGACGCGGATCTCCCCCGCGAGGGTTCCCCTCCGGACGGCGGGTAAGGAATGCGAAACGGGGACGCGCTGTTCTTCGATACGCGTATCCGAACAGATCGTACGAACGAACGAGGGAGACGACGCACCGATGGCGACGCCGACCACCGAACGGGCCAAGGGGCCGGCCGGGCAGCTCACCATGTACACGACGACGTGGTGCGGGTTCTGCCGGCGGCTCAAGAGCCAGCTCGCCCGCGACGGCATCGAGATGGTGGAGATCGACATCGAGCGCGACCCGGCCGCCGCCGAGTTCGTGATGAGCGTCAACGGCGGCAATGCGACCGTCCCGACGATCTTGTACCCGGACGGCTCCGCGGCGACGAACCCCAGCGCCAAGGCGGTCAAGGCGAAGCTCGCCTCCCTCGCCTGACCAGCGCACGCAGAAGGCCCGCCGACCGAGTCGGCGGGCCTTCGCATTCCGGCAGAGGCCGGAAGCACCCGTCCGGCTAAAGAATCGTCGGCACCGTTTGGGGACCATCCCCGCGTGCGCAGGGCGGTTGAACTCTATCCATCGCCTCCGTCAGAAGGGAGGCATCTTGGGGAGGTCGGCGCCGTACCAGCGCATGATGAGCTGGGCGGCGATGGACAGCGGGCCCGGTGCGACGATCTCGCCCGCGTCGATCGCGGCGCGGAGCTCGTCGCGGGTGTACCAGGCGGCGTCCAGGATCTCCTCCGGGTCGGGGCGGAGCGGGACGTCCCCGTCGGCCTTGGCGGTGAACCCGAGCATCAGGCTCTGCGGCAGCGGCCACGGCTGGCTGCCGAGGTAGCGGACGTCGCGGACGGCGAGGCCGACCTCCTCCTCCACCTCGCGGGCGACGGCCTGCTCCAGCGACTCGCCCGGCTCGACGAACCCGGCGAGGATCGAGCGGCGGTCGGCGGGCCACTGCGGGCCGCGGGCCAGCAGGATCCGGTCGTCGGCGTCGGTGACCAGCATGATCACGGCGGGGTCGACGCGCGGGAAGTGCTGGGAGCCGTCCTTCGGGCAGACGCGCACGTGGCCCGCGGCGGTGACCTCCGTCTCGGCGCCGCAGCGCGGGCAGAACCGGTGGGTGGCGTGCCAGTGCTCCAGCGCGACGAGGTGGGTGAGCAGGCCGGAGTCGCGGTCGGCGAGGAGCGCGCCGACGCGGCGGAGCCCGGCCGGTTCCGCCCCCTCGACGGCGGGCAGCGGGCCGGGGACGCCGAAGTAGGCGGTGCCGTCGTCGTCGACGCCGAGCAGCCAGCGGTCGCCGCCGGGCGCCCGGTCGGGCGGGACGAAGACGAGCGCCGGGGCGGGCTCGTGCGTCACGAGGACCTGGCCGTCCTCCACCACGAGGACGCGGGAGCGCGGGTCGGCCCACGCCGCCTCCAGCCAGGCGTCGTCGCGCCGGTGCAGCGCGACGCGGTTCAGCGTCCCGCGCGCGAGTGCCAGCCATTCCAGCGGGCCGTCCGCCACCGTCATCGAGTTCCTCCCCCGTTTCCGGACACCGCTGGTTCAGCGCAGCGCGGCGGCCAGTTCTTCCCACAGGTAGGCGGCGGTCTCGGCGCCCTTGAGCAGCAGGGGGATCTCGACCTTCTCGTTGGGGGCGTGGATGCGGTCGTCGTCGAGGCCGACCGCGACGAAGATCAGCGGCGCCTCCAGGATGTCGGCGAGGTCGGCCTCGGGGCCGCTGCCGCCCTCCCGGGTGAACATGATCTCCCGGCCGAACGCGCGCTCCATGGCGCGGCGGGCGGCGCGGACGCCGGGCGAGTCGATCGGCGAGAAGCACGGCCGGACGCCGGCGCCGGGGATGCGGACCTCGGCGGTGATCCCGGGCGGGGTGTTGTCGGCGACCCAGGTCTTCAGCGACTCCTGGACCTTGCCGGGGTCCTGTCCGGCGACGAGCCGGAAGGAGACCTTCGCGTGCGCCTCGCGGGGGACGATCGTCTTGCCGCCGGGGCCGGTGTGCCCGCCCCACATGCCGTTGATCTCGGCGGTCGGCCGGGCCCAGACGCGCTCCAGGGTGGTGTACCCCTTCTCGCCGTAGGGGGCGCGGCTCTCGCCGGCGGTGCGCAGCCAGGCGTCCTCGTCGAACGGCAGCCGCGCGAACAGGGCGCGCTCCTCGTCGGTCAGCGGGACGACGTCGTCGTAGAAGCCGGGAAGGGTGACGCGCTCGTCCTCGTCGTGCAGGGCGGCGAGCAGCTTCGCCATGGCGTGCAGCGGGTTCGGGACGGCGCCGCCGAACGAGCCGGAGTGCAGGTCGGACGAGGGCCCGCGCAGCGTGATCTCGGCCTCGGTGAGGCCGCGCATCCCGGTGCACATGGACGGGACGTCCGCGGCCCACATCGTGGTGTCGCTGATGACGATCGCGTCGCAGCGGAGCCGGTGCCGGTGCTCGCGCAGCAGGCCGGCGAAGTGCACGGAGCCGGACTCCTCCTCGCCCTCCACGAGCATCTTGATCGTGACGGGCGGGGCGGCGGCGCCGGACGCGGCGAGCGCGGCGCGGACGCCGAGGGTGTGGAAGAAGACCTGGCCCTTGTCGTCGGACGCGCCGCGACCGATCAGCCGGTCGCCGATCTCGGTCGGCGCGAACGGGTCGGTGTCCCATTCGGCGAGCGGCTCCACCGGCTGGACGTCGTGGTGGCCGTAGACGAGGACGATGGGCGCCTCGGGGTCGTCGGCGGGCCATTCGGCGTAGACGGCGGGCAGTCCCGGCGTCTCCCAGGTCTCGACGGTCGGGAAGCCCTGGTCGCGCAGGTACGCGGCGAGCCAGTCGGCCGAGCGCCGCACGTCGCCCGCGTGGGCGGGGTTCCCGGAGATGGAGGGGATCGCCAGCCAGTCCTTGAGGTCGGCGACGAACCGGTCCCTGCCGGCCTGGATATACGTGGCTACGTCCACCTGCATGCCCCTTCGCATGTCGTACTGTTCAGGCACTGTAAGGGATGCCCGTCACCCGTCCCCCGGAGGCCTCGTGATCCTCATCGATCCGCCGCTGTGGCCCGCGCGCGGCCGGGTGTGGTCGCACATGGTGAGCGACGAGTCCTACGAGGAGCTCCACGCGTTCGCGGCGCGGCTGGGCGTGCCGCCGCGGGCGTTCGAGCGCGACCACTACGACGTCCCCTCCGAACTCTACGACGCCGCGGTGGCGCAGGGGGCCGAGGCCGTCGGCTGTCAGGAGCTGCTGTCACGGTTGACGCGTGCGGGGCTGCGGCGGCGGAAGGCCGTCCGGCCGCGCTGAGCGCCCCGGCGCCCCGGTCAGGCGCCGAGCAGCATGAGCTCCGTGCGGATGTTGTGGCGGGCGCGCTCCTCGAACCGGTGGCGGGCCGCCAGGGTGTGGAAGAGGGCCGGGAGCGCGAGGAGGGAGTTGAGCACCTCGGCGCGTCCGGCGCGGAAGAGGTCCTCGGGGACGAACGCGTACTCCTCGCGGACGGCGGCGGCGTAGGCGGCGTAGGCGTCCGGTTCCGCGCCGAGGACCGCGAGGTCGGCGTCGCAGAGCACCTGGCCGTCGCGGTCGTCCTCGGCGGGCGCGTGCGTGGTGGTGAGCTCGACGAGCCGGACGACCTCCCCGACGGTCGCGTCCGGGAGGTCGGTGTCGGCGAGCATGCGGGCGGCGAGGCGGGCGCTGCGCTCCTCGTTGTCGGCGCGCTCGGGGTCGTAGACGGCGTCGTGGAACCAGGCCGCGAGGCGGACGGCGTCGGCGTCGGCGGCGTGCCCGGCGAGCTCGTCCACGAGGTCGAGGACGGCGGTGAGGTGGGCGCGGGTGTGGTAGCGGCGGTGCGGTTCCCCGTAGCGGGCGTCCAGTTCGGCGCCGATGTGCCGGGTCTGCGGCCCGGCCAGCGCCACCCACCGGTCGACGAGATCCATGGGCCCATCCTGGCGGATCGCCGGACGGGGCGGGACACGCGATGGCATCGTTCTTGCCTGCGGTGCACGGTTAGGCAAGGCTTACCTCACCGCTCAGCTCACCGCTCACGCCATCTCACTGGAAAGGCCGACCGTGGCCGCCCCACTGCTCCTGGTCGCCGGCAAGGCGACCGACTCGGTGACGCACGGCTTCCTGCCCGCCGCCGCCCGCCTGGGCCTGGACGTGGTCCTGCTCACCGACCGGCCGGCCGCCCACGCGGGGGTCCACGACGGCCCGGTCGTCGAGTGCGACGTCTCCGACTTCCGCGCGATCATCGCCGCGGCCGGCGACCCGCCCGCGGGGATCTTCTCCAACAGCGACTTCCTCCAGGCGCCCGCGGCGCTCGCCGCCGCGTACTTCGGGCTGCCCGGCAAGGACTGGCGGGCGGCGACCCGGGCGAAGAACAAGGCACTGATGCGCCGCCATCTCGCCGCCCTCGACCCGGTGTTCTCCGCGGACGCCAGCCAGGTGCCCGGGGACGCCCCGTACCCGCTCGTGCTCAAGCCGAGGGAGGGCGTGGCCAGCGAGGACGTGTTCCTCGTGCGGGACGCCGGGGAGCTCGCCGCCCGCCGGGCGGACATCGCGGCCCGGCGGAGCGACCCGCTGGTCGCCGAGGAGTACCTCCCCGGCGGGCTGCACACCCTCGAAACGCTCGGGGACGGCCGCGAAATGCGCGTGCTGGGGTCGTTCCGCACCCGTCTGTCCCCGCCGCCGTACTTCGTCGAGGAGCGCCTCGAATGGGCGGATCCTCCCCCGGAGACGCCGCAGGTGCTGGCGCAGCTCGCCGCGCTCGGCGTCGGCTTCGGCGCCTGCCACACCGAGTTCGTCGTCTCCGGCGGCCGCGCCCGGATCATCGAGGTGAACTACCGGCTGATCGGCGACAACTGCGACTTCCTGCTCGCCGACCTGCTCGGCGTCCCGCTGTTCGAGCAGATCCTGCGCGTCCACCTCGGCGAGCCGCTCCCGCCCGCGCCGCCCCGCCCGGCCGGGCACGCCGTGGCCGAGTGGATCATCGCGGACCGGTCCGGCACGCTGACCTCCGCGCCCGGCCCGGTGGAGCTGGACGACGGGCCCGTGCGGCTCGCGTACCGGCCGCAGCGCGCCGTCGGCGACGACGTCGCGGTCACCCGCACGAACCGCGACTACCTCGGCACGGTGCGGGCGATCGGCCCGGCGGCGAACGACGTCGAGGCCGCGATCGCCCGGTTCGGCGCGGCCCACGACTGGACCATCACGTGACCGACGTCGAGGGCCCGCTCGCGGCCCGCGTGCTGGACGCCCTGCTCCGCGAGGACTACGCGGGCATGCGGCGCCTCGTCGGCCCGGCGCGGCGCGTCCTGAACCTGCCCGGGCGGTCCGTGCGGCTGCTTGAACAGTGCCCGCCCTTCCTGGCGGACGTCGTCGTCGACCCCGGCCAGGGCCTCCGCCTGGCCGACGTCTTCGCCGCCGTCCGCGCGCTCGCCGACCCGCGCGACGACGTCGCGGCGTTCGAGCGGGAGTGCCTGGACGCGCTCGCCGCGGTCCGCCTGCACGAGGACGCGCGGCCCGCCGTCCACCGGCGCCTCGCGCGCATCCCGGACGAGCTGCGCCGCGGCCCCGGGGCGTTCTACGAGACGCTCGCCGCGTTCACCGACCATCCCGTCCACCCGGCGGGCCGCGGCCGGGCGGGCCTGAGCATGGCGGACCTCAGCCGGTACGCGCCCGAGTTCAACCCGGGGTTCCCGCTGCGCTGGGCGTCCGTCCCGGACGCCGACGTGACGCTCGCGGGCACGCGCCCGTCCTGGTGGCCCGACCCGGAAGACGTGGGGCTGCCCGGGAAGGGCACGGTGTTCCCCGTCCATCCGCTAGCGGTGCCGCACGTCCGCGCCGAGCCGGGTGTGGAGGTCGGCCCCGACCCCTACCTCCAGGTAACCCCGACGCTCTCGATGCGGACCGTGGTGGCCGGGCCGCTCGACCACCTGAAGATGCCGCTGCCGACGAGCACGCTCGGGATGCGCAACCGCCGCACGATCGTGCCCGGCACGCTCCCAGACGGCGCGCTCGTCGAACGGATCCTGCGGCGCGTCCTCGACAAGGAACCGCATCCCGTCCTCCTCGCGGACGAGCAGACCTACGGGCACGCCCGCTCTCCGCTGCTGGGGTATCTGGTCCGGCGGTTCCCCGCCGAGACGGCGCGCGCGCACGTCGTCCCCGTCGCGGGGCTGCTCGCCGAGTCCCCGGACGGCGGGCACGTCATCGAGCGCTGGGACGTCGAGGACCTCTTCGGCGCCTACCTGTCGGCGCTGTTCGCCTGGAACGTCACGCTGTTCCGCTACGGCATCGCGCTGGAGGCGCATCAGCAGAACGTCGCGCTCGTCCTCGACGGGGACGCGCCGGAAGGGGGGCCGCCCCGGCTGCTGATCAAGGACAACGACGGCGCGCTCATCGACCCGCGCCGGCTGCGCGAGCACCTCGCGCCCGCGCCGGGCACCGATCCCCGCGACCTCCTCGACCAGCGGATGACCACCCGCGACCCGGAGGCGCTCGCCCGCGTGTTCGTCACCATCACCCTGCACCTGTGCGCCGCCGCACCCGCCTTCGGACTGGCCCGGCGCGGCCTGCTGCCGCGGCGGGCGGCGCTGGCCCTGGTCCGCGACCGGCTCGACGCCGCGCTCGGCCCGGACGACGCGTTCCTGCGCGCCCGGACCCTGGACGCGACGGTCCTGCCGGGCAAGGCCATGATCACCGCCGGGACCCTCGTCGACAAGGCCAGGACCGGCGCCGCGGACATCAACAAGCACTACGGCCCGCCGGGGCCGAACTACCTACGGGACGCGACGTGCTTCTGACAGGACGGGCCCTCACGGCCGACGACGCCACCTCGACCGCGCTGCTCAACTGCCTGGTCCGCGAGGTCTGCGCCCCCGAGCAGCAGGTCTGGCCGGACGGCGCGCACCTCGTCGTGCGGCTCCCCCGCGCCGGCGTCGTGCTGCGCGCCGGCCTCGCCCGCCCCCCGGCGGGCCCCACCTACCGCCTCGTCCCGCCCTATGAAGAGCGGCGTGACGACACCTGGATCCCCGCGCCCTGGGACCGGCTCGCCGACCTCGTCGCCGGGGAGCTGGAGCTCGCGACCGGCCGCGCCAACCCCGAGTTCCTCGCGCAGGTCGGCGACAGCCACACCGCGCTCGCGGCGATCATCGGAGCGCGCGGCGAACCGCGCCCCGAGCACGGCCGCTACGTCGCGTCCGAGCAGGCGCTCGTCGCGGGGCACCGCTTCCACCCGTCCCCGAAGGCCCGCCAGGGCGCGCCCGCCGACTGGCTGCGGTACGCGCCGGAGACCCGCGCCCGGTTCCGGCCGCACTGGCTCGCCGTCCGCGAGGACCTGGTCGCCGAGGAGGGCGCGCCCGGCGCGTTCGCCGCCCTAGAAGAGCACGGGCCCCCGGCCCCGCCCCGCCACCGGCTGCTGCCCGTCCACCCCTGGCAGCTCGGACTGCTCGCCGACCGCCCGCTGCTGCGCCGCGCCCTCGCCGACCGGCTCGTCGTCGACCTCGGGCCGTCCGGCGCCGAAGCGCTGCCCACCTCGTCCGTCCGCACCGTGTACCTGCCGGACGCCGACCTGTTCTGCAAGTTCAGCCTGGACGTGCGCATCACCAACTGCGTCCGCAAGAACGCCTGGTACGAGCTCGCCGGCGCGGTCGCCCTCAACGAGCGCCTGCCCCGCGTGTTCGCCGGGCTCGGCGCGACGCTCCTCGCCGAGCCCGCCTACCGCAGCACCACCCTCGCCGACCGCCGCCTGTACGAGGGCCTCGGCGTGATCCTGCGCCAGGGCGTCCGCGACCTGCCCGGCACGCCCCTCCTCGCGGGCGCGCTCGCCGACCCGTACGGGACGTTCCTCAGCGAGCTGCCCGCCCTGTCGACCCCGGACGGCGCCCTCGCCTGGTGGGACGCCTACGTCGCGCACGTCGCCCCGCCCGTCCTGCGCGCCTACCTGGACCACGGCGTCGTCCTCGAACCGCACCTCCAGAACGTCCTGATCTGCGTGGACGGCGACGGCATGCCCGTCCGCGCCGCGTTCCGCGACCTGGAGGGCACCAAGCTCACCGCGGGCCGCTGGGACCTGTCCGGCCTGCCCGCCCGCGTCGCCGAGGCCCTCACCTACGACGCCGGCCACGGCTGGAACCGCGTCGTCTACTGCCTCGTCGTCAACCACCTCGCGGAGATCGCCGCCGCCGTCGCCGACCTCCACCCCGCCCTGGACGCCGTCCTGTGGGACACCGCCCGCAGGCACTTCGCCGCCTGCGACGGCCATCCGCAGGTCCGTGCGCTGCTCGCCGGCGTCCCGCTGCCCGCGAAGGCCAACCTACGGACCCGCTGGTCCCGCACCGCCGACCGCGGCGCCACCTACGTCCCCGCCCCCAACCCGCTCGCCGTGGGGCCGCTGTGAACCTCGCCGCCCTGCCCCGCTACCCGGCCTACGTCTACGACCTGCGCGGCCTCGCCGACCACGTCCGCGGAGTCCGCGCCGCGCTCGGCCCGACCGAGCTGTTCTACGCCGCCAAGGCGAACCCCGACGCGGAGATCCTCCGCACGCTCGCCCCGCACGTGGACGGCTTCGAGGTGTCGTCCGGCGGCGAACTCGCGCACGTCCGCGCGACGCTCCCCAACGCGCGCCTCGCCTTCGGCGGCCCGGGCAAGACCGATGACGAACTCGCCGCCGCCCTGAACGCGAAGGTCGAGCGCGTCCACGTCGAGAGCCCTAGGGAACTGGCGCGCCTGGCCGCACTAGGCCCGGCCGAGGTGTTGTTGCGGGCGAACCTGCCGATCGCCGTGCCGGGCGCCGTCCTCGCGATGAGCGGCCCGTTCGGCATGGACGAGGACGCCCTCAACGAATGCGCCCGCCTCATCTCGGACATGCCGGATATCACCCTGCGGGGCATCCACACCCACCTAGCGTCGGGCCTGGACGCGTCCGCGATGCTCGACCTCGCCTCCCGGATCACGTCCTGGGCGCTCCCCTGGCTGCGCGCCCGCGGCGTCCCGGAGCCGGAGATCAACCTGGGCGGCGGCATGGCCGTCGACTACACCGGCGGGACCCGCTTCGACTGGACGGCCTACGGCCAGGGCCTCGCGGACATCGGCTCCGGCGCCACCCTCCGCGTCGAACCGGGCCGCTCGATCACCGCGTACCACGGCCGCTACGTCACCGACGTCCTCGACGTGAAGACGACCCGCGGCGAGACCTACGTGATCCTCCGCGGCGGCACGCACCACCTCCGCACCCCCGCGGCGAAGGGCCACAACCAACCGTTCGAGGTACTGACCTCATCCGTCGCGCCCATACACAGGGCAACCCTGGTAGGCCAGCTCTGCACGCCGAAGGACGTCCTGGCCCGCGACATCCCCGTCCCGCCCCTGGCGCCGGGCGACGTCATCGCCTTCACCATGGCCGGCGCCTACGCCTGGAACATCTCCCACCACGACTTCCTCATGCACCCACCCCCCACCTTCCACTACCTCCGTTAGCGCGGGGTGCCGTCCCAGCGCCACTCGGTGCGGCGCGGGAAGCGGTCGCCTAGCTCGGCGCGTCCAGTGGCCCAGAGCAGGGTCGGCCAGGGACGCGGCGCGAGCGGGGCCTCCGGGAACAGGCGCAAGAGGACCTTGTGGCACAGCGCGTCGGGCGGTTCCCACGGAAGGCCGAGCCCCTCCGCCAGGTCATGCGTGTGCACGAGGGTCTCCACGATGCCCATCGCGGCGAAGCCCTCCGGGTCGGACGCGCCGAAAACGTGATGGGCGCGGACGTCCGGCGACGTCGTCCGGACCATGGCGGCCAGCATCGCACCGCACGCCTCCAGCACCTGGAGGAGACCGTCCGGCCCCGCGGCGCGATCGGCGTGGATCACGTTCGCGGGGCCCCCAGGGCGCCGGGCCGCCCAGACGAACGGGACCTCGCGGTCGTTCGGCGGGACGCGGGGGCCGAGCTGGGCGGCGTAGGCGAACAGGTCGTCGCTCAGGTGCTCGACGGTCTCCCAGCAGGTCCACTCCAGCGTCCCGGCGTTGCCGTCCCAGGCGTCCGCGGGCGCCCGGCGCAGGGTGTCGACGGCTAAATGGACGGCCTCGTCGAGGTCGTCAGCGGTGACAGGGGGTCGGATCATGGGACGACGCTACCCGCCGACCGGCGATCATCGCCGAGCGCGGCGAGTCCCGCCACGAGGACGTCGGTGAGCAGACGGGCATAGGCGCCGTCAGGATCGAGGTCCGGGTCGAAGACGGTCACCTGCGCGCCGATCGCGCGCGGCGCGAGCGCGGCGAGCAGCCCGGTCAGCTCGGCCGCGTCCAGACCGCCGGGATCGGGGCTGTCCACGGCGGGCATCACGGTGGGGTCGAGGATGTCGACGTCCAGGTGGAGCCAGTAGCCGTCGAGATCGGCGCGGTCGGCGACCTCCAGGATCTCCCGCGCGGCCTGCTCGACGCCCTGCCGCCGGATCCGCGACGCGGGCACGACGGCGCCCAGCGAATCCGTGACCTCGTCGAGCGCGTCGTCATCGTCGCGGCAGCCCGCGTGAACGGAGTCCTCGGGACGGAAGTAGGGGCCGAGCCCGTCGAGGTCGGCGATCGCGGGCCAGTGCCGACCCACCGCCGCCGCGAGGTCCTCCCCCGCCAGGCTGGCGCACCGGTCGGAGTTCCCGGGATGGCGGAAGTCGGTGTGCCCGTCGAGGTGGATGAGCCCGTAGCGTCCGGGGGCACGCCGCAGGGCGAGGCCGGCGCCCACGAGGATGCTGCAATCCCCGCCGATGACCAGAGGGGCCAGCCCCTCGTCCCGCAACAGGTCGATGCGCCCGGCGAGCCGCCGCGCGTGCTCGACGATCGCGGCCTGGTTGCGCAGCGCGCCCGGCGTCGCGTCGTCGGCGTACCGGCCGGGCAGGACGACACCGTGCTCGCGCGCGCCGAGCTCCGCGAAGCGCCGGTACAGCCCGGCCTCGCGGAACGCTTCGGGTGCCTTGGCGCAGCCGGGGACGCTGGTCGGCGCGGGCGGGCGCAGGCCGAGGTTCGTGGGGGCGGACAGCAGGCCGATCGTCATGCCGAACATCTACCGCCCCCGGCGCCCGTCCGTCCACCTGGCCACATATCCGAGCGGATGCCGGGTATGCCTTCGGACCTTCCCGCAACGGCCCGTCCGTTCGCCGGAGGCGACCGGCCGACGAAGGAGAGGTTCCGTGGTTCTGCTCGACCGGGTGCGCACGTTCGCGAGCCAGGGAGCGCGCGCGGCCCGCGCCGTGCGGGACGTGGGCGTGCTCAGCCCGGTGCGTCCCGACCGGGCCGCCCGGCTGCTGTTCCCCTACCTGCGCTTCGGTCCGGTGCCCGCCACGGTCGGCGCGATGTCGGCGCTGCGCTTCCCGGACCGCGCCGCCCTGATCGACGAGCGCGGCGTCCTCACCTACGCCGAACTCGAACACCGCGCGGCCGCGCTCGCCACCGCGCTCCGCGACCGGCTCACCGACGGCGACCGCATCGGCATCCTCTGCCGCAACCACCGCGGGTTCGTCACGTCCGTCCTCGCCGCGTCCCGCCTCGGCAACGACGTCGTCCTGCTGAACACCGACTTCTCCGCGACCCAGCTCGGCGACGTCGCCGACCGCGAAGGCGTCGGCCTCCTCATCCACGACGAGGAGTTCACCGAGGTCGTGGACGAGTCGTCCTTCACCGGCCGGCGCCTCCTGGCCTGGACCGAGGCGAAGGACGACCACGAGTCCATCGACACACTCGCGGACGCGACCGAGCCCCGACCGCTGAACCCGGACGGCACCAGCAGGGTCATCATCATGACGTCCGGCACCACCGGAACGCCAAAGGGAGCCCAGCACGACATCAGCCTCACCTCCCTGCTCCCCGCCGCGCTGAGCCATCTGATGCGCGTCCCCGTCCGCTCCGGCGCGCCGCTGGTCGTCGCGCCGCCGCTCTTCCACATCCTGGGCTTCGCGTACCTGTCCGTCGGGCTCGGGATGGGCATGCCGCTGATGCTGTTCCGCCGCTTCGACGCGTCCGAGATCCTCTCGGCGATCGCCGACTGCGAGGCGGAGACCCTGGTCGCGGTGCCCGTGATGCTCCAGCGCCTCCTGGACGTCCCGGACCGCCCGCGCACCCCGTCCCTCCGCACGGTCGTCTGCGGCGGCGCCGCCCTGCACCCGCACCTGTCCGAGGCGTTCATGGACGCGTTCGGCGACGTCCTGATCAACGTGTACGGCGCGACGGAGACCGGCTGGGCGACCATCGCCACCCCGGCCGACCTGCGCGAGGCCCCCGGCACGGTCGGCAGGCCGTCCTTCCGCCTCACGATCAGGATCCTGGACGAGGACGGGCGCGAGCTGCCGCCCGGCGAGACCGGCGAGGTCTACACCGGCGGCGGCCTGCGCTTCGCGGGCTACACGGGCGGCGGCGGCAAGCGCGTCCGCGACGGCCTGACCGGCACCGGCGACCTCGGCCACCTCGACGAGGCCGGCCGCCTCTTCATCGACGGCCGCGCCGACGACATGATCGTCTCCGGCGGCGAGAACGTCTTCCCCGGCGAGGTCGAAGACCTCCTGGGCGCCCACCCGGACGTCTCCGAAGTGACGGTGACCGGCGTGGACGACGACAAGTTCGGCAAACGCCTAGCAGCCTACGTAGTCCGCACCCCGGGCTCCGACATAACCGAAGAAGCCCTGAAGGCCCACGTGAAAAGGCACCTGGCCCGCTTCAAAGTCCCGCGTGACGTCCACTTCGTGGACGAACTCCCCCGAACCAGCACAGGCAAGGTAAAAGCGAAGTCCCTGACCCCCTAAAAGGGCAGCGTCCGCTACAGCCCGAGTTCTCCGCACTTGACCCGAACCACCAATCCGGCGAACTCCTGCTGCCCGAACGCAAGCCGCTCTCCGTCCGGATCCTTGGAGTCGCGCACCCACACCTCATCGACCGCCCACGCCAACTCGACGCACGCAGGATCACTGTCCCCACCACTGTGGGAACTCTTACGCAACCTGGTCACTGATGTACGTCCTCATCGTCTTCTCGATCAGGGCCCGCGAGTCCGCCTCCGACAGTGCGACGGCTCCGATCTGCGCGAACCGAAGCGCGAGAGCAGCGGTTTCGTCACCACCCTCGATCAGACGTCCGCCAAGCTGCGCTCCGACATATGCCACAACCCGGGAGCCTACCCGGAGGATCTGGATCGCCCCGTCGTGTCGGCTGACGGTCCTGGCCGTGATTCCGTTCACGACTGCATGATCGTGATGAGCGAGATCGTCACCAACGCGGTGGCCGCCTCCCAAGGCACCCTGATCCGCCTTCGCTGCGCCCTCCACAATGGCGCCCCACCGCCTGACCACCTCAGGATGGGTCGCTGTCGATCTTGCGGAGGGTTCTGGATCGGTACTATCCCGGTACCAGTGGGAGGTACGGGTGATGGTGTTCTCCAGGCTCTTCCGGCGGCGGCGGGCGGACGAGCTGGCGGTGATCGACGCTGAGATCACGGCCTTCGGCGAGGCGCTCGCCCGGCACACGCTCGATCCCGAACGGCACGGTTCCGACGCCGACCTCATGGCCGACTACGCCCGTGCGCTGGACGCCTACGAGCGGGCCAAGGCGGCCTTCGTCGGTGACCGCGACCGCGAGGACGCCGAGGACGTCCTGCTCGCCTTGGACGAGGGGCGGCACGCGCTCGCCTGCGTGGACGCCCGGCAGGCGGGCCGCCCGGTGCCGCCCCGCCGTCCGCTCTGCTTCTTCGATCCCCGGCATGGGCCGTCCGTCGAGCGCGTTCCCTGGGCGCCGGAGGCGGGCGCGACGCGGATCATCGACGTCTGCGCCGCCGACGCGGTCCGGCTCGCCGACGGCGAGCCTCCCATCGCGACCGGCGGGCGCCGATCGCCCGGCGCCCGGCCCGCTCCGGCCGCCCGGCCCGCCAGGACGCCACGGCGGGCCGAGCGGGTGCCGGCGCCTCGGCCCGTTCCGGCGGCCGGGGCCACTCCGGCGGCGTCCTCGCGTGCTGCGGCCCTCTCCGGTGAGACGCCGCACCGGGCTCCCGCGGCGTTCAAGACGTGTCCGCCGGGTATCCGCAAGAGCCAGCAGGCGCAGGGGCAGGGCAATAAGGACCTGCATCTGCCCTACCGCAAACCGCGTGTGCCGCTGGTGCTCGTCGTGCGCCATCACGGTGGCGGCCGGTTCAGAGTGCTTCAGACCAGCGGGGCGGGTTCACGCGTCCTCCACCGCGGTTCCGACCGAGACCGTGTCGTCGAGCCTCTTCCGCCGGACGACGACCAGTACGTGCGCGTCAGCATCCGCGCGATCGGCCGGTGGGCGGCCTGGCTGCAACCGGCCGACACCGTTCCCGTCGTCCAGGATCAGATCGCCTCGCGCGGTTCCTTCGTCTTCCGCCATGCGGGAGGGCCCGCGCACGTCCGGATGACGCACAAGGCCGACGGCGACTACTCCCTGACCGAGCTGAGCGAGATGGGCAACGGGTTCGAGCAGGGCCAGGTGGTCCTGGCGGGCAGAGACCAGTCGCACGCCGAGGGTCAGCTCACGGGTCCCGGTTACCTGCATGTCCGAGCCGAAGGCGACTGGAGGATCACGATCGCCTAGACGTCGCGGCCAGCCGTCCGCGTCGCGGCTCGGACGTGAGGCGCGGGGCGGGTGGGTAGTGCCCGGGCCCAGGGCCGCTCGGGGCTCGGGCACCGCCCGGTCTCAGGGGGCGCCGGCGCGGGTCTTGGCCGCCATGCAGATGCGCGCCAGGTCGTTGAGCGCGTCGGCGCGGCGCTCGTCCAGGGTGCGGGAGTCGTCCGGGGACGCCTCGGCGAGCGTGTCGATGACCAGGGAGAACACCGGCCACTCGGCGGGGCCGATGGCGCCCTGGAAGTCGACGCCGCCCTCCAGGTCCTCCAGGTCGAGGTTGCGGGCGAAGGTGGCGAGCGCGGCCTCGGCGGCCACGACGCCGATGCGCATCGCCAGCGCGGCCGGCTCGCGGTCGAGGGGGCGCGCGGTGCTGGAACCCACGGCGGTGCTGGAACCCATGGCGGACAACATAGAACACACGAGCGATCCACGTCGAACGTTTGCTCGAAGAGCCTCCTCGATCGGTATGTTGGGCCGCAGTGGTCAGGACCTACGGAGGTCGAACGCTCATAGGCTCTCGCGGCGATCCCTTGGGGGACGTGTCACCGGTGGTCGTGAGGGCGCTGGTGGCGAGTGGTTGGAGCCGGGACCGGCAGGTCTCGGTGGACGCGTGGCAGCGGGTGCTGGCGCGCGAGGGGTACGTCCTGAGCGACGTCGCGGGGGCGGTGCTGCGGTCGTTCGGCGGTCTTGAGGTGCGGCCCCTGGTGCGCGGGCCGTACTCGCACCCGCTGCTGTTCGAGCCGGTGCTCGCCGGGGGCGGGGCGTACGACGTCGCGGCGGAGTTCGAGGCGCTGTTCGGGCAGCGGTTCTATCCGGTCGCGGAGTGGATCACGAACGCGTGCGTCTTCGTCGGGGAGGCCGGCACAGTGGTGTCGTACGACGACGTGGAGTGGCTGGAGATCGCGGACAGCTTCGGCGCGGCCCTGGAGATGATGCTCGCCGGTTCGGGCACTCCGCGGGTGATCAGGGAGAACTGACCCGGTCAGCCGGCGACGGCCTGTTGGAATGTGTAGGTCTGGGTGAAGTGCAGTTCGCCGTCCACCTCGCTCGGGCGCATGCCGGTGACGGGGCCGCCGGTCAGTTCCTTCTCCAGTTCCTTGCGGATCTGCGCGGCCGTGTCGTCGGGCGTTTGCGCCAGCTCCAGCCAGGGTTGGAGCGGGCGGACGAAGTCGAACGTCTCGCGCCGCTTCACCTCGGCGCCCGCGGCGGCGATCAGTTCGGCGATCCGCTCCTCGGTGAGCATGGTGCCGTGCGAGGGGTCGCGGAGCCGCTCGATGCGGTCGGGGTCGCCGGGCAGGCCGTCCGGGCGGACGAGGTCGGCGATGATCAGCGCGGCGCCGGGGCGGCTGACGCGGGCCATCTCCGCGACGACGGCGCCCGGGTCGGCGACCTGGTGCAGGGAGAAGCGGGTGACGACGAGGGTGAAGGAGCGGTCGAGGTAGGGCAGGGCGGTGGCGTCGCCGTGCGCGAACGTGACGTTCGTGACGCCTTCGCGGTCGACGGCGCGCTTGCCCTCGGCGAGCATCGCCGGGGTGAGGTCGAGGGCCGTGACGTGCCGGACGCGGCGGGCGATCGCGCGGGACACGAGCGCGGTCCCGGCGGCGACCTCCAGGACGACGTCCTCGGTGTCGAGCTCCGGGTCCATGAACCGGACGAGCCGGTCCAGGTGGCGGGTGAACGCGACGTTCAGCCGCGGGTCCGCGAACCCGGCCGCCTGCTTGGAGAACTCCCGTACGACCCGCTCGTCATGGGACACCGCCGCACTCTCGCCCTGGGACACCGACACGCCGCCTCCTCGGATTCCTGTCCGGATCATCCCCGAAAGCGCGCGGAGTGAACAGGGGCGCGGGGAACTCGTCACCTGACAGGCGGTCAGGCGGCGGGGACGGTGTCGAGGAGCGCGGCTAGGCCGCCGGCGTCGAGGAGGTCGGCGGGCCGCACGGTGACGTTCGCGCTGACGTAGTGGAACGCGGCGCTGACCTGCTCGACCGGGACGCCGGCGAGCTCCGCCCACGCGAGCCGGTACGCGGCGAGCTGCACGGACACGAACCGGGCCTCGTCGCCGGACGGCGGCGCGCCGGTCTTCCAGTCGACGACCTCGTAGCCGCCGTCGCGGCGGAAGACGGCGTCCATCCGGCCGCGGACCAGGCGGTCGCCGATGATGGTCTCGAACGGCACCTCGATGTCGAGGGGTTCCCGCGCCGCCCATTCCGACTGCTCGAACCGCTCCTGCAACCGGGACAGGTAGGCGTCGTCGGCGGCGCCCTCGTCCGTGGCGCCGGGCAGCTCGTCGAGGTCGAGGAGGCGCTGCTGCCCCCAGCGGCTCTCCAGCCAGGCGTGGAACGCGGTGCCGCGCCGCGCGTACGGGGCGGGCGGGCGCGGCATGGGGCGGCGGATCTGCCGGGCCAGCGCGGCGGGGTCGCGGGCCAGCGACACGAGGGACGACACGGTGAGGTGCGCGGGCAGCTCGACGAGGAGGCCGTCGCCGCCGCGGCCCCGGTCGCGTTCGGCGAGCAGCAGCTCCACGTCGCGCGCCCAGGCGGACATGCGGCCGCGGTCGGCGTCCGAGAGGCCGGCGTCGCCCGCCCAGTGGCGGGTGCGGCCGGCCATCTCGTCCTCGACCATGCGGGCCGCCGCGACGACCGCCTCGTAGCGCTCGCGCGCCGACGCGTCGGAGTGGCCGCGCTCGCCCGGGCCGATCGGCCACTGCGCCTCGTCGGGCTGGGCGAGCAGCGGGTTGGGGACGCCCTCCTCCGGCGGTTCGGCCCACACCGGGACGGACCCGGCGCCTGCGAGGCACACCGCTCGGACCTCTTCGAGGAACGGCGACGGGCCGAGCGGACGCCCGGAGGCGCCCCACCAGTAGCCGGTGGTGATGAGCAGGCTGGACGCGCGGGTGACGGCCACGTACGCGAGCCGCCGCTCCTCCCGCAGGTCGCGTTCGGAGCACGCCTGCTCGAATGCGGTGAGGTCGTCCTTCTCCAGCCCGGCGAGCGCGGGCAGGTCGGCGCGGTCGCCGCGCAGCGGGAACGGCAGGACGCGCGGGTTCGCGGTCCAGCGGGTGGCGTTCTGCGGCGGCGACGGGAAGATCGAGCCCTTGGCCGGGCCGCCGTTCTTCTGCGGGACGAACGACAGGCCGGGCACGACGACCACGGGCCACTCCAGGCCCTTGGACGCGTGGACGGTGAGCAGCTTCACGCTGTTGGTCTCGCCGACCCGCCCGGCCTCCAGCCCGAACTCCTCGGTCTCGGCGGCCTTGAGGTAGGCGAGGAACGCGCCGAGCGTCGGGTCCTCGGCGTCGCCCGCGAAGGTCGCGGCGGCGTCGATGAACGCGTCGAGGTCGGCGCGGGCGGTGACGGGGTCGAGGCCGGAGCGGGCGGCGACCTCGATGTCGAGGCCGAGGGTCCGCTCGACCTCGCTGACGAGGTCGGGGAGCGGCAGCCCGACCTGGCCGCGGAGCCCGCGCAGCTCGTCGCGGAGGCGCCGCAGCCGCCCGTAGCCCTCGGGCGAGTACGCGCCGGGGTCGCCGAGGTCGTCGAGCGCGTCCACGAGGCTGCCGGTCTCCTGGTTCAGCTCGCTGACCAGCTGCCGGAGCGGATCGTCGGCCCCGGCGGGCGCGTCGCCGGCCTGGGCCGGTTCGGCGCCCTCGGACGCCTCGGCCGGGGCGGGCGCCTGGTCGGGGCGGGACGGCGGGGTGACGTCGCGGGACGCCTCCATGGCGAGGGTGCGGGCGCGGCGTCCGAGGGCGACGAGGTCGCGGGGGCCGAGGCGCCAGCGGGGGCCGGTGAGGAGCCGGGCCAGCGACGCGCCCGCGGTCGGGTCGTGCATGACGCGCATCGTCGCGACGACGTCCTGGACCTCGGGGACGGTCAGCAGCCCGCCGAGGCCGACGACCTCGACGGGGATGCCGCGGGCTTCGAGGGCCCGCCGGATGAGCGGGAACTGCGACCGCTTCCGCGCGAGGACGGCGACGTCGGAGTACTGGAGCGGCTCGACCTGGAGCCCGCCGTCGGGCGCGGTCCCGGGGTCGGCGGCCATCAGCCCGGCGATGCGGGCGGCGATCCGGTCGGCCTCGTCCTCGACGGTCTCGAACAGGGCGCACTCGACGCGCCCGCGCCCTTCGCGCCCGGCGCCCGGGACGAGCCGCGGCACGGCCTTGGTCTCAGCGCGCAGCTCCTCCTGGATCTTCGCGGCGGCCTCCAGGATCTGCTCGCCGTTGCGGAACGAGCGGCTGAGCTGGACGACCGGCGCCGGGACGGGGCGCCGCCCCGCGACGGGCGCCTGGGAGGGGAAGTCGTAGGCGAAGCGCAGCAGGTTGCCCGCGCTCGCGCCGCGCCACCCGTAGATGGACTGGCACGGGTCGCCGACCGCCGTGACGGGGTGCCCGCCGGAGAACAGCGACTTCAGCAGGACGAGCTGCGCCTGGCTGGTGTCCTGGTACTCGTCGAGCAGGACGACGGAGAACCGCGACCGCTCGATCATCCCGACCTCGGGGTGCTTGTAGGCGATCCGCGCGGACAGCGCCATCTGGTCGCCGTGGTCGATGACCTCCCGGTCGGCCTTGGCGCGCTGGTAGGACTCGATGAGCGGCATGAGCTGCTCGCGGACGGCCTGCCTGGCGAGGATGTCGCGCTGCGCCTTCAGCGGCTTGCGGACGGCGGCGAACCGCTCGTCCAGCCAGGCCCCGACCTTGCGGACGTCGTCGGCGGTGCGCAGGTGCTCGGACAGGTCGCCCGCCAGTTCCATGACGGCCTTGGTGACGGTGTCGGGCGCCCATTCGACGCGGTCCATGGGGCCGTTGTAGGCGTCCACGACGCGGGAGCAGATCTGCCAGGCGACCGCGGGCGAGATCAGCCGCATCGTCGGTTCGAGGGCCTCCCGCAGGGCGTGGTCGCCGAACAGGCGCGCCGCGTACGAGTGGTAGGTGGACACCATCGGCTCGCCGTCGAACAGCGCCTCGCCGCCGAGCCGTTCCAGCTCGTCCGCGGGCAGGACCTCGCGGAGCGTGTCGAGGCGCTTGCGCACGCGGACGCCGAGCTCGGCGGCGGCCTTGCGGGTGAAGGTGAGGCCGAGCACCCGCTCGGGCCGGACGAACCCGTTCGCGACCAGCCACACGACGCGCGCGGCCATCGTCTCGCTCTTCCCGGACCCGGCGCCCGCGATCACCGCCATCGGCGCCAGCGGCGCCTCGATCACCCGGGCCTGCTCCTCCGTCGGCTCCGGGATCTCCAGCAGCCGGGCCAGCTCTCCCGGCGTGATCACCCCGCTCCCCCCGAGCTCAAGGACCGTCCCGGACGGGGACTAGTCGCCAACCTGCCCGCCCTCGTCGTGCACGGGGCAGCAGGATCGTACGGGACAGGTGCGACACTTGTCGTTCGCGCGGGCCTGGAACACGTCGCCCGCCATGCCGGTCGCGACGACCTCGACGAGCTTCTTCGGCCAGTCGGGGTCGGCGTCCTCGGCGGGCGGCGGCTGCTCCTGCTCGCGGGCCTTCGCGGTGAACGCGGCCTTCCCGACCTGGATCAGCTTCGCGCCGCCGGGCTCGATGAGGCCGTGCCGCTCGAACGCGCCGAGCATCACCGCGTACTGGTAGACGCCGAGCTGCGGGTGGCGGGCCAGGTCGTCCTTCGGGACGGCGGTCGTGGACGTCTTGATGTCGATGATGACGGCGCGGCCCTGCTCGTCGCGCTCGGCGCGGTCGATGCGGCCCTTGATGACGACGCGGCCGAGGTCGACCTTGAAGGACTCCTCCAGCGCGACGACCTCGTTGGGGTTGTCGCGGTGCCAGGTCAGGAACTTGTCGACCATCCTCGCGGCCTGCTCGCGCTGCTTCTCGCTGTACCAGGAGCTGCGGAAGTCGAGGTCGTTCCAGATCTCGTCGAGCCGCTCGGCGACGTGGACCTCGGTGATGCCGTCGTCCGCGCCCGCCATCTCCGCGACCGCGTGGATCACCTTGCCCATCGTGCTGAACTCGTTCGCGCCGCCCTCCTGCGCGCCGACGGCGGACGCGAGCAGCCAGCGCAGCCCGCAGGTCGTGAACGCCTCGACCTGGGACGGCGAGATCGTGATCTGCTCGTCCTCGGCGAACGCGGGCCCGGAGTCGGACAGCGCCGTGATCGCGTACCAGTTCTCCGGACGGGCGCCGCGCACGCCGGCCCGCGCGAGCCGCGCGAGGTGCCCGGCGGCGGCGCGGCGGAGCGGCTCGGGGCGGGACGGGTCGGCGACGACCGAGCGCAGGTCCGCGACCAGCGCCGACAGCGACAGCCAGCGGGTCTTCTCGTCGAGCTGCGACTGCTCGATCGCGCCGGGCAGCAGCTCGTTCAGGAACCGGGACGGGCGCTCCTCGGTGTCGTCGCCGCCGACGGCCGTCACGACGAGCCGTTTCCTCGCCCGCGTCACCGCGACGTAGAACAGCCGCCGCTCCTCGTCCAGCATCTTGGCGGCCATGGACGCGCCCGCCGCGGCCTCCCCGTCCGGCTGCGTGCCCGCGGCGTGCTCGACGAGCTCCTCCACGCCGAGCAGCGACCCGCGCAGCCGCAGGTCGGGCCAGACGCCCTCCTGCACCCCGGCGACGATGACGACGTCCCACTCCAGGCCCTTGGAGCGGTGCGCGGTGAGGATCCGGACGGCCTCGCCCTCCGGCGCGTGCTCGGCGAGCGTGTCACCGGCGATCTCCTGCGCGGCGATCGTGTCGACGAACAGCTCCGGGCCCGCCTGCGGGAGCCGGTCGACGAACCGCGCGGCGTGGTCGAACAGCGCCACGACCGCGTCCAGGTCCCGGTCGGCGGCGGCGCCGCGCGTCCCGCCCTTGACGCTCTGCTCCAGCAGGACGTCGGCCTGGCCGCTCTCCTTCCACACGGCCCACAGCACGTCCTCCGCCGTCCCGCCGTCGTGGGCGCTCGCGCGCGCGGTCTCGATGAGGTGCGCGACGCGTTCGGCGGGGGCCCGCACCCGCTCGTGGACGAGGACCAGCTCGCGCGGGTCGTTCACCGCCGCGACCAGCAGCTCCCCGAGGGGCCGCTGCCCGCCCGACAGCTCCTCCAGGTCGCGCAGCGCCCGCTTGAGGCGTCGCATCGCGAGCGCGTCGGCGCCGCCGAGCGGTCCGGTGAGCAGGTCCTCGGCGACGACCTCGTCCAGGAAGCCCTTCTTCAGCGCGGCGCGCAGCAGCACGAGGAACGGGCGGACGGCGGGCTCGCCGACCAGCGGCACCTCGTCGCCCGCGACCACCGTCGGGACGCCCGCCTGCGCGAGGGCCCGGCGCAGCACCGGGACCTGCCGGACGGCGCTCCGCACGAGCACCGCCATCCGCGACCACGGGACGCCGTCGAGCAGGTGCGCGCGGCGCAGCTCGTCCGCGACGAGCGCCGACTCCTGGCTCTCCGAGTCGGCGATCACCGCCCGCACCTCGCCGTCGTCGAGCTCCTCCAGCGGACGCAGCGCCCGGTGCTCGGCCGCGCCGGCACCGCCCGCGGGCAGCCTCTTGGCGATGCGCCGGGACGCTTCGAGGATCACCGGGCCCATCCGGCGGCAGTTCCGCAGCGCGACGACGGGCGCCGGGTCGCCGTCCAGCGTCCGGAACCGCTCGGGGAACCCCTGGATGCCGCGGACGTCCGCGCCGCGGAACCCGTAGATCGACTGGTCAGGGTCGCCGACCACGACGAGGTCGCGCCCCTCCCCCGCCAGGTGGTGCAGCAGCTCCTCCTGGGCGGGGTCGGTGTCCTGGTACTCGTCCACGAACACCGCGTCGTAGGCGTCGCGCTCGCGGATCCGCACCTCCTCCTCGGCCAGCATGATGGCGGCCATCTGGATGAGCTCGCCGTAGTCGTAGGTGGGGACGGGATCCAGCGCGAACCGGTCGACGTACCGCTTCATGAACCCGCCGATGGCTGGCCAGTCGTCGCGGCCCCGGATCCGTCCGAGCGCGGCGAGGTCCTCGACCCCGTACCCGCGCTCGCCCGCCCGGGCCGCGAAGTCGCGCAGCTCCTCGGCGAACCCGCGCGTCGCGAGCGCCGCCCGCAGCCGCTCCGGCCACCCGCGCGCGCCGTCGGCCAGCTCACCCTCCAGCAGCCGCCGCACTTCGAGGAGCTGCTCCGGCCCCGACAGCAGCCGCGGCGCGGGCTCCTCGTTCAGCACCGCGTCGCGGCGCAGCAGCGCGTAGGCGTAGCTGTGGAAGGTCAGCGCCAGCGGCGTCCGCGTCGTCCGCCGCAGCCGCCCGGTGATCCGCTGCCGCAGCTCGCCCGCCGCCTTCCGGCTGAACGTCAGGACGAGCACCCGCTCGGGGTCGGCGCCGCGGTTCTCGATCCGGTCGACGACCGCCTCGACGATCGTCGTGGTCTTGCCCGTGCCCGGGCCCGCCAGCACCAGCATCGGCCCCCCGGCATGCTCGACGACCCGCCGCTGCTGCTCGTCGAGCACGGGCGGGACGGCGCGCGCGGGACCCGCGCGGCGCACGAGACGGTAGGAACCAGGCGGCACAACATTTCATTGGAGCAGATCACCGGGGCTGGTCTGACCACATCGCACGCATGTCGCGAAGGAGACCCCCGTCACCCGCGTGCCACCAGGGCGTTCCGTGACGGCCTTTTCGAGCGGGCGGGGTCAGCCCGCGCCCGTCCATTCGAGCGGGTGGGGTCAGCCCGCGCCCGTCCAGCGGGCGCGGGCCATGTCGACGCGGCGGCCGTCCGGACGCAGCGGCGTCCCCTCCGCCCGGTACTCCTCGTGCGCGCGGACCTCGTGGCCGCTCGGCGGGCTCCCGTCCGCGCGGATCACCCGCCACCACGGCACGCCGCCCCCGTACAGCGACATCACCCGCCCGACCTGCCGCGGCCCGCCCTGCCCCACCAGCTCCGCCAGGTCGCCGTACGACAGGACGCGCCCGGGCGGGATCCGCTCCACCGCGTCCAGGACCATCTCGGCGTACTCGTCAGGCTCCGAGAACATCAGCCGACTCCTCCTCCGTCCGCCCTCCCGGGCGCAGCCGGGCACCCGCCGCGGCCAACCCCAGCACGGCCAGAGCACAGACGATGACATAAGTCACGATCAGCCCGCCCGACCGATGCACCACACGGACGGGACGCGGCTCGTCGGCGGCGAAGCGCCGGTCCGCCGGGAAGCCCGCGCCGTCCATCCGGGCGCCCGCGAGCGCGTCGGACGCGGTGAGCGCCGCGTACGCGTCCACCCGGCCGAAGCCGACGCCGAGGTCGTAGCCGCGCGCGGGACGGTCCCGCGCGCTCGCCACGATCGCCTGCGTGACCAGCGCGGGCGCGAGCCCCGGATGCCGCGACCGGATCAGCGCGGCGACCCCGGACACGAAGGCCGTCGCGGGACTCGTCCCGTCCCCGATCCAGTAGCCGCCGTCCGGACCCGCGCCGATGATCTGCACGCCGGGCGCGGACACGACGACGGCCGAGTTGCGGTTCGAGAAGTCCGCGTGCCGCCCCTCCGCGTCCACGGCCGCGACGGAGACGACACCGGGGAACGACGCCGGATACGAGTACTCGGTGTGGCCGCCGCGCCTGGCCGTCCGGTCGGCGCCTCCGTTCCCCGCGGCGGCGACCACGACCACGCCGCGGCGGATCGCGTACGCGACGGCCTCCCGCTCGCGCCGCGTCGGGTAGGTGCGGCCGAGCGACAGGTTGACGACGTCGGCGCCGTGGTCGACCGCGTACCGCATGCCGTCGGCGATCGTCCCCGCGTAGCGGTCGGCCCGGGTGAACTCCGCGAAACCCGGCTCGTCGCGCTCCAGGATCACCCGCGGCGCGAGGATCCGCGCCTCCGGCGCGACCCCGAGCATGCCGTCCGCGCCGCCGGGCCCATGGCCGTGCCCGGCGATGATCGAGGCCATGTTCGTCCCGTGCAGCCGCTTCGGCGCCACCCCCGCCGGGTTCGCGCCGCGCGTGTAGTCGGGCCCGGCGGTCACGGACCCGGCGAGGTCGGGCTGCCCCGCGTCCACACCCGAGTCGAGGACGGCGACGGTCACGCCGGTCCCCCGCGCGAGCGACCATGCCTCGGGCACGCTGAGGGACTCCAGGACACCCGTCACCGCGTCCCGCACCTGATCGGCCCGAGCATCCGACCCGACCGGCACCAAGGTCACTCCCAACCCCATCGCAACCGCTCCCACCACGGCCCCAACCCGCCGCACCACCCCCACCCGCCGCACCACCCCCACCCGCCTCAAGACACCCACCCGCCTCAAGACACCCACCCCCACACCACACCCGACCGGATCGGCCCACCCGATCGCCGCAGCGTGCCCGATCGCCACCACACCCGACCGCCTCAGCGCGCCCAGCCGCCGCACTGCGCCCGGCCGGGTCGGCCCACCCGACCGCCTCAAGCCCAGCCGCCTCACCGCGCCCGATCGCCGCACCACGCCCGACTGCCTCGCCGCGCCTGGCCGGATCGCGACGCCTGGCCGGATCGGCGCACCCGAGCGCTTCGGCGCGTCCGGCTCGCTCAGCGCGCCCGTCTGCCGCAGCGGGTTCGGCCAGTTCGTCGGGTTCGGGCGGGTCAGCATGACCAGTCCTGGGTGTTGCAGTGGATCGGGGCGGGGGTGGTCAGGGGTCGCAGGATCGCGGCGGCTACGCGCGGGGCGAGGGCGGGCACGTCGGCCTGCTGCTGGCGGGCGCGCAGCGTGGGGCGGCCGTCGGCGTACCCGACCGTCGCCGCGACCACGTACGGGCCGGTCTGCGCGACGGCCGACGACTGGCGCGCCGCGTCCCCGAACCGCGCC
>NZ_CAACUY010000074.1 GCF_900659615.1 Actinomadura fibrosa | reverse complement strand
GGGCCGTCCTCCGGAGGCGGGACGGCCGGGGCGCGCCGCGGGGCGGCCGCGCGGCGCGGAGCACGGACGGGAACCAGAGAACGGCGCGGCTCGCCACGCCGCGGTTCAGGCCGGCGCGGCCCAGGACCAGGCGGCTCAGGGCGGGCGGGCGCAGGCGGTTCGGGGACGCCGGGCCCATCCGGGCCAGGGACATGGTGACCAGCCCGAGGGTGCACACGACCGTCATCCCGGTCAGCACGGGACGCAGCCCGCCCGGACGCGCCGTTCGCGCGGAGTCCGCGGGGACGGCGCGGCGGAGCCGGGCGAACGCGTCGTACCGGTCGATCCGGGTGCCGATCGTGGCCAGCAGCGCGGGCACCACGAGCAGCGCCGCGGCGGCCGCCATGATCACGACGGTCATCGCGGCGCAGGCGAGCGACCGCAGCGACTGGAGCGGGACGAGCAGCAGCCCGCACAGGGCGGCGAGCACGGTGACGGCGGAGAACAGCACGGTACGGCCGGCGGTGCGCATCGCCAGGTCGACGGCGGCCGTGACGGTGGCGCCGCGGGCGAGTTCCTCGCGGAAGCGGGTGACGAGGAACAGGCCGTAGTCGATGGCGAGGCCGAACCCGATGGCGGTGGCGAGGTTCGGCGCGAGCACCGACACCGCCATGGCGTGCGTGAGCAGGCGCATCAGCGCGAGGGTGCCGATGACCGCGACGGCACCGACGATCGCGGGCACCATGGCCGCGTACGCCGACCCGAAGGCGGCCAGCAGGACGAGGACGACGAGCGGCACCACGATGAGCTCCGCCCGGCGCTGGTCGTGCTGCCCCTGTCGGATGAACTGCACGTTCCCCCAGGCCGGACCGGTGGCGGACAGCCGCCACGGGCGCGCGAGAGCGGCGGCGCGGGGCACGAGGCGCTCGGCGGTGCGGGTGGCGCGTGCGTCGCCGCCGGACAGGGTGACCGCCATGAGCGCGGACCGGCGGTCGGTGGACCGCAGGTCGGACGAGTGCGGGCTCCAGTACGAGCGGACGCCGGTCACGCCGGGCCGTCCGGCGATCCGCCCCGCGAGCCGGCGGCCCCGCTCGGCGACCCGCGCGTCGTCCACCGGGGCGTTCGGGGAGACCAGCAGGACGAGGTCCGGCGGCCGGGTGTGGAACCTCCGGGCGAGGAGCCGGTCGGCCCGCGCCGACTGCGTGCCGGCCGCGGTGTAGCCGCCGTTGGACAGGCGGCCGGACAGGCCGGAGGCGGCGATCCCGAGCAGCAGGGTCGCCGCGCCGGCCAGCCCGAGGACGGCCCGGCGGTGCTTGGCGCACCGGCGGCCGAAGCGGCCGAGCACCGGGCGCCTCCGCCCGCCCAGCACGGGCGGCAGCGCGGAGGGCGGCACGGGCCGCAGCGCGGGCAGGCGCACAGGGGCTCTCCCGGGGAACGGGTAGGCGGTGCCGCCCCGGCGCCCGGGGCGCGGGCGGCACCGCACGTGTGGTCGGTCAGCGGACGGTCATCGGATGTAGAGCCAGTTCGAGTCGTCGTAGCGCTCGCAGCGGAAGTCGCGGGCGCCGCCGCTGAAGACCAGCTCGGCTCCCTGGGCGTTGCAGATGAAGGAGCTGCGGTACTCGCCGACGAGGCGCCAGTAGCGCCACCCGTCGCCGCCGCCGAGGGGCCCGGGATCGTGGACGGTCCGGGACGGCGACGCCTCGGCCGCCGTCACGGGGACGGCGCCGAGGACCGCCGTCGCGGCCGCGGTCGCCAGGACGATTCTGCTCGCCATGCGCATGGGAACTCCCTTTGTCGTTCGTTCGGAATGCCAAGGGATGCGTCCGGCACCCTTGACGTGCACCTCACCCTGCCATAACTCTCCGTGTCAGGAGGTTGCGGTAAGTGATGAGTGGCGATGAAGTACCAGGTCAGACGGATGTTCTGAGGCCGTCGGCGCCATCGTCCGGGGTCCGTGAACCGCGGCGGCGCGCGATGGCGCGCAGCATTTCCCCGAACAGCGAGGGCCCCGTCGCCCGCCGCGGTTCGAGCGCCGGCGCGCCGCCCGCGCGCATGAGCTCGCGCAGGTTCTCGCTGAACTCCTGGCAGATCCAGTCCGCGCTCACCCGGTCGGGGGCCGGCAGCCGGTCGTGCCGGGCGAACCACCGGGCGGCCTCCCGTTCGGACTCGCTGCCCTGCGCGATGTCGAACCGCAGCTTCAGCAGCGAGCAGTAGCGGCCGGGGACGGCGGGCAGGTGCACGCGGAGCCGGTACAGGGCCACGTCGCGGCGGCTGGCCGCGCCGATCTCGTCGGCGGCCAGGTATTCGGCGTACAGGTCGCCGACCCGCCGCAGCTGGTCGATGAGCAGGTCCCGGCTGTGCTCGTCGCGCAGCCGGACGTACTCGCGCTGGAGGCGGCGCTCCGCCTCCGCGCGGTCGCCGTGCAGGCGCGCCTCGATCTGCCGCAGGTCGCGGGAGAGGAACCGCAGCGCGAGCAGGAAGCCGCCCGCCATGACGATCGCGGCGCACCAGGGCGCGGCCTCGGCCATCGACGCCGACCAGGACGGGGCGGGCGCCGCCGGTGGCGTCGCCGTCAGCAGCATGGCGGTCGTCCTCGTGGGCGTGGTGGTGACGGCGGACGGGCGGTGCCCGTCATGGCGGTGCCCGTCATGGCGGTGCCCGTCATGGCGCGAGCGGGTCCCACCACCAGGCGATGCCGGGGATCGGCAGCGGCTCGGTGGCGGGGTCGGAGGGCCGGTCGACCCAGCGCGGGGCCGCCATCGGGACGCCCGCGACCTCGGCGTCGTTGTAGCGGGGCGTCCGCAGCGCCCAGTCGATGTTGCCGCGGATGGCGTGGCCGAGGCAGTCCAGGTACCGGCGCAGGTCCTGGCTCGCGGTGCGCCGCACCTCGTCCCGCAGCCGCAGGAACCGGGCCATCACGCGGTCGCGCAGGCCGACCGCCCGCAGCATCGCCTCCTCCGCCGTGCCGCCCCCGTCGCGCATCAGGACGTTCACGAGGTTCTGGTCGGTGTGCCCCTCCACGGTCTCCTTGCGGTACGAGTGCAGGTCGTTGTCCCAGGCGGCGACGAGGATCGCCATCTCCGTCAGGGCCCGCACGGCGGGAGAGTCCATCTCGCGCGCCGGGACCTCGGCGGCCGTGGCGATCTCCAGCATCGCCAGCGTGGGCGGACCGCCCGAGCAGTGCAGGCGCATGGCGGTGTAGTCGGCGAGGCCGGGCATGTGCCCGCGCACCCGGTTGACGATCTGCCACGCCACGGCGAACAGCCAGGCCCGGTGCGCCTCGGTGAACCGCCGCACCTGCACCGGGCCGGCGCACTCCCGGAACGAGCGCCCGACGTCCTGGAGCGCGGCCACCAGCGGGTCCTCCGACATCCGCTCGTCGGGGACCTCCAGGGCCCGTTGCAGGGGCCCGGCCATGGCGAGGAACAGGTCCGGCCGCGCGCTGAGCGGCCCGGCGTCGCAGCGCGCGTCGTCGAAGGCGAACCCCCAGTACACCCAGTGCGCCGCCATCTGCACGTTGTGCTCGGGACCGAACGGCGCGAAGCGCGCGTAGAACTCGGCGCTGTTGGTGCCGAGCACCCGCCGGCGCTCGCGGTCGTCGCGGTACAGGCCGACGCGGTCGACCCAGGCCACCGCGCGCCGCTCGATCGCCTCGACCGCCGGATGGACGGCCGGCTCGACCGGGCAGTACACCGGCGGCAGTTCCGGAGTCGGCGCTGAGCTGGTCATACCGCTGTCCTCTCGCTCGCTTGGTAGTGGACGAGGCAGGTGATGGCGGGCCCGGTGATGGCGGGCCCGGTGGGGGCGGGGCCGCCCCCGGCGCGGCCCCGCCCCGCGGGCCGTCAGAAGAACCAGAGGCCGCCGTGCGTGCGCGGCCCGCCGAAGAAGCCGTCGATGATCTGCATCAGGCCGCCGCCGGACTCGTCGTCGCCTCCGCGGGCGCCGCCGTGCACGCCCCCGTGCCCGCCGGTGTCCCGGGGACCGGTGCCGCCTCCGGAGGAGGGGCCGTGCCCAGCGCCGGGACCCGGGCCCGGACCGGGGCCCGCGCTGGCCGCCGCCGCGGTGACGGCCAGCGCGCACGCCATCATGGCCAGTACGGTGAGGAACCGCTTGATCCTTTGCATGGGACTGGGAGTCCTTTCGCTCGCCTGGGGTTGCTCTTGGTCATTTCCCGTTACTCTGCGTAGTCAAACGAGGGCGGCCGAAATCACCGTCGGCGCGCCACCAGGCCCTCCGCGAGAGCGAGGAGGTCCTCGACCGCGGGCCGCGCGAGCGGCAGCTCGCGCAGCAGGGCCGTCGCGGTGCCGAGGCACCGCCGCGCCATCTCCTCGGCGGCGGTGCGCCCGCCCGCCCGCTCGATCAGGCCGGCCGCCGCCCGCAGGCCGCGCTCGTCCACCGCGCCGGTCATCACCGCGACGAGGGCGTCGCGGTCCGGGCCGGACAGCGCGACGAGCACCGGCGCGGTCTTCTTGCGGCGGCGGAGGTCGCTGAACACCGGCTTGCCGGTGGCGTCCGGATCGCCCCAGATGCCGAGGACGTCGTCCACGGCCTGGAACGCGAGGCCCAGCTCGCGCCCCGCCCGGGCCAGCCCGTCCGCCACGTCCCGCGGCGCGCCCGCGAGGACCGCACCGAGCGCGGCCGAACAGCCGAGCAGCGCACCGGTCTTGCCGGCCGCCATCGCGTGGTACTCGTCGAGGGTCACCGCGCCGGCGCCGGTCCAGGGCCGGTCCTCGAACGCCATGTCCGCGGCCTGGCCGACCACCACCTCCAGCAGCGCGCCCGCCAGCAGCGCGACCGCCTCGCCGCGCACCGCGGCCGGGACCCGTCCGAGCGACTCCAGCGCCAGGGCCAGCAGCGCGTCCCCCACGAGCACCGCCGGGCCGGTGCCGTAGGCCTTCCACAGCGACGGGCGGTGCCGGCGCCGCTCGTCGCCGTCCATGATGTCGTCGTGCACCAGCGTGAACGTGTGCACCAGCTCGACCGCGACGGCCCCCGGCAGCGCGGCCTCGGCCATCCCGCCGGCGGCCTCGGCGCCCAGCAGCGCCAGCGTCGGGCGCAGGCCCTTGCCGCGCCCCGCCGCGGGCTCGCCGCCGGCGTCGCGCTGGCCCGTCGCGAACCGCGCCATCTCCGCGAGCGGCGGCTCCAGCGCCGCCATGGCCGAGGCCATCGCCTGCCGGACGAGCTCGCCGCGGCGGCCCGCGGACCCCTCGACGGCTTCGGCCGTCACCTGCACGTTCGTCATCTCCACCCGGGTTTCGCGATCGACGGGCCGGACACCGGCCGCGGACGCCGTCGTCCGCACGAGGGAGGATGTCCCTGCGAATCGTCCGGCGCCACCCACTCGGGACGGTCCGCACACCTGCCGTGTACCCGCGGCACCACCGGAACGGTGGTGCCGCCGGGCCTCGCGCCGCTCCGGACGCCCGGACGGCGGCAGGTCACTGTCACCCCCGCGCCATCGACGCCGGAGCAAGAAACACCGAACTGGACGGTGACCCGCGGCTGACCAGGGCTCCGATGCCGGCGTCCGATAATGGAGCGCCCGATATCCCCGCACTCCGCCGTCGGCGCGAGGATCGGTCAACGGCCGCCGCACCGCGCCCCGCCCCGCGCCGCCACCGCGCCGGTCGAGCCCGCGCCGGTCGGGAACCGGTCAGCCGGTGCGCAGGCCCAGGTCGCGGAGCGCGGGCAGGTACCCGTCTCGTGCGGTGCCGTGCCAGGCCACGAAGCCGTCGGGACGCACCAGCACGGCACCGTCCAGGCCGGGAAGATCGTGGACCTGGAGGCCGAGGCCCGCCGGGGGCTCGCCGTGCCCGCCGGGCGGGGTGAACAGCGTCCAGCGCGAGGCGGCGCGGTCCAGGGTGGAGACGCGGCCGGTGCCGGGGGAGCCGAGCCAGCGGTGCGGGAACCTGTGGCCCGTCCGGATCGCGTCGTCCAGCACGTCGTGGTCGCCGTCGTGCGGCGGGTAGCCGTAGAACATCATGCCGCGCAGGTAGTCCGCGGCGATCTTCTCGTAGAGGTCGTCCGGGGCGCCGTCCAGTGCCTGGTAGCCGCGGTGCATACCGCGCGAGAGGGCCAGGGACGCCCGCGCCGCGGCCCGGCGCTCGGGCTCGTAGGTGTCCAGCAGCGCGGGGGCGAACGACCCGTCCAGCACGGCGGCGATCTTCCAGGCGAGGTTGTGGCCGTCCTGGATCCCGGTGTTCATGCCGAGCCCGCCCGCCGAGCTCTGCACGTGCGCGGCGTCGCCCGCGAGCAGCGCGCGCCCCTTCCGGAAGGCGGACGCCATGCCGGTGGCGGCCTCCCAGGCGTTGGCGGCCTCGATGTCGATCGGGACCGTGTCGTCGCCGATCGCGGCCCGCAGCAGCTCCAGGGTCCGCGCCTCGGTCAGCTCGGTGAGGCCCTCGGGCTTGCCGGGGTAGTCCATGATGTGCGACGACCACCGGTCGCGGCCGTCCTTGGAGATCAGCGTCGCGTACACCGCCTCGTTGCGCACGAAGCACATGTGCGTGCCCCACTCCTGCGTGAGGGGTCCGAGGCGGGCGCGGAAGAAGACGGTGTTCAGGCGGGCGATGACCTCGCGGTCGGGGACGGTGATCCCCAGCAGGCCGCGCACGTCGCTGTTCGCGCCGTCCGCGCCGACGAGGTAGGCCGCCCGGATCTGCTGCTCCCGGCCGGTGGCGGCGTCGACGACCCGCGCACGCACGTGGTCGTCCTCGCAGGCCAGGCCGACCAGCCGCGTGCCGAACCGGACCTGGCCTCCCAGGCGGCGCAACTCGTCCAGTGCCAGGCGCTGCACCTGGTCCTGCGTCAGGATGAGACGGGCGTCCACGGGGCTGCACGTCTCCAGCAGCCTGGTGTGGCGTTCCGGCAGCCCGGTCCGGTGGAGGGTGGCGCCGAGGCCGCTGTCCTTGAACACCGCCCGCATCGGCGGGCCGCCCAGCCGGCCGGCCTCTTGCACCGCCGCTCCCAGCCCGACCGCGCGGAGGATCTCCAGTGTCCGCAGGCTCGTGCCCGCCCGCGGCACCGGCGAGATCGCGTCCCGCTTCTCGATGACCATCGGTGCCGCGCCCCAGTGGGCCAGGAACATCCCCGTCGCCATGCCGACCGGTCCGCCGCCCACCACCAGCACCGGCACGTCCAGCGCGTCCATCGCCTACCTCCCTGCGGTCCTCCGGGTGATCGGCGTCCACCCTGCACGCTCAAGCCGACTTGAGCGCAAGATGGGTCCATGACGGACGAGCGCTACTCGATCAGTGAGGTCGCCCGCGGCTTCGGCCTGCCGGTGTCGACGCTGCGGTACTACGACGACCTGGGCGTGCTCCCGGCGGCCGGGCGCCGGGGGAACGTGCGCCAGTACGGCCGCGCCGAGCTGCGCCGGCTGGCGCTCGTCCAGCGCCTGCACCACCGCGGCATGGTCGGCCTCGCCGACACCGCCGCGCTGGTCGCCGACGGCCCCGCCGCGGACGCGCCCCCGGCCCGGGCGGTGCTGGCCGCCTCCATCGAGACGATCAAGAACCGCGTCGCGGACCTGCGGCACGCGCAGGAGCTCCTGGAGCACCTGCTGACCTGCCCGACGGCGGACCCGGTCCGCGAGTGCACCTACCTGCGGGCCGAGCTCGACGAGGCCGTCGAGCAGGCGCTCGCCGCCCTCCGCCGCTAGGACGGCCGGGGAGCGGCGGGTGGTCGATGCGCTCGGCGGCGTCCCGCGCCGCCGGTCCGGTCACCCGCTCGGCTCGTCGATCTGGCGGAGGAACCGGACCGCCGGCGGCGGGTCGAGCGGATCAGGACGCCGCGTGGCATGGCCGGCTCCTTTTCGAGGGGGCCGGGCGCGGGGGTCAGGTGCGGGGGTCCTTGTGGACGCGGCCGTCCTTCATGACGAACCGCACGTCCTCGGTGACGGTGATGTCCCGGGACGGGTCGCCGGGGACGGCGATGATGTCGGCGAGGAAGCCCTCGCGCAGCCGGCCGAGCTCGTGGTCCAGCTCGACCAGCTCGGCGGCGGTGGCCGTCGCCGCCCGCAGCGCCCGCATCGGCGTCATGCCGCGCGCCACCAGGGCGGCGAGCTCCTTGGCGTTGTCGCCGTGCGGGACGGCGGGCGCGTCGGTGCCGCAGGCGATCTTCACGCCGGCGGCGATGGCCTTGGGCAGCATCGCCCTCGCGCGGGGGAAGACCTCGGCCGCCTTCCTGCGCAGTTCGGGGGCGGCCCGCTCGATGTCCATCGCGTCCGTCAGGTACGTCGTCGACACGAGGAAGGTGCCGTGCTCGGCCATCATCGCGAGGGTCTCATCGCCGGCCAGGAAGCCGTGCTCGACGCAGTCGATGCCGGCCCGGACGCACGCCCGCACCGCCCGGTCGCCGACGGCGTGCGCCGCGACGCGGATCCCGGCGCGGTGCGCCTCGTCGGCGATGGCCGCCAGCTCCTCGTCGGAGTACTGCTGCGAGCCGGGGCCGGTGCTGTGCGACATCACCCCGCCCGAGGCCGACACCTTGATCACTTTGGCGCCGTGGCGGATCTGGTAGCGGACGCAGGCGCGGACCTCGCCCACCCCGTTGGCGATGCCCTCCGCGACGCTCAGCGGCATGATCCCCGGCGCCAGCCGCTGGAACACGGTCGGGTCGAGGTGCCCGCCGTACGGGGTGATCGCGTGGCCCGCCGGGATGACGCGCGGGCCGTCCACCCAGCCCTGGTCGATGGCGCGCTGCACGGCGACGTCCAGGAGGTAGCCGCCGGTCTTCACCATCAGGCCGAGGTTGCGGACCGTGGTGAACCCGGCCAGCAGCGTCGCGCGGGCGTTGACGGTCGCGCGGATCGAGCGGTAGGCCGGGTCGTCCTGGACGCCGTGCATGGGCAGCGGCAGGCCGGTGGGGGTCTCCGGCCCGCCGATCAGGAGGTTGAGCTCCATGTCCATCAGCCCGGGCAGCAGCGTCATGTCGCCCAGGTCGATCTCGGTCGCGCCCGCGGGGATCTCGGTGGGGTTCATCGCGGCGATGCGGTCGCCCTCCACGAGGATCAGCGCGGGCGACCTGACCCGTCCGGCGTCGATGTCCGCCCACCGCTCGGCCTTCAGCACGATCGGCGCCGGAGGCGTCCCGGGGGGTGTGGGGGGTCGTCCCCCCACGGGTGACACGATCGGTGCCGGAGGGGCCGTCACGGCACGGGCTCGATGACGCAGTCGAAGCTCGACGAGCCGCTGTCGGGGACGCGCGGCTGGCGCCACACCTCGACGGGGAAGGACACCTGGATCATCGAGTACAGCAGGTGCAGGAGGTTCAGCGCGTCCTCGGGCAGCGCGTCGAACGGGAGTTTCTCCAGATAGGACATGGCCTCCTCGGCGCGGGGCACGACCGCGTCGTAGAACGCCTGCATCTCCTCGGTGGTGCTGGCCAGCCGGGCGCCGTACCGCTCGTGCTCGGTGGCGAGGCACCACCGCTCGGCGAAGGGTTCGAGGTCGGCGAAGTTCTCGGGCAGCAGCGCGCTCACTTGCGGGCCCCCTCGTGGTCGTCGACCCAGTCACCCACGACCTTGTGGAGGTGGCGGCAGAGTATCTCCTGGTCGTTGAGGAGGAAGCGGTCGATGTACCGGGTCTCCAGCATCATCTGGGTGGCTTCGAGGGTGTTGGAGTCCTGGAGCGCGAACTCCTTGAACGTCACGGCCGCCATCTCCTGCGCGATGCGCTCGCGGATGGTGGTGGCCGGCAGGAAGTAGACGTTCCCCTCGAAGACGTGGGTGTTGTAGGACGTGGGCCAGTAGTGGTAGGTGAGGTACCAGCCCTGGCTCCAGATGAGGATCACGAAGTTCGGGAAGAGCTGGAAGGAGTCCAGCCCCCACGGGTCGCACTTCGCCGGGTTGACGCCGGACGGCATCTCGCCGAGGTCGATCGCGTCCCACGGGCCGAACAGCCCGCTGCGGGTCAGGACCTCCATGGGCTTGACCAGTTCGGTGTCCATCTCCCAGAAGCGGACGCCGGACGTGCTCACCATCCGGTGCGGCCCGTCGATCCCGTAGTGCGGCGCCTCGAACCCGGCCTGCTGGGCGGCCGAGGAGTACTTCTCCGGCGACTGCTTCGCGTGCAGGACGGGCGCGTGGTAGAACTCCGCGAACGCGTCCATGTACAGCTTCCAGTTGGCGTGGATCGTGGTTGTGTACCCGAAGTGCGCGGTCTGCTTGCCGAACGGGTAGCCCTCCAGGTCGGTCACCATCGGGCCGAGGAACTCGCGCAGCGACTGCTCGGGCTCGCGGGCGAAGTTGACGAAGACGAACCCGGCCCAGACGTCGCAGTGCACCGGCGCCAGGCCGTACCGGTCCTTGTCGACGTCGAAGAACTCGCCCTCCTGCTGGATGAAGGTGAGCGAGCCGTCGAGGTCGTAGCGCCAGCCGTGGTACTTGCAGGTGAACTGGCGGCAGAAGCCCGCGGTGTCCTGTTTGGGGTCGTCGGTCCAGACGAGCTTGTTGCCGCGGTGGCGGCAGATGTTGTGGAACGCGCGGACCTCCCCCTCCCGGTCGCGCAGGACGATGATCGACGCGTTGGCGGCGTCGATCGTCCGCGTGAAGTGGCTGCCCTTGCGCGGGAGCTGCTCGACCCTGCCGACGTTCAGCCAGGCGCGCTTGAAGATCGCCTCCTTCTCGCGCTCGTAGAACTCCGGGGTGATCGAGTCCTCGTAGGACACCGGTCCCGTGCCGAGGCCGGGATGGTGCTCGGTCCAGCTGCCCTCCGGCGGCTTGGGGAAGCGCGGCATGGTCCTCTCCTTCGGTGGTGCGGTCACTGGGTGGGCGTCCCCGCGGGGCCGGGGACGGCGTCGGCGTCGGCGTCCAGGTCGGGCCCGCCCGCGGGCCGCAGCCCCACGCTGTTGAGGACCATGGCTAGGCACACGTACCCGCCCACGACGAAGAGCAGTTCGAGGAGCCGGCGCTCGTCGAAGCGGCCGGCGAGGCGCCGCCAGACGGCGTCGTCGACGGTGTGCCCGTCCACGAGCTGGTCGGCGGCGCGCAGGAGGTCGCGGTCGCGCTCGGACCAGACGCCGGCGTCGGCGCCGCGGGGGACGGCGGCGATCTGCCCGGGGGACAGGCCTGCGGCCTCGGCCATGCCGACGTGCTGGGCCCACTGGTAGTGGCAGCGCGTCCGCCAGCCGACCCGCAGGATGAGCAGCTCGCGGTCGCGCGGGTCGAGGGTGCCGCCGTCGAGGAGCGTGCCGCTGAACGCCAGCCAGGGCGCGCCCACCCGGGGGTGCCGGGCGAGGAGGCCGAGGATCGGCGGCGGGGGCGCGCCGGCGTCGCCGGTGAGGTAGCGGTCGGCGCGGGCCAGGCCGCCGCGGAGCAGCTCGCGCTGCTCGTCGGTCCACTCGTCCGCGGCGAGGGGCTCCATCCTGGGCTCGGCGGCCGTCACAGGACCGCCCCGCCGTTGACGCCGAGGACCTGCCCGGTGATGTAGCCGGCCTCCTCGGAGGCGAGGAAGGCGGCCGCCGCGGCGATGTCGTCCGGCGTCCCGAGGCGGCCGAGCGGGATGGCGGCGGCCATGGTGTCGTTGGGCGGCAGGTTCCCCTCGGCCTGCGAGCGGTGCTGCATCGGGGTCTCGATCCCCGACGGCGGGATGCTGTTCGCCGTGACGCCCTGGGACGCGTAGGCGCGGGCCAGGGACTTGGTCAGCACGATCACCCCGCCCTTGGCGGCCGCGTAGTGCGCCATCTCGGGCGAGCCGCGCTGGGCGCTGGACGAGGCGATGGTGACGACGCGGCCCCAGCGCGCCGCGACCATGTCGGGCACGGCGAGCTGGCAGCAGGTGAAGGTGCCGGTGAGGTTGACGGCGATGAGGCGGTCCCACCGCTCGGGCGTGATCCGCTCGAACCGGTCGAAGGCGACGAGGCCGGCGCTGGTCACGAGGATCCCGACCGGGCCGAGCTCCGCGCGGACCTCGCCGAACGCGGCGCCGAGGCCGGGACGGTCGGTGACGTCGGCGGCGAGGCCGAGCGCCCGCGCCCCCGCCGCCCGCAGTTCCTTGGCGACCCGGTCGGCGCCGTCCCCGTCGATGTCGAGGACGGCGACGCTGTGCCCCCGCTCGGCCAGGCGCCGGCAGGTGGCCTCGCCGATGCCGGACGCCCCGCCCGTGACCACGGCCACCCGGGACCGATGTTCCCCGCTACGCGGCATCGCTGCATCCTCTTCCCGCTCGGGCCGCCGCCGCCCGCCCGGCGCCCGTTGCCCGGCGCCGTGTTGGTCAGGCGACTGAACTGTCGTTAGTCACATGACTAACACGCGGCGCCGGTGCGGGGCAAGGGCCGGGCGCGACAGACTGACGCCATACTGGGAAGGCACCTGGAGCCGGGAGAGGGAGGCGCGCATGCCGGCACGGCGGAGCCCCGTCGACGACTCGGCCACCCGCACCGCGCTGCTCGACGCCGCCGAGGCGCTCATGGTCGAGGAGGGCTACGCCGCCGTCACCACCCGCCGGCTCGGGGCGCGGGCGGGGCTGAACAACGCGCTGGTCTTCTACTACTTCGGGACGATGGACACCCTGTTCGTCGAGCTCTTCCGCCGGGGCGCGGAGCGGAGCCTGGAGCGGCTCAAGCGGGCGCTGCGGTCGCCGCAGCCCCTGTGGGCGCTCTGGGAGCTGACCCACGACTTCTCCAGCAACGCGCTCACCATGGAGTTCATCGCGCTGGCCAACCACCGCAAGGCCATCCGCGCCGAGATCGCCGCCTACTCGCGGACGTTCCGGACGCTCCAGCTCGAATCCCTGTCCGGCGTCCTCGAAGGCTACGGGGTCGACCCGCGGCGGTGGCCGCCCGCGTCGCTGATCCTCATGATGGCCGGCATCTCGCGGTTCATCCACATCGAGGAGGCGTTCGACCTCGACATCGGGCACGCCGAGACGGTGGCGGTCATCGAGCGCGAGATCCGCGCCCTCGAAGGCGACCGCCGCCCGGACGAGGATCCCGGCGACGAGTCCGGCGAGGGGCCGGCCGGGGGTTCCGCCGGGGACGGCACCGGCGTCAGGGCAGTTTGACCACCGACACGTACATCTCCAGGACCGGCCGGTAGAGGTCGACGTCGTCGAGCCGGCTGCCCAGCACGACGGAGTCGGTGGTGGCGATGAGCACGTGCGCGAACGTCGAGGCGGGGATCAGCAGCGTCGCGCCGATGCGGTCGATCCCCTCCTCGATGAACCCCGCGAGCGACTCGACGGCCTCCCGCCTCCTGGCCGCCACGCGCTCCCGGGCCTCGGGGTTGCGGAGCAGGTAGAGCGTGAACTCGTGGCCCAGCGCGGCGCGCTCGGCGCCGCGGTCGCGCGTGAGCCGGCGCCACCGCTGGGCGATCTCGTCCAGCTCGCGGGAGCCGAGTTCGGCGACCGACGCCACCACTTCGGCGAAAGTGTCGAAATAGCGGCGCCAGTGCCTTTCGTGCACGGCCAGGAAAAGCTCTTCCTTGGTGCCGAAGTGCTTGTAGATGGCGCCTTTGGTGAAGCCCGCGGCATAGGCGATGTCGTCGAGGGTCGCCTGCGTGAAGCCTTTCTCGGCGAACACCTCCTCCGCGGCGTCGAGGAGCAGCGAACGGGTGTGGTCGCGGCGCCGTTCCCTCGTCCAACGCTCCACCATGACGGCGATTATGCCAGGACCGGCGTCCGGTCGGCCGCCGTCGGAGGCGCGGCGGACGCGGCGGGCGCGCCGCAGGCGGACGGGGTCATGCCCGCCGCGGCCTCGGTGCGGTGAGCTCGCGAAGGGCGGTCAGGAAAAGCTCGTCCATGCGCGGGCTCAGGTCGGCGAGGGTCGCGGCACTGGCGTGGCCCGCGGAGCCGAAGACGCGCTTGAGCGCGGTGGTGGAGGCGGTGGAGCCGAGGGAAAGGCAGAGGCAGGCGACGCCGTCGCTGTGGAGTTCTTCGAGTGCCTTGCGAACGTCGGCTTCGGCGTACCGTCCTTCGTATCCGTCGTCATAGGGGAAGCCGTCGGAAAGGACGAGCAGGAGCCGGTGCGGTGTGCCCGCTCGGGCTTTGAGGATCTCGCCCGCACCGCGGATACCGGCGCCGAGGCGCGTGTAACCGGATGGCTGGATCTGGTTGAGCCGGGCCCGCCTGAGGGCGTCGAAGCGCTGCCCGAACGTCTTGACGGCGGGCAGGTGGACGGCGTGGCGGCCGTGCGAGCGGAACGCGTGGACGGCGACGCGGTCGCCGAGGTCTTCGAGGGCGGCGGCCAGCGTCGCGGCGGCCCGGCGCTGGTGGTCGTGGACGGCGAGGCCGTCCGGATCGGCGTCGCCGGCGGACCCGGAGGCGTCCAGCAGGATCAGCACGCCGAGGTCGCGGGCGAGTTTCCGGCGCTCGACGTAGACGTGCCCGGGCGGCGAGTGGCCGGACCGCACGTCCACGAACAGGTCGATGAGCGCCTCGATGTCGAGGTCGTCGCCGTCGGGACGGCCCCGCCGGACCGCCGGGCCGAGACCGACGCGCGACAGGCGCCGGCGCAGCACCTCGTCGCGCGGCACGCCCGCGGCGGAGGTGTCGGCGGCGGTGGTCAGCGGGAAGTCGATGACCCGGCACCAGCCGGGCCGGTACCGATCCTTGTGGACGTCCCACTCCGGGTACCAGGCCCCGCCCACGCCGATGGCGGCGCCGGGCGCGCCGTCGCTGGTGAAGTGGATGCGCGTGGGGAGGTGCCGGGCATGCTCGCCGACCTCGGACGTCCGCCGGACGGAGCGGACCCGCGCCTCCGCCCCGGCGGTGCCGTCCCCGGCGGCCCGCGAGCCGCCCAGGAGTTTCTGGAGGAGGTCGGCGAGCGTCTGGGAGGCCGGCAGCGGAGTCTCGAACAGTTTGAGGATCTTGCTCTCCCCGGAGTGCTCTTCGTCGTCGTCGGCTTCGGGCAGGTCGATGGGGTCGAAGCGCAGGCGCAGGTCCTGGTCGGTGGCGCGCGTGCCCGGCCCCGCCGAGTCGGCGAGCAGGCGAGAGGGCCGGATGGCGCCGAACCAGTCCGGCGGCTCGGCCACTTCCGCCCGGCTCCTGGCCAGGTCGAGGGACTCCTCGGCGGACGCGGTCCGCGGTTCCCCGTCCGGGCGCAGTCCGGCCGCGAGCGGATTGCGCCGGGCGAGGTCGGCCAGCACCCGGTGGCCTTCGAGCGCCAGGTAGCGGCGGGCCACCTGGGGGCGCGCCCGCAGCGCCTTCACCCTGGGCCGGTCCAGGCTTCCCGCACCGAGCAGCGCGCTCTGGACGAGCACCTCGCGGCGCTGCCGGGCGGTGGGGCCGTCCGCTGAGACGAAGACGGTCCGTCCGTCGGTGTGGGCGGCCTCGCCGGCCGGTGCCCGCGCGACCTCGACCGCCCTCCCCGCGACGAAGGTGGCCAGGAACCGGAACCGCCCGGGGCCGGGACCGCCTGGACCGGGGCCGGTCATGGCCGGGGGAGGACGGCGTCGGCGAGTTCGCCGAGCGCGCGGACGACGTCCGGATCGTCGGACAGCACCTGGACGACGGCCGCCTGCACGGCGCCGCGCAGGCTCAGGCCGTGCGCGACCAGGACGCCCGCCAGGATCAGCATCCGGGTGGAGGCCACCTCCCGCAGCGGCGAGCCGTCCAGGCCGCGGACGGCGTTGCCGAGCCCGACCAGCGCGCCCGCGGTCGCGGCGTCGATCCCGGCCTCGCGCGCGACGATCCGCGTCTCGGCCTCGGCGGGCGGGAAGCCCAGCTCGATGGCGACGAAGCGCTGGCGGGTCGACTCCTTGATGTTCTTCAGCACGCTCTGGTAGCCGGGGTTGTAGGAGATCACCAGCTGGAATCCCGGCGCCGCGGGCAGCGCCGTGCCGAGCCGGTCCAGGGCGAGTTCGCGGCGGTGGTCGGTGAGCGGGTGGATGACCACGACCGTGTCCTGGCGCGCCTCGACCACCTCGTCCAGGTAGCAGATGGCGCCCGCGCGCACGGCCCGCGTCAGCGGACCGTCCACCCACACCGTCTCGCCGCCCTTCAGCAGGAACCGGCCCACCAGGTCCGCCGACGTCATGTCCTCGTGCCCCGCGACGGTGATCAGCTCGCGGCCCAGCTCGTGCGCCATCGCCTGCACGAAGCGGGTCTTCCCGCATCCCGTGGGCCCCTTGAGCAGAACCGGGAGCCCGCCGCGCGCCGCCGCCCGGAACACCGCCGCCTCGTCCCCGGCCGCCTCGTAGAACGGCGCCTGCGAGTCGGCCTGGACGGCGGTCGCGCGGTCGTTGGCGAGCACGTCACTTCCCTCGGTCGAACGGGACGGTCTTCGGCAGCTCCTTGCCCGGCGGGAGGATGAGCTTCCCGTCCGTGCTGATGTAGCCGGAGCGCTTGGTCGGCATCGGCAGGGACGGGTCGGGGCACGGCTGGTCCGATCCCTCGCCGCAGACCTGCGCGCTGAAGTAGGAGCGCTTCTGGACGTCGGCGGGCCAGGAGTCGGCGTGCAGGCCGATCCACTGCGCGGGGACGTTGTAGAGGAGGAAGAACGACGCGCTGACCGCCGCGAAGATCGCCAGGAAGCGGGCGAGCTGCTGCCGCGCGCCGCCGCGGACCGTGTCGAGGCCGCGCTCGACGACGGTCCGGCCGCGGTCGTCGGTGAAGTAGCGCAGGCAGCACAGGGCCGCCTGGACGCCGCCCCACATGAACCCCTCGTAGACGGGCCACTGGTAGTAGGTGCCGGCGTTGATCGACACCGCGCGGATGGCACCGGGGTAGGAGTACAGCCCGGCCGGCAGGATGACGCAGGCCTCCATGATGAAGTCGAACACGACGGCCAGCAGATAGGTGGCGACGACCAGCCGGAAATTGCTGATATCCGGCCACCGCGACTTGATCCTGCGCATCGCCCAGCATCCGCCGATCGTGAGCAGGAGGACGCCGAACGTGTAGCCCGGCGCGTTCGTCAGGAGGGGCTCCGGCACCTGGTGGCCCGGCTCCTCCGGCGAGACCCAGCCGGGGATGTGCGACGTCCAGGCGCCGCGGTTGTACAGCCACGCGTTGTACGTGCACCACGTGTTGACGTAGTTCAGCAGCGGGTCCTGGAAGAACATCAGGCCCATGGACGCGGCGAGCATGCCGTCCAGCGTGATCCGCCGTTCGCGAACCCACGGCCTGATGATGAAGAACCAGAGCGCGAAGGGCACGATCACCCACATGAGGACCGCGTTGGCGGTCAGCAGCACCTTCATGTAGGTCGGCGGGTCGCTCGGCCCCTTGGGCACCCGCTCGAAGTACGGCCCGGTCACCCAGCGGATCCACACGTAGAGCTGGAGGAGCAGGACCGCGCCGCCGATGACCGCCCATACGCGGACGGGCCTGGCGCCGGGTGGCGTCCGGGCGCCGAGCGGGGCCGCCGGATCGAGCGATTCGGTGACCGCGGGCGCTCTCGTCTTGTCCGTCTGTCCGCTCACGACGCTGTCTCCTTCTGGTCGTCGGTTCGGCGCCCCCGCACGATTCCCCGGCCTCGGCTTCTGACCGTCTACGAAGATACTCATGAGAATCTAAAAGGGGAAGCGGTATCCGTAGGAATTCCGCGGGCGGATTGAACTGCGAAAATGCACACCGAATCGACCGGCGGAGAAAACTGTCAATACAGTTCCGCCGGTTCGTGATTCGGCGATTACCGGATCGGCTCGTCTCCGAAGACGGTCGTGCGGAGCAGTTCCCGGGGCGAGTCGGGCGGATAGGGCGCGGCGCGGTGCACGACGCCGGTGTTGTCCCAGATGACGGTGTCCCCGACCGACCACCGGTGCCGGTAGACGCGGTCGGGCGCCGTCGTCCGGTCGAGCAGGTTCTGGAGCAGCGCCCGGCCCTCGCCGAGCTCCATCCCGACGACATGGTCGGCGTGGACGCCGACGATGAGCGACCTGCGGCCGGTGCGGCGCGTCCACACCAGCGGATGGGTGGACGTCGGGCGCGCGCGCCACCGGGCGAGCAGTTCCGGCCCGGGATCGGGGGTGACCCGGCGCTGGGACGCTTCCAGCGAGTGGACGACGCGCAGGGCGCCGAGCCGCTCCCGCTCGTCCTCGCCGAGCATCTCGTAGGCGGCGTAGGTGCTGGCGAACTCGGTCTCCCCGCCGCCGGCGGCGACCTGCTTGGCGCTGAGGACGGTGGCCTTCTGCGGCGGCTCGCCGTGCAGCGGCGTGCAGCCGTCCATGTGCCACTCGAACGTGGCCTTCAGGTAGCCGGCGGACGGGTTCTTCGACGTGTCGAGGGTGACGCGGTAGATGCCGGGGACGGCGTGGTGCCCGGGCTCGTAGTCGATCTCGCCGAGCCGCCGGGCGAACGCGACCTGGTCCTCCGGGGCGAGGTGGAGGCCGCGCAGCACCAGGACGCCGTACCGCTCCAGGGCGTCCAGGAGGGCGCCGGCGACGGCGTCGTCCCGCGCGAGCCGCTCGGCGGTGACGTCGCGGACCTCCGCGCCGACGGTCGCGGCGAGGGGCTCGCAGGTGATCGTCGCGGTCACGGCGAGGGCTCCAGATAGCGGTCGAAGTAGGCGGTGCCGGAGTCGATGACCGTGGGCTGGTGCCAGACCTCGACGGGCAGCGACACCATGATCAGCGAGTACACGAGGTGGAGCAGGTTCAGCTCCCGGTCGGGCAGCTCGTGCAGGGAGAACTTGTCGAGGTGCGCCATGGCGTCCCGCACGCGGGGATACATCGCGTCGTAGAACAGCTGCATCTCCGCGATCGTGCTGTTCAGCCGCTCGGCGTAGCGCGCGGCCTCGGTCGGGATGCACCACTTGGCCGCGAACGGCTCGCACTCGGCGAACTCCTCGGGGAGCATCGCGGTGCTCACACCGGCACCTCCTTGCCTTCGCGCAGGTACGACCGCACCCAGTCGCCGACGACCTTGTGCAGGTGGCGGACGGTGACCTCCTGGTCGCAGAGGGGGTAGGCGTCGATCACGCGCGACTCCAGGCCGAGCTGCGTCCCGTCGAGGGTGCCCGCGTCCTGGAGGCCGGCCTCCTTGGACACCACGGCGGTGACCTCGTGGCGGATCCGCTCGCTCGCGGTGCGCGACGGCGGGAAGTAGAACGACATCTCCCACGTGTGCGTGCTGTGCGACGTCGGCCAGTACTGGTACGTGAGGTACCAGCCCCGCTCGTAGACGAGGATCACGAAGTTGGGGAAGATCTGGAAGTTCGAGATCGACCACGGGTCGAGGCCGCCGGGGTTGAGGCCGGCGGGCAGGGCGGCCGGGTCGAGCTCGGGGATGTCCGGGCGCTCCCACGGCCCCATCAGGCCCGCCTCGGTGACGTGCTCGATCGGGTACATCTGCTCGGCCGGCGTCATGTGGCGGGGGACGCCCTTCCAGCCGCCGGTGCTCATCAGCCGGTGCGGGCCGTCCATCTGGAAGTGCGGGACCTTGAACCCGGTCTGGAAGTTCCGCAGCGCCGGCACCTGCTGCTGCGAGTGCAGGATCGGCGCGTGGTAGTACTCCTGGAACGCGTCCAGGAAGATCTTCCAGTTGCTGAGCAGGTCGGCCCTGAACGCGTACCGCTCGGTGAGCAGGTGGAACGGGTAGCCCTCCAGGCCGCGCACCATCGGGCCGAGGAACTCAAGGAGCGACTGGCTCGGCTCGTCGGCCAGGTTGACGAAGAGGAACCCCTCCCAGACCTCGCAGTGCACCGATACGAGCGGGAAATCGGCCTTGTCGAAGTCGAAGTACTCCTCCTCCTGGAGGACGAACTTCAGCGAGCCGTCCAGGCCGTACCGCCAGCCGTGGTACTTGCACATGAACTCGCGGCACGAGCCGCGCGTCTCGTGCCGCGGGGTCTCGCCCCACAGCAGCTTGTTGCCGCGGTGGCGGCACACGTTGTGGAAGGCGCGGACCCGGTCGTCGAGGCCCCGCGTGACGATGAGCGAGGTCTTCGCGACGGGCAGGTCCTTGGTGAAGAAGGTCCCCTTGCGGGGGAGCTGCTCGATCCGGCCGACGTTCAGCCACGCCCGCCGGAAGACCGCCTCGCGTTCGAGCTCGTAGAACTCGGGGGAGATCGAGTCCTCGTACGACACGAGGCCGGTGCCCAGGTCGGGGAGCCGTCCCGTCCAGCTCTCCGCCGGCGGTTTGCCCGGACGCGCCATGGCCGATTCCTTCCGTAGAGGTCCCGCCGACGACACCTGGTCGCGATGTTCATCGACTGACTAACATGACCTGGATAACACGCCGCGACGGCGACGGCAAGGGAGCGTCCATGAACGAGCACGAGGCCCTGTTCGTCCGCGAGGCCCTGTTCATCGGTGGCGAGTGGGCCGCCCCGAGCGGCGGCCGGCGGATCGAGGTCGTCTCACCGCACACCGAGGAGCCGGTCGGACGCGTGGCCGCCGCGGACGTCCCGGACATCGACCGCGCCGTCGCGGCGGCCCGGCGGGCGTTCGACGAGGGCCCGTGGCCGCGCACCGGCCCGTCCGAGCGGATCGGGGCGGTCCGGCGGCTGGCCGCGCTCTACGGCGAGCACCGCGACGCGATGGCCGAACTGATCACGGCGGAGCTCGGCGCCCCGATCTCCTTCGCACGGCGAGCGCAGGTCGCGCTGCCCTGGTCGATGATGGGCGCGCTCGCCGACATCGCCGCCGGGCACCCGTGGGAGGAGACCCGTCCCGGCCGGTACGGGCAGGACGTGATCCTGCGCAGGGAGCCCGTCGGCGTCGTCGCCGCGATCGTCCCGTGGAACATGCCGCAGTTCCTCACGGTGACCAAGGTCGTGCCGGCGCTGCTCGCGGGCTGCACGGTCGTCCTGAAGCCGGCACCGGAATCGCCCCTGGACGCGCTCCTGCTCGCCGACCTGGTCGAGCGGGCCGGACTCCCGCCGGGCGTGGTCAGCGTCGTCCCCGCCGACCGCGACGTGAGCGCCCACCTCGTCGCCCACCCGGGCGTCGACAAGGTGTCCTTCACCGGCTCGACCGCGGCCGGACGGCAGGTCGCGGCGGCCTGCGCGGCCAACCTCACCCGGGTGAGCCTCGAACTCGGCGGCAAGTCGGCGGCCATCGCACTGGACGACGCCGACCCGGCGGCCGTGGCGACCGCCGTCCGGTTCTCCGGCATGGGCATGGCCGGGCAGATCTGCAACGCCCTCACCCGCGTGCTCGTCCCGGCCCGCCGCGCCGGCGAGTACGCCGAGGCGGTCGCGGCGGCGCTGTCCGCCCTCCGGGTCGGTGATCCCGCCGACCCGGAGACCGAGATGGGACCGCTCGTGAGCCGGGACCGGCAGCGGCGGGTGCGGGAGTACATCGACGGCGGCGTGCGCGACGGCGCGCGGCTCGTCACCGGCGGCACCGCACTCCCCGAGGGCGTCGAGCGCGGCTGGTACGTGCGGCCCACCGTCTTCACCGGCGTGGACCCCGCGATGACGGTCGCCCGCGAGGAGATCTTCGGGCCGGTGATCGCCGTGATCCCCTACCGGGACGAGGACGAGGCCGTCCGCATCGCGAACGACTCCGACTACGGCCTGGCGGGCTCGGTGTTCACCGCCGACACCGGGCGCGGGCTCGACGTCGCGCGCCGGGTGCGGACCGGCACGTTCGGGGTCAACCAGGGCTACTCGATGGACCCGGCGGCGCCGTTCGGCGGCGTCAAGGCCAGCGGCTACGGCCGCGAGCTCGGCCCCGAGGGCCTCGACGGCTGCCTCGACCTCAAGTCGATCTCGATCGCCCCGGAGGTGCCGCCCGCCTGACCGCGCGAGGGGGCTTGTACAGTCCTTCGAGGTCGATGATCCGAAGGGTGGTGGTGCTCCGTGCCGTCCGCGCTCGGCGACCTCCGCGTGCTCGACTTCAGCCGGGTGCTCGCCGGCCCGTTCGCCACGATGCTGCTCGCCGACCTCGGCGCCGCCGTGACGAAGGTCGAGCGGCCCGGCACCGGCGACGACACCCGCTCCTGGGGCCCGCCGTACGCCGACGACGGTGAGGCGACGTACTTCCTCGCGGCCAACCGCAACAAGGACAGCGTCGCACTGGACCTCACCACCCCCGCCGGGCTCGCCCGCGCCCGCGACCTGGCGGCGCGGGCCGACGTCGTCGTCGAGAACTTCCGCCCCGGGCTCATGGACGACCTGGGCCTCGGTTACGAGGAGCTGAGCGCCCGCTCGCCCGGCCTCGTGTACTGCTCGATCACCGGGTTCGGCCGGGGCGCGGGCGCGGCGCTGCCCGGCTACGACCTGCTCGTCCAGGCGCTGGGCGGGCTGATGAGCGTCACCGGCGACCCGGACGGGGAACCGCAGAAGGTCGGCGTCGCGGTGGTCGACGTGCTCGCCGGCCTGTTCGCGGCCACCGGGATCCTGGCGGCGCTGCGGCACCGCGACGCGACGGGCGAGGGCCAGCGCGTCGACATCGACCTGCTGTCCTGCTTGCTCGCCGGACTCGTCAACCAGGCGACCGCGCACACCGCGGGAGGCACGGTCCCGGAGCGGATGGGCAACGCGCACCCGAGCGTCGCGCCGTACGAGACGCTGCCCTGCGCGGACACCGAGCTCGTCGTCGCCGTGGGCAACGACCGCCAGTTCGCCGCGCTCTGCGACGTCCTCGGCGTGCCCGGGACGGCCCTCGACGACCGGTTCGCCACCAACGCCGCCCGGGTGGCGCACCGCCGGGAACTGCGGCCGCTGCTCGCGGAGCGGCTGGCCGCGCGCCCGGCGGGCGAGTGGGCCGAGGCGCTCACGGCGAAGCGGGTGCCCGCGGGCGTGGTCAACGACGTCGCCGGCGCCTTCCGGCTCGCCGAACGGCTCGGCCTGGACCCGGTCGTCGAGCTGCCGCGCCCAGACGGCACGGCCGTGCGCCTGCCCCGCAACCCGATCCGCCTGTCCGCGACCCCGCCCGCCTACCGCACCGCACCCCCGCCCCTACCGGACTGAGCGACCCCGGATCCGCTCGTCCGGCGTACCTGCCCGCGCCGCAGGCGCTGACGGCGGTGGCCCAGGACGAGGCACCAGGCGAACATCACGCCGAGCGTGGCGAAGAACAGGCTCAAGGCCAGGAACTCGGGCCATCCGGCGGCGTCGTCCGGGGGAGGCGTCCGGTGCGCCTGCCACGCCTTCGCGCCCATCGCGGCGGCCAGGAAGCCGGACAGGGCGACGCACGCGCCGAAGCCGACCGTCACGCCGACCATGAACCGCCTGCTCTCGGGCAGCTCGACCGCCGGCGCCGGCTCGTGATCGGCGGGCAGGACCTCGTACGGCTCGATCTCGTCCCGCTCCCGGAGGCCGGGCAGGTCGACGCCGACCTCGAACCAGCCGGCACGCGCCCTGGAGGCGTAGTCGGCGGCCATCGTCTCGGTAATGCCCGGCCTGCGGACATGGCCGACGGCCAGCCCGTCGGCCACCACGACCTGGCCGCGCAGCACCCGCGCCCGGTGCCCGACGGCCAGTTCCTCCCCGCCGCTGGGCGACCTCACGTCCGGCTGGACGCGGGCCGTGGCGACCATGCCGTCCGCTCTCACTCCCAGCACGGTGAGGAGTTGCTTGCGTCCCTCGGTGTACCGCGGCGCGGGGACGTCGAAGGCCTCGACGACGTCCCCGGGACGGACGTCGGGCCGGCCGAGGAGAAGGGCGGCCCCGGCGCCTTCGGCCGCGAGCACGTTCAGCGGCCCGCCGTCCGCGTCCGTGAGAGCCAGGAGGCGCAGCGCTTCGATCACCGGCCGCCCATCGCGCACGACCCGCACCCGGTCGCCGGGCGTCAGCGCGCCCTCGGCCAGGACGGCGTGCGCGACCGGCCCGGCCAGGGAGTCCTCGGAGACCTCGCGCACCTCGGCCCGGCCGAGCAGGCGCCGGTCGTGCGCGAGGGCGTCCTGATAGCCCGGAACCTGGTCGGCGGGAACCCCGGCGCCCGCGCGGGCATAGACCTGGATCTGATCACCTCGCCGGACGTCCCGATGGCCGACCGCCAGCACGCACCGGTTCAGGACGTCGACGCGCTCCTCGGCCTCCAGACGGGACGCGACCCGGCTCTCCCTGAACAGCGCCCCGATCCGGAGGTCCTCGGCGACCACCACGCCGTGCCGCAGCAGCCGCGCCCGCGCGCCGCGCACGGCTGCCCGTCCCCGCGTCACCCGGCCTCTGGGCAGGGCGCCGAACCCCGGGACGTCCCGGAGACCCGACACGGTCACCAGGCAGAGCCGCTCCTCGCCCACCCAGACGGTCTGAGCGTTCATGCTCCCCCTTGCCCCAAGTGCCTGGCGGAAGATTCTGCCGCTCCGGCCCGTGGGCGACCATGACGTCCACCGGACGAAGACCGGACAAAAGGGAGGGCGCCGCCGCCCGGAGGGTGGGGTCAGAGGTAGAGGCCGGTGCCGTGCTCGGGGCGTTCGCTGGCGACGGCGTGGAGGTCGCGCTCGCGCATCACCAGGTAGTTCTCGCCCTGGATCTCGACCTCGAACTGGTCGCCGGGGTGGAACAGGACGCGGTCGCCCACCTTGACGGTGCGGGCGTGCGTGCCGACACCGCAGACCTCACCCCACGCGAGGCGGTTCGCCTGCTCCACCGTCGCGGGGATCACGATCCCGCCGGTGCTGCGGCGCTCACCGCTGTCCTTCTCGACCTTGATCATGACACGGTCGTGGAGCATCTGGACTTCGAACTTCGGCTCGGACACGCTGGGAAGTTTATCCGTCCCGGCGGGTCAGAGCGTCCCAGGAGCTCCGAATGATCTCCGGGAGGGCGGAGCGGGCCGGCCGCCAGCCGAGGGCGGCGCGGATCGCGGCGCCGTCGCACACCAGCAGCGGCGGCTCGGGCTGCGGCGGGCGCCGCAGCGTCGGGACGGGCCGTCCGGTCACCCGCTCCACCGCGGCGACCACCTCGCGGACGGACGCGCCCGCGCCCCCGCCGACGTTGTAGACGTCCTCGCCGCCGGGGCGCACGGCCTCCAGGGCGCGGACGTGCGCGGCGGCGAGATCGTCCACGTGCAGGTACTCGCGGACCGCCGCGCCGTCCCCGTTGACCTCCAGGTGCGGGGCGCGCCCGGCGGCGACGGCGAGGGCCTTCGGGATCAGCCGGGTCTCGTCGGGGTCGGGGCGGCCGTCCACCGAGCCCGCGACGTTGAAGGTGCGGAGCACGACCGCGCCGATCGCACCGGTGCGGGCGTGGAACCGGACGGCCTGCTCGGCCGCCAGCTTCGACGCGCCGTACGGGCTGGTCGGGGCGGTGGCCTCCGTCTCGGGGATCGGCTGCCGGGCGGGGGCGCCGTACACGGCGGCCGTCGAGCCGTACACGACGCGGGCCGTCTCGACGGCCTCCAGGAGGTTGACGGTGCCCTGGACGTTGGCGGCGAAGAAGCGGAGCGGTTCGGCGAACGACTCCCGGACGCGGGTGAGCGCCGCGAGGTGGCAGACGCCGTCGTAGGGGCCGCGCGGGAGCCCGGCGGGGTCGAGCAGGTCGCCGAGGACGGGCCGGACGCCGTCCGGCAGCACGGCCCCGGGCCGCCGGACCAGCCCGTGGACGTCGTGCCCGGCCGCGACGAGCCGCCGTCCGACCGCGTAGCCGACGTAGCCCGCCGCGCCCGTCACCAGGACCCGCATGCCCCCGAGCCTTCCGCGCCTAGGGCAGGGAGTCGAGGCGCGCGTAGACGCCCGGGTAGCCGGGGCGGGCGCAGCCGTAGGCCCAGGAGGTCAGGCCGGCGAGGCGCCCGGCGGCGAGCAGCGGGCCGCCGCTGTCGAACTGGCAGGTGTCGGCCTTCGGGGATCCGGCGCAGACCATGTCGGCCGGGTCGTAGGAGGCGCCGTAGGCGCGGCGGCAGGCGGCGTCGCCGGGCAGCGGCACCTGGGCGTCGCGCAGGCGGGTGTTGAACAGGTCGTCCTCGGACGTCGTGCCCCAGCCCGCGACCCGGCCGGTCCGGGCCGAGCCGGGGGAGCCGACAGCGACGACCGGGCGGTTCACCCGGCGCGCGAGCGTGAGGACGGCGAGGTCGTGGTGCGGGACGGTCTCGTCCTTGAACTTGGTCTCGCGGTAGCCGGGATGGACGCGGACGGACTTCACCGCGACGGTCTCGCCGCCCTTGCCCGCCAGGTCGTCGCGGCCGAACGTCACGTTCAGCAGGCCGGGCAGGTCGCGTAGCAGGCCGACGCAGTGCGCGGACGTCAGCAGCCGGTCGGGCCCGACCAGGGCGCCGCCGCAGAACTGGCCCGCGGGGCGGACGAAGAACACCGGCGAGCCGACGGCCCCGAGCCACGGGTAGCGGGCGGCGGGGGCGGGCGTCCCGCCGACGACGGCGGACGCCGGGGAGGCGGCGAGGGGGAGCGAGAGGGAGGCGCCCAGCAGGGCCGTGCCGAGGATCCGGCGGGCGGGACGGGCCGTGCCGAGGGCCCGGCGGGTGAGGAGGGCCATTCCGGCAATGTAGGGGATCAAGGTACGGCGCGCACGCCCTTCCCCTCGGGCGCCGGCCCGTTCCGTGCGGCCGCCGGCCCGGCGGCGCCGGGGCGCTCGTAGCGCGGGAACATGACGAGCGCGACGAGCGCCAGCACGAAGCCGCCCGTGCGCAGGGCGAACGGCAGGTCGTCGTCCGGCCACTCCTCGCCGAACAGGACCGTGCTGCTCACGATCAGGTAGGTGCGGCCGATCACGGTCAGCACGACCGCGACGATCGCGACGCGGCAGCGCTGGAGCGCGACCTGGAGCTGGCCCAGCGCGATCGCGGCGAGGCCGACCGTCAGGTACGGGTAGGCGGACTCCAGCACGGCCCGCACGCTGCCGGTGTCCGCGTACACGATCGAGATGCCGCGGATGCCGGCCTCGGCGAGCCCGGCGCAGGCGCCCGCGCCGATGCCGTAGGCGACCCCGGCGAGCCTGCGGGCGTGCCGGCCGCTCGCGCGGCGGTCGCCGACCAGCCAGACCAGCCCGGCGGCGGCGACGGCGGGCGCGCAGATCGCGAGCATCGTCCAGGGCGCGGTGAGGGTGCCGGTGAGCGTGGCGTCCGCGCGGGGCTCGGCGTCGGACCCGGCCGACAGGCCGATCAGCACGGTGGCGAGGACGAACAGCGCGACGCTCGCCAGCTCCAGGGCGCTCAGCCGCTCGCCGAGGAAGCGCACCGCGCAGCCGATCAGCAGGACGAGGCTGAGCGCGAAGATGGGCTGCGCGACCGGCAGCGGCAGCGCCGAGAACGCGACCACCTCGTAGCCGAGCCCGAGGAACAGCAGCAGCCCGCCGCCGAGCCACACGGGGTCGGTGAGCATCAGCCGGGCGACGTGGAACGGGCGGCTGCCGCGCAGCGGCGGCATCCGCCGCGCGGAGACCCGGAAGACGAGGAAGGCGATGTAGTAGACGGTGGTCGCGACGAAGGCGAGGGCTGCGTAGCCCAGGTCGTGGCCCATCGGGGACCTTTCGGCGGACGACGGGGGCGGGCGTCGCGCGGTGCGCCTTCCGGGCGACCTCTCCGCCAGCCTGCCTCGTCACCCGCCGCGTGACAAGACCAAGATCCTTGACGGCCCGGTCAATCGTATTTGCGGCCCGTGTTGGACGACATGCGGGCGATCAGCTCGCGGGGGAGCAGCCTGCTGATCCCGACGATGGCCTTGTACTGGGCGCCCGGGATGCTGACCTGGACGCCGCGGCGCAGGTCGCGCAGGGCGGTGTCGACGACGGTGTCCTGTTCCAGCCACATGAACTTCGGGACGTCCGATACGTCCATCTGGGCGCGCTCGTGGAACTCGGTGTGCACGAACCCGGGGCACAGGGCCATCACCCGGACCCTGCCGTGCCCGCGCCCGGCGATGTCGGCGGCGACGCCCTGGCTGAAGTTCACCACCCACGCCTTGGACGCGCCGTAGGTGCCGCGGGTCGCGAACGCGGCCGCGGAGGACACGTTGACGACGCCGCCGCGCCCCCGCTCCAGCATCCCGGGCAGGGCCGCGTGCGTGAGCCGCAGCACGGCCTCGCAGTGCACCTTCAGCATGGTCAGCTCGTCCGCCACGGGGACGTCGAGGAAGACGCCCCGGTTGCCGAAGCCGGCGTTGTTGACGAGCAGGTCCACGCCCGCGCGGGCCCGCTCCTCGGCGGCGGTCAGGCCCTCCTCGGTGGACAGGTCGGCGCGCAGCGTCTCGGCCCGTACGGCGTACCTTCCGGACAGGTCGGCGGCGGAGCGTTCGAGGCGCTCGGCGTCGCGGGCGAGCAGGACCAGGTCGAATCCGTCGGACGCGAGGCGGCGGGCGAAGGCGGCGCCGATGCCCGCGGTCGCGCCGGTGATGAAGGCGGTCGGCATGCCCCCGAGCCTAGGGCGGTCCGGCTACCGAGCGGTAGCACCCTGGGCGCGCCGGACGTGGAAGTGGCGCGGATCAGGGCGGCGCGTGGCGCGGCGGTAGGCGAACGTGAACCCGGGCCAGTTGTTGACGACCTTGCCGCTCTCGTTCATGTACCAGCTCTTGCAGCCCGCCTCCCACACGGTCGAGCGCAGGCGGTCCTGCATCTCGCGGGTGAAGGCGTCCTGGACGTCCGGGCGGACGTCGATCCAGTCGAGCCGGTGCCGCCGCAGCGCGTCCACGCAGCCGAGGACGTACCGGAACTGCGACTCCAGCATGTAGATGATCGAGTTGTGCCCGAGATTGGTGTACGGCCCGTACAGCAGGAACAGGTTCGGGAAGCCGCTGACGGTGATGCCGAGGTGCGCCTCCGCGCCGTCCCGCCACGCCTCGTTCAGCTCCCACCCGCCGCGCCCGACGACCTTCATCGGGGCGAGGAACCCGCTCGTGCTGAACCCGGTGGCGTAGACGATGACGTCGGCCGGGTGCTCGCGGCCGTCCGCCGTCCGGATCCCCGACGGCGTGACCCGCTCGATCGGCGCGGTGACCAGCTCGACGTTCGGCCTGGTCAGCGCCGGATAGTAGTCGCTGGAGATCAGGATCCGCTTGCAGCCCATCCGATAGTCGGGGACGAGCGCCGCGCGCAGGGCGGGGTCGGGGACGCCCTCGTCCAGCGTCTCCCGGAACCGCTTCTCCAGCGCCCCCATCAGCTTCGGGTACTTCACGAACCCGAGCGCCCGCGACTCGTAGAGGGCGTAGATCCGCGCGCGGCTCAGCGTGTACAGGACGGGCACCCTCCGCAGGACGGCCTGCTCCCACGTCCGGTACTCGCGGTCGGGCTTGTCGATGACGTAGGGCGCCGACCGCTGGAACAGCCGCAGCTCCGCCGCCTCCTTCGCGATCTCCGGGACGATCTGGATCGCGCTCGCGCCCGTCCCGACGACCGCGATCCGCTTGCCGGCCAGCTCCGCGCCGTGGTCCCAGCGGGCGGAGTGGAAGCTCGTCCCGGCGAAGGAGCCGACGCCCTCGATCGGCGGGAGCTCCGGGCGGTTGAGCTGCCCGCACGCGGAGACCAGCACGCGCGCCTCCAGCTCGCCGCCGGCCGTGGACACCCGCCAGAGCGCCGCGTCCTCGTCGAAGCGGGCCTCGGTGACCTCGGTGCCGAAGCGGACCTTGTCGAGCACGCCGTACTTGCGGGCGCAGTGCCACAGGTAGTCGAGGATCTCCCGCTGCGGCGGGAACCGGCGCGTCCAGTCCGTCTTGCGCTCGAACGAGAAGGAGTAGAGGTGGGACGGGACGTCGCAGGCGGCGCCCGGGTAGGTGTTGTCCCGCCAGGTCCCGCCGAGGCCGTCGGCCTTCTCCAGGACCACCACGTCCTCGATCCCGGCCTGCCGCAGCCGGATCGCCATCCCTATCCCGCCGAACCCGCTCCCGATGATCACCACGCTGTGCGTCATGGCCGTCCCGAATCTCGTTCTGCTGGGGTTTCCCCGAGCGTAATGACCCGGCTGTCGGCTGAACAGGGGGCGCGGGTCGCGGGAAACGCCCCGGCTCCGCCGGGCCCTTCTGCCAAGATCGCGACATGTTCGACGATCTCCAGGCGTGCCCGGGGACGCCGGGCGCGCCGGCGCGGGGCGCGACACCCGCGCACGGGCTGCACCGGGACGGGTCGCTGGCCCGCGACCTCGGCGGCTACCAGGCGGTGCTCGCGATCGAGGACCCGGCGACCGTGCGGCTCACCTTCACCGGCGCCGACGGGCGCCCGCTGCGGACCGTCCCGGCCGCGCTGAGGGCGCCGTTCGCCACCGAGATCAGGGAGCTCAAGGCCCTCGTCAAGGAGGTCGGCGCGACCCTCGCCGCCGAGTGCGCCCGGCTGGAGGAACTGTTGGCGGACGGCAGCGCGCGGCCGTTCGCGCCGTGGTCCCGCGCCTTCCTCGACCACCCGGTCACGGGCGTCGTCGCCCGGTCGCTGATCTGGGAGTTCGAGGACCGCGACGGCGTCCGGCACACCGCCACGCCCGGCGACGGCGTGCTCGTGACGGTGGACGGGCGGGCGCTGCCCGTCCCGCCGCACGGCGCGCCGGTGCGGCTGTGGCACCCGGCCGCGGCCCGTCCCGGCGCGGTGCGCGCGTGGCGCGGGTTCGTGGTCGACAACCGCATGCGGCAGGCGTTCCGGCAGGCGTTCCGGGAGGTCTACGTCCCGACGGCGGCCGAGCGGGGCGCGGCGGCGCCGTCCCGCCGGTTCGCGGGCCGCACCGCCGACCGCGAACGGCTACTTGCCCTGTTCGAGGAGCGCGGCTGGCACTCGCCCCCACCCAGCACCCCCACCCACGCGCACGGCACGCCCGGCGGTGGTCTGCTTCAGGGCGAAATGCGGCGCGTGTTCGCGGGCGGGGTGTGGCGGGCGTGCTTCGAGTACGCGGCCCGCGGCGGGGATCGGCAGGTGACGGCCGGCGCGGTGCGCTTCCAGCGGCGGGACGGCCGATGGTGGCGGGACGTCCCGCCGGCGGACGTGCCGCCACTGGTGTTCAGCGAGGCGATGCGCGACGTCGACCTGGTCACCGATGCGGCCTCCGAGGAGGCCCACTCCGAGCCGTCCGGTGGCCCGGAGCGGCCGGGGCCAGGCGGGCTGTCCGGCGGCGCGGAGCGGCCGGGGCTGGGCGGGCTGTCCGGCGGCGAGGAGCGGCCGGGGCCGGGGGCGCTGTCCGCGAGCGCCGAGGTCCGCCGGGACGCGCTGGCCCTCGTCCTGCCGCGGACGAGGATCGCCGACCGCTGCGTCGTGGAGGACCGCTTCCTGCGCGTCCGCGGCGACCACCGCGTGTACTGGATCCACCTCGGCACGGGCGCCGTCCTCATGGAGTCCGGCGGCGTCCTCGCGCACACGGTTCCGGCGCGCCGGTTCGGCCGGGCGGGCCTCTTCCTGCCCTTCGAGGACGAGCGGCTCACGCTGATCCTCAGCACGGCGTTCCTGCTGGCCGCCGACCGCCGGATCACCGACGCCGCCGTCCTCCGCCAGATCAGGGGACGCCCCTGACGGACGCCCACCGCGCGGCCGCCGCGCACCTGCGGAAGCGGCGCGGACGGGACGCGGGTCAGCTCAGCAGGCCGAGCTCCTGGGAGCGCAGGCCCGCCTGGAAGCGGGAGTCGGCGTCCAGCAGCGTGAGGATCTCGGCGACCCGGCGCCGGTAGGTGCGCAGCGACATCTCCATGCGCCGCGCGGCGGCCTCGTCCTTCAGCCCGTCGCCGAGCAGCCGCAGGATCCGCCGGCTCTCGCCGGTCAGCGCGGGCGGCCGGTCGCGGCGGACGTCGGCGAGGTCGGCGGCTCGCTCCCAGGTCGCCCAGAACAGCGAGACGACGCCCTTCACCACGCCCGGCGACCGGACGACCGTGTACTCGCGGACCCCGGCCACCGGCGTCCCCGCGAGGATCGCGATCCGCCGGTCGATGATGATCGTCTCGTGTGGCAGCGGCGTCGGGCAGATCCGCACGTGCCCGCCGTTCCGGGCGATCTCGACGAGCCGCCGCTCGGAGTCCTCGTCGGCGAGCGCGTCCGGGTTGTGGAGCTTGTAGGTGGCCGGGCCGGGGCGGTGGCGCCGCGCGGCGATGATCTGGTCCCGGACGCCGGGCAGCGCCCAGGTGTTCATGTCGCGGGCGGCGCAGGCGAACTCCTCGCTCGCGTCGAACAGGTGCCCGGCGCGCTCGGCCAGCTCCAGCTCGCCGCGCAGCACCACGTTGCGGTCCAGGTCGACGCTCATCTCCCCTCCAGTCTGCCACGGCCCCGCGGAGGGCTGGCAGCAAGCTGCCAGCCGCTCGTCCCGGACGGATCCGGCCCGCACAGTGGAGGCATGACCACGATCAACGACGCAGGACACTTCGACCTCGGCGGCGACCTGCGGGTCGCCCGGATGGGCTTCGGAGCGATGCGCCTGCCCACCTCCGGCTTCGGCACCCCGGCCAACGACCGCGGCACCTCCCTGGCGGTGGTCCGCCGCGCCGTGGAGCTCGGCGCGGACCACATCGACACCGCCGCCTTCTACTACCACCACGGCTTGGCCGCGAACGAGCTGATCCGCACGGCCCTCCATCCCTACCCCGAGGGCCTGGTGATCGCCACGAAGGTCGGGCCGTACCGCGGCCCGGACGACCCGTTCCCCAGCGGCCAGCTCCCGCCGTCCGGCCTGCGTGCCGAGGTCGAGCGCAACCTGGAGGAGCTCGGCCTCGACCGCCTCGACCTCGTCTACCTGCGGGTCGGCAACGTGGAGGACCCGAACGAGGAGTCGATCGGGGAGCGGTTCGAGGTGCTCGCCGCGCTCCGCGAAGAGGGGCTGATCCGGCATCTCGGGGTCAGCCACATCACCGCCGTCCAGCTCGCCGAGGCCCGCGGGATCGCGCCGGTCGCCGCCGTCCAGAACAAGTTCGACGTGACCCAGCCCGCGGACACCGAGCTCCTCGCCATCTGCGAGGAGGCGGGCATCGCCTACGCGCCGTACTTCCCGCTCGGCGGGTTCGGCATCCCGGACGACGCGCGCGTCAAGGCGGTCGCCGAGCGCCACGGGGCCACGGTCCCGCAGGTCCTGCTCGCGGGGCTGCTGGCCCTCTCCCCGGTCATGCTCGCGATCCCCGGCACCGGCTCCCTGACGCACCTGGAGGAGAACATGGCCGCCGCGTCCCTCCGCCTAACCCCGGAGGACCTCGCCGAGCTGGGCGCCTAGCCCGTGCTGGGCGTCTAGGCCGCATCGGGCGCTTGCCCGTGCTGGGCGGCTTGCCTGTGCTGGGCGGCTTGCCTGTGCTGGGCGGCTTGCCTGTGCTGGGCGGCTTGCCTGTGCTGGGCGTTCAGGCCGCGCCGGGCGCCGGTATGGGGTTCGGGGCGGGGGCCGGGCCTGGGCGGTCGTCCGGGACGTCGCGTCCGGGAGCGGTCAGTTCGGTGGCGGTGACGTCGAGGAGCCGCTCGACGAGGTGGGGCTCCGCCTCCGCGGCCATGGCGCCGGGACTCGGCCGCGGGCGCCGGGGGACCGGCGTCCCCGCCGAACCGCCCCGCCCCCGGTACACCAGCAGCCCGTTCACCGGGTCGGGCACCGCGTCCAGCGCGGCCCGCACCGCCGGGAGCGCCCGCCACGCCTCCCAGCGCTCCTCGTCCTCGAAGAAGACCTCGAAGACGACGCCCCACGAGTGGCCGTGCCACTGCCAGTGCGCCGCGCCGTGGGTGAGCGCGGACTCCACCAGCGACTCCTGCCACGACTCCCGCCAGAGCGACGCGGGCAGGGACGCGTCGAACACCTCGATCGACCACCATTCCGCAGCCATGCCTTCGACGGTAGGCCGCGAGTGGACGGGGTGCCAGCCCCCGGGCGGCGAGGACGCTCTAGCCTGAACCAGCACGCGATCAGGTGAACGGGGGAAGGATGTCGACGACGCGGCTGCTGGTCCTCGGCGGGGTGGTCCGCAGATCGGGGCGGGCCCACGGCTACGAGGTGCGGCGCGAGCTGATGTCGTGGGGCTCGGACGAGTGGGCGCACGTCAACCCCGGCTCGATCTACCACGCCCTGAAGCAGCTCGCCAAGGAGGGAATGCTGCGCGCCCACGACGTGGAGGAGAGCGACGCGGGGCCCCCGCACACCGACTACGAGATCACCGAGGCGGGCCGCGCCGAGTTCCTGCGGCTGCTGCGCTGCGCGCTCGCGATGGTGGACGTCCGGCATCCGGAGATGCTGACCGCCGGGCTCGGGTTCCTGACCGAGCTGTCCCGGGACGAGGCGGTCGGGCTCCTGCGGCAGCGGCTGGACGGCCTCGCGGAGTGGCGCGCGAGCGTGGTGCCGCACCGCGAGGAGGCGGACCCGGACGACCACCTGCGCGAGCTGCTCGGCTGGTGGGTGCACACCGCCGACTCCGCCAGCGCGTGGACGCGCGGCCTGATCGAGCGGCTGGAGGCCGGCGCCTACGTGATGGCCGGCGACCCGCCGCCGCCCGCCTGACGCCCCGCCGGTCCGCCCGCGTGACCGCCCGGCGGTCCGCCCGCCGGTCCGTTCGACGGTCCGTCCGCCGGGACTGGTCCGTTCGCCGGTCGCCCGCCCCGTACCGTGCGGGGCCGGCAGTGCCGCTACCTGTCGACGAACGACTGCGGGACGATGACGCGCAGGGCGTTGCCGCGCAGCCGGATCGACACGGGGGTGCGGCCGCGGATCTCGCCGTCCACGTCCACGCGCAGCGGGGGATCGGTCGCGATCTCCACGCGGTCCGTGGTGAGGAAGGCGTCGTCCTCCAGCGAGCGCCAGGGGCCGGTCAGCACGTGCCGGGCGGTCGCGGACGCCAGCCGCATCCGGTGCTCGTCGCCGAGCCGGTAGACGGCGAGGAGCCGGTCGTCGGGGCTCGCGTCGCGGGCGATGCGCTGCCCGCTGTGGTGCGCGCCGTTCGCGACGTTGAGCTGGTGCGTCTGGAGCGACGTGGTCTCGCCGTCGATCGTGACGTGCGCGGTGAACGCGTCGTGCCGGGGCAGCAGCCGCACGGCCGTCAGCGCGTACGCGGGCCGGCCGAGGACCCGCTTCAGCGTGTGCGGCACCTTCCGGGCGACCTCGACGGACAGGCCGAGGCTGACCATGTTGGCGAAGATGTGCTCGCGGTCGGCGCCCGGGCCCTCACCCTGCGGGTCGCCGGTGCTCTGGAACCAGCCGACGTCCACGTCGGCGACCTTCCCGCCGCCCGCCGCGCCCACCGCGAGCGTGCGGACGGCGCCGGGCAGGTCCAGCGGGAGCTCCAGGCTCCGCGCGAAGTTGTTGGTGGTGCCGAGCGGCAGCACGCCGAGCGCGATGTCGCGGTGCGCGAGGTGCCCGACGGCCTCCGCGACCGTCCCGTCCCCGCCGCCGACGACGACCAGGTCGGGTTCGAGCGCGAGGACGTCGGCGAACAGCTCCCGCAGCCGCGTCGGATCGGTCACGGGGAAGACGTGGACGAACTCCAGCCCCGCCTCGCGCAGCAGCCGCCGCGCCCTCCCGTACAGCCGCCGCCCGCGGCGCGAGCGGGAATTGATCACCAGGACGGCGCGGCCGCCGCTCCCGATCGCCGCCTCCAGCTCCGCTTTGGTCCGCATCGTCGCCGGCCGCCCTCCCTCGTCCGCGTGACCCGTCCGGGCACCGTGGACCGGAACCCCCGGCCCGATCTCTTATCAACCGATTAAACGGCGTTGAAACATCGTCGAAAGTGGGGACATTACCCAATATCACGCACAACTGAATGTCCGGGGCGGGAGCATGTGGCGGCGGGGCTTGGCCGGAGCGGGATTCATCGCGGGAATCGTGGGACTGACGGCGTCCATCGCCGCCGGCGGATCCGCGCCCTCGGCGGCGCCCGCGGACGACGGCGCCGCCGTGGTGGGGGAGCGGAGGCCGCGCCGCCGCGTCCTCGACCTGACCGTCCGCTCGCCCGTCCTCCCGGACGTCGCGCACGTCCGCCTCCTGCTGCCGCCGGGCTGGTCACGGGACGCGGACCGCACCTGGCCGGTGCTCTGGCTGCTGCACGGCGCCGCCCCCGGCGCGGAAGGGCACACCCTGTGGACCGAGCACACCGACGTCGAGGAGTTCACCGACGGCGCCGATGTGATCGTGGTCATGCCGGACGGCGGAGCCTGCGGCGATTACACCGACTGGTGGAATCGTGGCGAAGGCGGAGCGCCGAAGTGGGAAACCTTCCATCTCGCCGAGTTGAGGCAGATCCTCGAACGCGGATATCGCGCCGGAACCGAACGCGCCATCGCCGGGAACGGCATGGGCGGCACCGGCGCGCTCGCCTACGCGGCCCGGCACCGCGGCCTGTTCCGCGCGGCGGCCTCGTTCAGCGGCCCCGTTCACACCCTGCACCGCGACCCGCGGCGGCTCGACGCGGTGGACCTCGTGGAGCTGGCCGTCGCCGTCGGCGCCCCGACCCGCGACTGGACGGACCTCTGGGGCCACCCCGACGAGCAGCGCGTCGTCTGGCGCCACCACAACCCCTACGACCTCGCCGACCGCCTGACGGGCGTCCGCCTCTACGTGAGCGCGGGCGACGGCACCCCCGGCCCCTACGATCCCCGTCCCGCCACGGGCGCGGACGCCCTGGAAACCCTTGCCCACACCGCCACCCGCGAGTTCGCCGGGAAGCTGAAGAAGCTCGGCGTCCCGGTGGCCACGCACTTCTACCGCGGCACCCACACCTGGCCCTACTGGCGCCGCGAGCTGCGCGCCGCGCTGCCCGTCCTGCTCGACCAGATCACCTGACCTCCCCGGGCCGGTGGCGGCGCGCGGAGGCTAGGGTCGAAGGGTGGTTGAACCTCGTTCTAATACGGCGGGCCCGGTGACGGACGCGGAGGTCCCGGGGTTCTGGCGGGCGCTCGGCCTGCCGGGCCTGATCGACGTGCACGTCCACTTCATGCCGCCGCGGCTGATGAAGGCGGTGTGGGACTACTTCGCCGACGCCGGCCCCCTCATCGGGACCGAATGGCCGATCCTCTACAAGATCCCCGAGGACGAGCGGCTCGCGCTCCTGCGCGGCCTCGGCGTGCGGGCGTTCAGCTCGCTCGCCTACCCGCACCGCCCCGGGATGGCCGCGTCGCTCAACGCGTGGACCGCGGACTTCGCCGACCGCGTCCCCGAATGCCTGCGCACCGGGACGTTCTACCCCGAGCCCGGCGCGGCGGACTACGTCGCCCGCGCCCTCGACGCCGGGACGCGCCTGTTCAAGGTCCACCTCCAGGTCGGCGGGTTCGACCCGCGCGCCGAGGAGCTCGACGCGGTGTGGGGGATGCTCGCCGAGTCCGGGACGCCCGCGCTCGTCCACGCCGGCTCCGGACCGGTCGCGAACGGCTTCACCGGGCCCGGGCCCTTCGGCGACGTCCTCGCCCGCCACCCCCGCCTCACCGCGATCATCGCCCACCTCGGCGCGCCGGAGTTCGACGGCTTCCTCGCGCTCGCCGACCGCCACGACCGCGTCCACCTCGACACCACCATGGCCTTCACCCGGTTCAGTGGCGAGCTGGGCCGGTTCCCGGCCGGGCTGCTGCCTCGCCTGCGCGACCTCGGCCTGGACGGCCGGATCCTGTTCGGCACCGACTTCCCCAACATCCCCTACCCGTACGCGCACCAGCTTGAGGCGCTCGCCTGCCTCGACCTCGGCGACGACTGGCTCCGCGCCGTCTGCTGGGACGCCGCCGCGAAGCTCTTCGACCTCCAGTAGCAGCCCGCGGCCGTGCGCGCGGCCTAGGGCCTGTTTCTTGGATCGACTGACGGTGGGCGTTGGTTGGGTCACTGTGGGTTGATGGGTCGTCGTGGTGACTTGACCGATGCGCAGTGGGAGCGGCTGGCGCCGTTGCTGCCACCGACGGGCGGGCGGGGTGGT
>NZ_CAACUY010000073.1 GCF_900659615.1 Actinomadura fibrosa | reverse complement strand
CCCAGCGCCAGGACGGTGATGCCCGCCAGGACGAGCGGGAGGCCGCCGGTGCCGTCCACCTGGGTCAGTAGGACCGACCCGGCCGCGGACAGGGCCAGCGCAGCGAGCCGGTCGGCGTCCGCGGGCGGGTCGGCGAGGAGCAGGTGCAGGAGCCGGGTCCGGCAGCGCCGTGCGGCGAGGTCGGCGCGCCCGTCCGCGCGGTTCGCGACCTCGGCGGCGTATCCGGCGGCGATGACGGCCGACACCGCGTCCATGTAGGCGAACTGGGCGTCCACGACGAGGCGGAGCACGCCGCGGTCGAGGCCGAGCCCGCCGGACTCCGCGCCGAGGGTCCGGCACGCCGCGAGCGCCGAGCGGCGGAGCGCCTGCTGCGTCTCGACGGGGTCGCGGCCGTCCCGCGCGAGGTGCCGTCCGACGCGCAGGTAGAACGCCGACACCCGCTCCCAGCCGGCGGTCGGGTCCTCGACGAGGTCGCAGAAGTGCCGGATGCCGGCGATCACGCCGGCCCGGGCGCGGCCCGCCTCCTCCGCGCCGATCGGCGGCCCGCCGCGCCGCAGTTCGGTCAGCACCTCGTCCGCGGCCCTGTCCAGCTGGGGGCGCAGCCGCCGCGCCACCCACTCCGGAACCGCGTCGAACGCGCGCTCGTCCAACCCTGTTCGCACCACTCGCCGATCCCCCTCCACCGCCCGCCTCCGTGCGGGGCGTTCCCCAGGATTGCCGATCCCGGGCGAATCCGATTGTCGCTGGAATAACTCGTTCTGCGGCGCGTCATGGAGTCGGTTGACAAAAGCCCAGTAAGGCGAGTCAGCGGTTAATGCATTGCCGTGGAAACGGCGGTGCGGCGCGTTCCGGAGCCGCCCGATCAGCGGCCGGTGAACGGGTCGATCCCGGAAATCGTCCAGCGGCCGTCCCGGCGGACCGCGTCGACGGCCAGCATCGCGGCGGCGGAGGTGCTCCTGCCGTCGGTGGTGCGGGTGGTGCGCTGGTCGGCGAAGACGAGCAGCCGGGCCCGGTCGCCGCGCAGCAGCGTGACGGCGCTGTCGGTCACCCGGGTGCTGAGGACGGTCCGCTGCCGCGGCGCCTCGCCGCGGACCGGGCCGAAGACCGTCTCGTACTGGCGCACCGCCGGGCCGGTGAGGGAGGCGCGCGCCGCGGCGTCGGTCCGCGCGCCGTCGGTGTAGTCGTAGGAGAAGACCTTCCCGATGATGTCGGCGACGGCGCCTTTGACCTCGCTCGTCGCGGCGCCGTCGGTGAGGGCCGTGTTCCGGACGGCCGGGTCGTCCTGGACGGCGTGCGCCTTCTGCACGGCCCACACGCCGAACACGGCGAGCAGCACGGCCACGACTCCGAGGACGCCCGGCGACCGGCCCCACCGAGCGGACCACTGCCCGGCCCCCACGCCGTTCACCGCTGCCGTGCTCCGCGTTGCCTTGGTTGTCCGTGTGCTCTGCGCGGCCATCCCGGGCCGTCCCTTCTCCTCATGCCGCTCGCGCGGCCCGTGCGACCGCCGCTACAGGGAGCCCGTCGGGGCCTGGCCGAGGGCGCTGAGCTTCCAGCCCGCGCCCGTCCTGGTCAGCTCGCCGACGAGGCGGTTCTGCTTGGTGACCGGCTTCCCGTCCGGCGGGGTGACGGTGATCCGCACGGCCACGAGCACCCGGGCCCGGCCGGACCGCTCGTCCAGTTCGGCGACCGCCCCCTCCAGGATCCGCGCGCTCGTGATCGTCCGCGCCTTGCGGACCTGCTCCTCGAACCCGGCGCGCCCCTGCGTGATCTGCTGGTACAGGTCGCTGGTCGTGGAGTCCTGCCAGGACTTCAGGCCCGGCCCGAGGGCGCGGTAGTCGAGGGTGTTGAGGTTCTGGATCGCCTGCTCGCCGCTCTGCAGGACGTCCTCGCGCGTCCGGGAGTAGGCGTGCGAGGCGTCGTGCGCCGCCGCGTACCAGGACCGTCCGGCCCAGGCGGCGAACAGCGCGGCCAGGACGGCGAGCGCGGCGGCGGTGCGCACCAGCGTGTCCCCGCCGGGGACGCCGGTGGATGCCGGGCCGGGCATGCCGTCGCTCGATGCGGTCATGGCCCCTCCTCCTCTCCGTACCGACCGGGTCTCGGGTTCAGCCGGACCTCAGGTCGGTGATGGTCCAGTGGCCGTCGCGGCGCCGCGCCGTGACGGCGAGCTGCGCGGCGGCGGGCGTGCCGTTCGGTGCGCCCGCGCGCGTGGCGGTCTGGTCGAGGAAGACCAGCAGCCGGGCGGTGTCGCCGGTCAGGGACACGACACCGGCCCGGACGACGCGGGTCGTCAGCGTGACGCGCTGCGCCGGGGCCTGCCGCTTCACCTGGTCGAAGAGCTGCCGGTACTGCCGCGCGGCGGGCCCGGCGAGGACCTCGGACGCGGCGCGCTCGGTGGCGCCGACGTCGGCGGGCGTGTAGGTGAACACGCGGCCGAGCGCGGTCGACACGTCGCCGATCACGTCGGTGGTGGCCACGCCGTCCAGGACGGCCCGGTCGGTGTCGTCTCCTCCGGCGCCGCCGCATCCGTCGCTTCCGCACAGCCGGCCGGCGGCGGGACGCAGGACCAGCGCGATCAGGACGAGACCGAGGGCGACCGCGAACGGGCGGTAGAGCCCCAGGAGCCGCCTCATCGGGCACCCGCCGGGATCGCGGTGAGCGACTGGAGCCTCCAGCCCGCCGGGGTGCGCGCGAGGCCCGCCTCGAACCGCTTGCGTTGCAGGGTGGGGGCGCCGCCGCGCAGGGTCAGCGTGACGTGCACGGACGCGATGACCTTCGCCTGGCCCGCGCGGGCGTCCAGCGAGGTGACGGCGGCGCCGGTGACGGTCGCGGTCGCGCCGGTGCGGGACTGCGCGATCTTCGTCCGGTTCTGCGGCTCGTCGCGCCGCAACTGGTCGTGCAGCGGCCCGGTGGACACGTCCAGCCACGCCCGCAGCCCGTCGTCCACGTGGTCGCAGTCCATGGTGTTGAGGACGGCGATCTGCTGCCGGGCGGCGCGCAGCACGAGGTCGCGGTCGCGCTCCGGTCCGCTCGGCCCGCCGTCGCCGCCGCCGTCCCGCCACACTGTCCAGGACGACCAGGCGAGGAAGCAGGCGGCGGCGAGCACCGCGGCCCATCCGATCAGCCCCCACCGCGCGAACAGGGGCCTGCGCCGCTTCGGACCCTCCGGAGCCGGTCGCTCCGGCGGCGCTCCCTTGAGCGGCGTGGACGTCCTGGCCATCAGTGTCCTCCCTGGACGCCGAGCAGCGCGGCCATGCCGCTGGGCCCCTCCGCCGGGAGCGCGGGGAGCGCGAGCGCACCGGGCAGCGCGGCGTCACCGGCCACGCTCCGCGCGGAACCCGTGCCGCCGTCCGTGCCGCTGCCCAGGACCGACCCCGGGCGCGCCGGGGTCGGGACCGGGCCGCGCGGCGCGTTCGCCGAGCCGCGGACGTTGATCCCGCTGGACGCGGGACTCGCGCAGTGGGCGGACGTGTTGAGCGCAGGCCCGGGCGAGGTGTCCAGGCCGTCGCGGTAGCGCGTCCCGCCGTAGCCCGCGGTGCAGGGCAGCGGGTTGAAGAACGTCGTGACCATCCCGTAGGTGAGGCGGTCGTCCCGCACGACGGACATGCCCGCGGCGACCGCGGCCGGCAGCTTCGCGAGGAGCTGCTCCAGCCCGGCCGAGCGGGGCGCCAGCAGGTCGGACGTCGTCGTCAGGTTCGCGACGAGCACGCTGAGGGACGGGTCGAGGTCGCGCACCAGCGCTTGGAGCTCCTCGGCCGCGCCGGGCGCCGTCGAGACCAGCCTGCGGAACGCGGGGTCGGAGGCGCGGAGCTGGCCGGAGAGGAGCCGCGCGTTGCGGCCGAAGGAGCGCAGCGCGCCGGCCTCCTCGTTCTGCGTGCGCAGGACGGTCTCGCCGTCGCTGATGAGCGCCGTCGTCGGCTCGGCGTTCTCGTCGGCGGCGCGGGTGAAGGCACCGCCCTCGTCCAGGAGCGTCTGGAGGTTGGGGCCCTGCCCGGCGAACGCCTGCCCGAGTTCGGTGACGACCGTCCGCAGCGAGTCCGTCGGGACGGATTCCGCGAGGCCGTTGAGGCTGGTGAGCAGATCCGTCACCGGGGCCGGGGTCGTGGTGGCGGTGCGCGGGATGACCGAGCCCGCCGCGAGGTAGGGGCCGCCGTTCGTGATAGGCCGCAGGTCGAGGTACTGCTCGCCGATCGCCGACCGGTTCGCGACGACGGCGAGGGTGTTCCGCGGGACCCTCGGCGCGGCCTTCTTGATCCGCAGGTCCGCGAGGACGCCGGTGTCGGTCAGGTGCAGGGCGCCGACGCGGCCCACGGACGTGCCGCGGTAGGTGACGTCGGCGTTCGTCGCCAGGCCGCCGGCCTCGGCGAGGCTCACCTGGACGACGTAGTAGTCGCGGAAGCCGATCCGGTCGCCGAGGTCGGCGTAGTTCAGCCCGACGTAGCCCATCGCGAGCGCGCCGATGATGAGGAACACGAGGTTCTTGATCCTGGTGCCGACGGTCAGCATCGCTCAGCCCCCCTGCCCCGGCGTGGACGGCGACGCCAGCGGTGCCAGCGGCGGGATGATCTCCGTCCCCGGCGCGGCGGTGACGTGCAGGTAGACGTTCAGGTAGTCGCCCTTGACGGCGGGCAGCACGGCGTCGGTGAACGGGTAGGTGAACAGTGCTTGCAGCGCGTTCGGCAGGTCGTGCCCGGCGTCGGAGAGCTTCCGCAGCGTCGGCTCCAGCGCGCGCAGGTCGGCGATCAGGTCGTCCCTGCTCCGGTTGACGGTGGACACGGCGACGCCGGACAGCTCGTCCAGCGAGCGCAGCATCCGGACGAGCGCGCCGCGCTGCTCGGCGAGCACCCGCAGGCCGGGCTCGATGTCGTCGAGCGCGACGGCGATCTGGTTCTTGCGCCCGCGCAGCGTCGCCGACAGGCGGTCGAGGCCGTCGATGGCGTCGGTGATGCCGCGCCGGTTGGCGTCCAGGCCGCCGACGAGGGTGCGCGCCCGCTCCAGCAGCGACCGGACCTCCGGCTCGTTGCCGCCGAGGGCCCGGTTCAGCTCGGTGGTGATGGTGCGGAGCTGGGCGATGCCGCCGCCGTTGAGCAGCATCGACAGCGCGCCGAACACCTCCTCCACCTCGGGGTTCCGGTTGGTGCGCGACACCGGGATCACGGCGCCGTCCGCGAGCGTGCCGGTGCTCGCGGACGGCGCGGACCCGCCCGGTGGAGTGCCGCCCGGCGCGGCGGTACTCCCCGGGACGTTCGAGGGGGCGGCGCTGAGCTGGACGAACTTCTCGCCCAGCAGGCTCGACTGGCGCAGCTCGGCGTAGGCGTTCGCGGGCAGCCGCACCTTGCCGTTGACCTTCATGGTGACCTCGGCGGTCCAGCCGCCGTCCGGCAGCGACACCTTCGTGACGCGGCCGACCGCGACGTCGTTGACCTTCACCGCCGACTGCGGGACGAGGTTCAGCACGTTCGCGAACTGGGCCCGGACCGTGTACGGGTGGTCGCCGAGGTCGGCGCCGCCGGGCAGCGGGAGGTCCTGGACGCCGGAGAAGCCGCCGAGGCCGCAGCCGGCGAGGGCGGTTGAGGCGAGCGCGGCGGCCACCGCGAGCGCCGCCGGCCTGCGGAGGCGCGCGGCGCGAAGGCCGTGGGTGCGGGCGTGGGCGCGGGTCACGGGGCCTCCCCCTGCCCGCCTTGGACCTGCCCCGTCGCGGGCAGCGGCAGGCTCAGCTCGTTGAGGTCGCCGCGTCCCATGAGCGCGCGGCGCTGCGGGTCGTAGGCGTTGAGGACGTTGGTGGCGTTGAGCGGCTGGACGTCGAGCGCCTCGGCCAGGGAGCGGCGCTGGTCCACCAGCACCTGCGTGATCTTCGACAGCTTCCGGACGTTCGAGCGCACCAGCGCGCGGTTGTCGTGGATGAACACCTTCACGCGGGCGAGCGCCTCGGCGAGGGCCTTGAGCGCGGCGTCGAGCTCGTGCCGGTCGTCGGCGAGGAACCCGGTCACGTCCGCGAGCTGCCGCTCCGCCTGCCGGACCTGCCCGTCGTTGGTCTTCAGCATCGCGGTGAAGGACTGGAGGTTGCCGATCGTGGCGAACAGGTCCTTCTGCGAGCCGGACAGCGTCTTCGCGGCCTGCGCGAGCCGCTCGGTGGTCGTCCGGATGTCCTGCCCGTTGCCCTGGAGGTTCGCCGCGCCGGTGCCGAGCGCCCGCGACAGCGCGCCGTCCTTGTTGAGGCCGTTCGGGCCGAGGTCGGTGGCGAGCTTCTTGATGCTGTCGTAGATCTTGTCCAGTTCCATCGGCGTGGCCGTCCGGGACGCCGGAACGACGCTGCCCGCGGCCATCTTCGGTCCGCCCGTGTACGCGGGCGTGAGCTGGACGTACCGGTCGGCGACGAGGCTCGGGGCGACCGCCACGACCCTCGCGTCCGCCGGGACGTCCACGCCGTGCTCGACCGTCATCGTCGTCCTGACCTGGGTGCCCTCGGCGCGGACGGCGTCGACCGTGCCGACCTTCACGCCGAGGACCCGCACGTCCGAGCCCTTGTAGATGCCGACGGCGTCGGTGAAGTAGACGGTGATCCGGGTGCCCTCGGGCGCACGCGCCGCGACGATCGCGACGGCGGCCACGAGCGCGAGGGCGAGTCCCGCGGCGATCAGCGCGGCGGGTCGGGTGAGCTTGCGCAGCATCAGTCGCCGCCTCTCTTGGGCGGCTTGCAGCCCTTGTCCGAGCCCTTGTCCGAGGCCGTCTTGCCCTGTGACTGGTACTCCTTCGGGACGAGGCCGCAGAGGTAGCCGTCCATCCAGCGTCCGTTGCCCAGGGCGTTGCCGAGGAGACGCGTGTACGGCCCGGCCGTCCTGAGGGCCCGGTCGAGGTTCTCCTGGTTCTTCTGGAGCAGGTCGGTGACGTTCTCCAGTGCGCGGAGCGTCGGCCCGAGCTGCCGCTGGTTGTCGTCGACCAGGCCGGTGATCTGCTGGGAGAGCGCCTGGGTGCCGACGAGGAGCCCGTGGATCGCCTCCCTGCGGCGGCGGATCTCGTCCAGGAGCTGGTTGCCGTCGCGGAGGAGCGCCTCGATGTCGCTCCGCTGGCCCGCGACGGTTCCGGTCACCTGCCGGGTGTTGGCGAGCAGCCGCGCCAGCTCCGCGTCCCGCGACGAGATCGTCTTCGACAGCGCGGACACGCCGGTCAGCGCGCGCCGGACGCTCGGCGCCGTCCGCGCGAACGTCGTGGAGATCGCGTCGAGGCTCCGCGCGAGCTGCGCCGAGTCGATCTGGCCGACGGTGCCGGCGAGGTCCTCGAACGCCGTGGTGACGTCGTAGGGGGACGTCGTCCGGGCGAGGGGGATCCGCGTCCCGGGGTCCTGGCGCTTGGCCCCCAGCGGGTCGAGGGCCAGGTACTTGTCGCCGAGGAGCGTCTTGATGGCGATCGCGGCCGTGCTCGCGTCCCCCACCCACGTCTTCCGGACCCGGAACGCGACGACGACCTTCGCGCCGGACAGCCGGACCCCGGTGACCTCGCCGACCTTGACGCCGGCGACGCGCACCTCGTTGCCCGGCCGCAGCCCGGCGGCCTCGCTGAAGTCGGCCGTGTAGCGGGTGCCGCCGCCGATGACCGGGAGGTTCCTGGCGTTGAACGCCAGCAGCCCCAGCGCGATGATCAGCGCGAACGACACCAGCGCGACGAGCACCGGGTTCCGTTCGCGGACGGGCTTGAACCTCGGCTTCAGCCTCATGACGAGCACCTCTCGGCCGTCATCGGCACGCCCGACGGGACCGGGTGGTCCTCGCCCGGGTACTGCTTGTACTTGGCCCCCGTCACGACGGCCTCGCACATGTAGAGGTTCAGCCATGACCCGTACGAGCCGATCCGTCCGATCGCCGCCATCTTCACGGGCAGCAGCCGCAGGAACGAGTCGACGGTCGGGGAGTCGGCGTCGAGGTTCGCGGACAGCCGCCCGAGCTGCGCGATGTCCTGCTTGAGCGGCGCGCGGCCGTCCCGGAGGAGCCCGGTGGTGGTGTTCGCGAGGTCGTCCAGCGCGCTGATGGCCTCGCCGATCGGGACGCGGTCGGCGGCGAGCCCGGACACCAGGCGGCGCAGCGTCCCGATGAGCGCGCCGAGGTTGTCACCGCGCCCGTTGATCGTGGTGAGGACGTCGTTGAGGTTGTCGACGACCTGCCCGATGACCCGGTCCTTCCCGGCGATCGTGCTGGTCAGCGACCCGACCGTGGACAGCAGCCCCTCGACCGTCGTCCCCTCGCCCTGGAGCACCTGGACGATCGACCCCGCGAGCTGGTTGACGTCCTTCGGCGACAGCGCCTGGAACAGCGGCTGGAAGCCGTTGAAGAGCTGGGTGAGGTTCAGCGCGGGCGTGGTCCGCTCGACGGGGATCGTCGCGCCGGGGGCGAGGGTCCCGGGCGCGCCGGTACCCCGGTCGACCTCGACGTACCGCTGGCCGATCAGGTTCAGGTACTTGATCGTCGCGGTGGCGGAGGCCGGGAGCCGGTGGCCGCGGCCGACGCTGAACGACACCAGCGCGACGCGGTGCTCGACGACGCGGATCCCGGCGACGCGCCCGACCTCGACGCCCGCGATCCGCACGCCGTCGCCCTCCCGGAGCCCGGATGCGTCGGTGAAGCGGGCCTTGTAGGAGATCGTGTCGCCGCCGCCGACCTGGGTGATGCTGAGCGCCAGCATCGCGCTCGCGACGACCGTCACCGCGACGAACGCCGCCGACTTGAGGAGCGGCGCGGCCAATCCGCTGCGCTTCACCTGACGGTCACCTCCGTCCCCCGGTAGAGCGGGCCGACGAGCACGCTGCTCCAGTCGGGCAGGGCCTCGGGCACCTCCTGGAGGCCGGGCGCCAGCAGCTCGTTCACCAGCCGGTTCTCCTCCGGGGAGTTGGGGAGGCCGAGCGACCCGGGCGCCACCGCGACCGGCGTCGCCGCATCGGGCGGCGCCGACTTCACGGCGGCCCCCGTCACGGCGGTCCCGGCGGGATAGCAGTGCGGGCCGCTCCGGTCGTTGTAGACGGGCCGGTCCTTGCCGGGCAGGTAGCGCCCCTTGGACTGCATCGTGGTGACGTTCACGTGCAGGCCCGGCTCCTTGGTGCCCTTGCCGAGAACCTTGTCCATCACCGGGACGAAGTCCGTCAGCATGGCGAGCGTGCACGGAAGCTCGGGCGAGTACTTCCGCAGCAGCTCCAGCGTCGGACGGGACCTCGCCGACAGCCGGATGAAGTTCCCCGAGTTCTCGTGCAGGAAGTCGGACAGGTTCTCCGACGCGTCCGTCAGCGAGGCGTACAGGCGGCTCAGCTCCGTCCGCTGGGCGGCGATCGACCGGCTCGTGTACGCGAAGTCGTTCAGCGCCTGGAGGACGTCCGGCGCGGCCTCGTCGTAGGCCCGGCTCACCTCCACCAGTTCGCGGATGCCGCGGTTCAGCGCGGGCACGCTCGGGTTGAGCTTCTTGAGGTAGGCGTCCAGCTCGACGAGCGTCCGCCCGAGCTCGGTGCCGCGCCCGTCCAGCGCCTGCGACACCGCCGTTAGCGTCGCCGCGAGCTCCGCCGGGCGGACGGCGGTGAGCAGCGGGTACAGGTTGTCCATCACCCGCTGGAGCTCGATCGCGTTCGCGGAGCGGTCCTGGCTGATCGTGCTGCCGGACGTGAGGCGCGCCGTGCTCGGCGCCGCCGGCGGGACCAGCGCCACGAACCGCTGCCCGAACAGCGTCGTCGGCAGGAGCTGCGCCGACACGTTCGCCGGGATCCGCTTCACCGCGCCGGGCCGGATCGCGAGCCGCAGCGTCGCCACCGCGCCGTCCGACGACACCTCGCGGACCTCGCCGACCACCACGCCGCGCAGCTTCACGTCCGCGTGCGGGTGCATCTCGCTGCCCGCGCTCGCCGTCCGCAGCGTCACCCAGCTCACCCGCGTGAACCGCTTGTCGTAAACGGCGACCGACAGCCACACCAGCAGCGCGGGCACCAGCAGGAACGCGACCCCGGCGAGCCGCCTGCGCAGCACCCCCGCCGAGCCCGCCCGGCGTCTCCCGCGGCCGCTCATCCGGCCACCTTCACCGTCGTGTTCGTCCCCCACAGCGCCAGGCTGAAGAAGAAGTCGCTCACGCTGATCAGGACGATCGACGTCCGCACCGCGCGGCCGACGGCCTGCCCCACCCCGGCGGGGCCGCCGGCCGCGCGGTAGCCGTAGTAGCAGTGGGAGAGGATCACGAGGACGCTGAACACCAGCACCTTGAAGAACGACAGGACCACGTCCGTCGGGGACAGGAACAGCCCGAAGTAGTGGTCGTAGGTGCCCGCCGACTGCCCGTTGAACACGACCGTGACCTCCCGGGACGCCAGGTACGCGCACAGCAGCCCGATCGCGTACAGCGGGACGATCGCCACCGCGCCCGCGATGATCCGCGTCGTCACCAGGTACGGCAGGCTCGGGATGCCCATGACCTCCAGGGCGTCCACCTCGTCGCTGATCCGCATCGCGCCGAGCTGCGCGGTGAACCCGGCCCCGACCGTCGCCGACAGCGCGAGCCCCGACACCACCGGCGCGATCTCGCGCGTGTTGATGTAGGCGGACGCGAACCCGGTGAACGCCGACGTCCCGATCTGCTGGAGGGCCGAGTAGCCCTGCATGCCGACGACGACGCCCGTCGCGAGCGTCATCGCGACCATCACGCCGATCGTCCCGCCGATCACGCCGAGGCCGCCGCTGCCGAACGCGACCTCCGCGAGCAGCCGCTGCACCTCCCTGCGGTAGCGGCGCACCGCGCGCGGCGTCCACAGCAGCGCCCGCACATAGAAGGTGCCCTGGTCGCCGGGCCGGTCCAGCCACGCGAACCAGCGGGACGGGCCCGCGCGGACCCCGGTCAGCAGGCTCATCGCTCAGCCTCCCTTCGGCGGGACGACCTGGAGGTAGATCCCGGTGATCACGAGGTTGAGCAGGAACAGCAGCAGGAACGTGATGACGACGGACTGGTTCACCACGTCCCCGACGCCCTTCGGCCCGCCCTTCGGGTTCAGCCCCCGGTACGCCGCGACCACGCCGGCGACGAACCCGAACAGCAGCGCCTTGGCCTCCCCGACGTAGAGGTCGGGGAGCTGCGCGAGCGCGGAGAAGCTCGCGACGTACGCGCCCGGCGTCCCGCCCTGCATCAGGACGTTGAAGAAGTAGCCGCCCGCGACGCCGACCACCGACACGAGCCCGTTCAGCAGGAACGCGACGGCGACGCACGCGAGGACGCGCGGGACGACGAGGCGCTGGACCGGCGAGACGCCGAGCACCTCCATCGCGTCCAGCTCCTCGCGGATCGTCCGGGCGCCGATGTCCGCGCAGATCGTCGAGCCCGCCACCCCGGACACCAGCAGCGCCACGATCATCGGGCTGGCCTGCTGGATGACGACGAGCACGCTCGCCGCGCCGGTGAACGACTGCGCGCCGAACTGCTGGGTGAGGGACCCGACCTGGAGCGAGGTCACCGCGCCGAACGGGACGGACACGAGCGCCGTCGGCAGGATCGTGACGCTCGCGATGAACCAGAACTGCTCGACGAACTCGCGGAACTGGAACGGGCGCCGGAACGCCATGCCGAGCACGGTCGCGCCGAGCGCGAACATCCTTCCGGCCTCGCGCAGCGCGCTCAGCGGATACCCGGCGATCGGTGCCGCCATGGGACCGGCCTCCCTTCTCGTGTCTCGTCTCAGATGTCGCCCGCGGGGTGCGGAACGCGCGCTCGGGCTACGCCTTCGTCGCCTGGCAGGCGGGGGCCTTCTCGAACGCGGCGTTCAGCGCCGGGTCCTTGCGGAAGTCCTGCTGCGGGCCCTGGTAGGTGTTGAACTGCCCGAACGCTTGGCCGACCCGGCCGACCGCCCGCTGGAACGACTTCTGGTCCGTCACCTTCGCGCGGTGCAGGCTCTTCGACGCGGTCGTGACCGTGGAGTGCGTCCGCGTCAGGTTGCCCATCGCGGTCGTGTAGAGGGCCTTGCCGTTCGCGACCGGCGGCGCGCCGACGCCCTGGAGACCCGTCTCCAGCTTGCGCATCCGCTGCGAGATGTCGTCGAGCAGCTTCACGATCGACGCCCGCGACTTCAGCACGTCGGCGTTGTCGATCTTCGGGACGGACAGGTTCCCGCCCGTGTTCATGGCGCCGCAGACCTTCCCGGCCCAGGCGACCTCCGGCCCGTCCTTCTCCTCGCCGCCGCCCGAACCGCACCCGCCGGCCGCGACGGCGACCGCCGAGGCCAGCGCCATCCCGGCGACGACCCTCCGGCCCGCGCCGAACCTTCTCGCGCCGTTCATGCTTCTCTCGTTCACGGAGCCTTCTCCTTCTCACCCACACCGGCACGGGGTGATACCGGCGTCCCTCTTCGCGTGGTCAGCAGTTGGAGGCGGCGGGCTTCCCGCCGAACCTGTCCGCGAGGAACGCCATGGCGTCCCCGTTGCCGCGGTAGACGAGCGTGATGTGGCTGATGCGGTCCCAGGTCTTCCAGGTGACCGGGACGCCGGCCTTGCAGTAGGCGTCCCGCAGCTCCTTGTCCTGGCCGAACGCGACGATCTCGTCCGCGGTCGAGTGGTACTGGAACACCGGCACCTTGATCGACTCGGCGCCGAGCGTGTTCTCCGCGACGCGGGCCAGCCACGCGTCGGTCGCGTAGGGGCTCGACGTCATGTAGTCCGGGACGGTCTTGCCCGCGTAGTCGAGCAGCAGCTCCAGCGTGCACGCCCGGTCCCGCAGCCCGGCGACCATGGTCCGTCCGGCGTCGTTGAGGAAGTCGCCCAGCTTCAGCTCGGGGTAGGCGTTGTCCATGCCGAGCATCGAGTAGAGGAGGAACCCGAACGGCTTCGCGCCCTCCAGCGGCGCGCCGACCGCCGCGAGGTCGGACGGCACGCCGCCGCCGACGACCCCGGCGAGCTTCAGCTCCGGCGCGTACTCCGGCTGCTCCTGGCCCGCCCACATCGCGGCGGCACCGCCCTGCGAGTAGCCGCGGAACGCGACCTGCGCGTCCTTCGACAGGCCCGCCTCCGGAAGCCGCTGCGCCGCGCGGACCGCGTCGATGAGCGAGTAGCCGATCGAGTTCACGATGTACGTCGTCGTGGGGTTCTCGTGGTAGCCCTCGTAGTCCGTCGTCGCGACCGCGTAGCCCTTCGCGAGCATCTCGTTCAGCGCGGACTGCTCGTAGAAGGCGCCCTGGTCGATGAACTTCGACGGCGCGCAGCGGAACGCGGGGCCGCTCGTCCCGGGGCCGAACCCGACGATCGGCGCCTTCGACCGGTCGCCCTTCTTCGGGACGAGGACGATCCCGGTGACCGCGACGGGCTTGCCCAGCGCGTTCGTCGACAGGTACATGACCTGCCACGCGTCGGCGAGGGCCCGCGCGGACGGCGGCCCCGCCTTCGCCGGACGCGCCCGGATGACGTCGCCCGGCGCGCCCGCGGGCAGCGGCGACGGCGGCGTGTAGAAGGCGTCCCCGGCGGGACCCGGGTCGGTCGCCTCGGCCTTGGCCCGCGAGGTCGCCGCCTGGGCGGTGGCGCCGGACGGCGTGCTCGCGCCGACGGCCATGGACAGGGTGAGCGCCAGGGCGGCGGCGGACGCGAGGAACGTCCGGCCGCGGGAGGCCCGGCTGCGCAGGGCCCGGCTGCGCAGGGCCCGGCTGTGGCGCGCGCGGGGTGTGCGGAACGACATCTCCTGGCCTCCTAGCCCTTCGGCTTCGGGGTGAGCGTGAGGTCGAGGGCGTTGCCCGGCCCCGCGACGGCGGAACTGAGGAGACCGGTCAGCACGCCGCAGTCGGCGAGCGGCGCGAGCTCGTACGCGCCGGCCACGCGCCCGCCCGCGGCGGGGTCGAAGGCTCCCGCCGACGTCAGCGTGATGTCGGACGGCTTCGACGTCCGGCACTGGTCGCCGCCGCCGAGGGGGATGCCGAACACGCTGACCGCCGGCATCCGGACGGCCACCGCCGACTTCGCGGTCAGCTTGCCGCCGGTGTAGGTCCCCGTCGTCCGCCCTTGGGCGGCGAAGGCCAGGTCGGCGCTGGCGGGCAGGAACCCGAGGAGGTGGAAGCTCCCCTTGGCCGGGTCGAGCGTCAGGTCTCCCGTGACGGCGCCGGTGCCGCGCTGGACCTCGACCGACATCCCGCCGGTCAGCGGAACGGTCCCGTTCGACGCCTTGACCGTGGACGTCCCCTTGAGCGTGTACGTGTACCCGGTCGGGCCCTGCGTCGCCGGGTCGGTGATGTCGAACTCGGCGAGGACGTTGTTCTGGCCCGGGTCCTGCGTGCACTCGGACTCGAAGGTGCCGAGGCCCGTCTCCCCGCCGTCGTCCGTGCGCGGCGTGAGGGTCAGCACCAGGTTCCCCACGGTGACCTTCCCGCGGCCGGCGCGGCTGAAGGTCAGGTCCGGGGACGTGCCCTTCCCCTTCACCGTGAACGAGCCCGACGCGGGGAGGGTGGTCTTGTCGAGGGCGGAGTCCACCTCGACGGGCAGCCCGTCCGGTTCCTCGGGCACCGTCAGCGTCGCCTCGGCGAGCGCGTGGCCCTCCAGCGTCGTGGAGTACAGCGCGACGAGGCCGCGGGTCGACTCGGCGTCCACCGTGGACACCGAGTCCACGACGAACCCCTGCATGACCTGCCCGACCTGGACGGACGCGGGCACGTCCGAGCTCAGCTCGACGTGCACGGGCCGCGGCCCGAGCAGCGGGAACGTGCAGTGGTAGTCGAGCCCGAGCCGTACCGGCGCCGCCGCGGCCGGACCGGCGTCCGCGACGCCGGCGAGGCTCGACGCCACCAGCGCGGCGGCGACGGCGAGCGCGCCGCCCGTCCCCGCCGTTCTCCTGTTGGTTCTCACGTGCTTCCCGCTCCCGCCCTGCCCGTTCTGGCCTGTGTCGGCGCCCGGCATGGGGCGGGCCCCCGCCGCACCGCGGTGCGGCGGGGGCCGCCCTGCTCGGGCGTCAGTTCATCGCCGCCGTCTACGCCTTGGGCGTGAGGGTCAGGTCGATGGTGTTGCCCTTGCCGGCGGTGAAGATGCTGAGGATGCCGGTGAGCGGACCGCAGTTGTCGATCGACGACAGCTCGTACTGGCCGCTGATCTTGCCGCCGACGCCCGGGTCGAAGAACTCGCCCGCGGCCGACTTCAGCGTGATGTCGGACGGCGACTTGGTCTGGCAGTTCTCGCCGCCGCCGATCGGGATGGCGCCGAAGACGTTGAACGACGTCAGCTTGGTGATCACCTTGGAGTTGGTGGTCAGCTGGCCGTCCTTGTACAGGCCGGTCGTCTTGCCCTGGGTGACCAGGGCGATGTCCGCGGACACCGGCAGGAAGCCGAGGATCTGGAAGTTGCCCTTGGTCTTGTTCAGGGTCAGGTCGGCGGTGACGTCGCCCGTGTCGAGGTTGAGGTCCGCGCCCACGGCACCGGTCAGCGGCGCCTTCCCGTTGGGGGCCTTCACGAACGTCTCGCCGGACAGGGTGAAGTCGTAGTGCTCACCGCCGGGAGTGGGGGTCGGGGTGGGCGTAGGAGTCGGGGTGGGGGTCGGGGTCGGAGTAGGCGTGGGAGTGGGGGTCGGGGTGGGGGTGGGGGTGGGCGTCGGAGTGGGGGTCGGCGTCGGCGTCGGAGTAGGCGTCGGCGTCGGCGTCGGGGTGGGAGTAGGCGTCGGAGTGGGGGTGGGGGTGGGAGTAGGCGTGGGGGTCGGGGTGGGCGTGGGGGTGGGCGTCGGGGTCGGGGTGCCGTCCGTGATGGTGAACGAGGCGAACGGGGTGTCCTGGCCCGGGTCCTTGGTGCAGGTGACGTCCTTGCCGCCGGCCCACACCGACGTGCCGTCGGCCTTCTTCGGGTCGATGTGCTGGGTCAGCCCGACGACCGTGATCTTGCCCTGGCCGGTCTGGCTGAACACGAGCTGCGGGGCGTCGCCCTCGGCGACGAGGTCCCAGGTCGCCCCGGCCTGCTGCGGGATGTCGACCTTGTTGATGACGACGTCCGTCGAGACGGGCAGGTTCGGGTCCTCCGGGACGGACACGATCGAGTCGGCCGACGCCGTGCCCTCCAGGCTGACGGCCTTCACCGCGCGCAGGCCGTTGGTGATGGTCCCGGTGATGTGCGCCGTCGACTTGATGTGGAACGGCGGCGAGAGCTCGCCGACCTTGATGGTGCTGGGGAAGTCGGACTCGATGTCGACCGAGAGCGGCTGGTTGCCGATCAGCGGGAAGACGCAGTGGAAGTTCAGCGTCTGCTTGATCGGGTCCGCCGAGGCGGGGCCGGCGGCGATCGCGCCGAGCATGGAGAAGCCGAGGCCGCCGATGGCCGCGACGGCCAGTCCCCTGGCACCGAACCGCTTGCGCCTGCTGAGCTTGTCTTCCAACTTTCTGCCTTTCATCTGAACGAGATCCAGTGCATCTGGCGAGGCACTGCCTGATCGTGCGACCCCCGAGATTCGGCTCACCTCCGGAAGGGGTTTGCGTGTGCGCCTGCGAACTGTCGGGAAACGATTCCGGCACCAAGAAACTCGGAGAACGGCAGGGCCGTGGATCCAGGTCGCCGGCGTCCGCCGGCATCCCTTGAGTGATCCAGATCTCGTACGTTTCGGACTCGTAAACTACCCGTAAGCCCGGAGGGTGTCTTCACGGTCTACTGACAAAATGCCCGAGCTTCGCACTCACTGGCTCAACACCGATATGAAGTTATTTCGAGTGCCGGAAAACTGTCATTTTCCGGCAGCACGAGGCGGTGATTTCATCGTCGTGTGACAGGAATTTCCAGAGTGGCGGCGCACGGCGGCCGGAGCGTCCGGAAGTTGTCATCGGACGCGAGATTCCCGGCCGCCGGCGCGTGAGCTCCCGCCGCCGGCCGGGACCTACAGGTGCTGGAACGTCGTGTAGTTCTCGGCGAAGTCGTTGAAGCGGAGGAAGTTGGTGAAGCTCATCGTGACGGTGGGGTCCAGCCCCTCGACGTAGTGCCACCAGCCGACCGGGATGAACAGCAGCTCGCCGGGCGACAGCGTGCACTCCAGCACCTGGGCCTTGCGCATGGCGGGGAAGCGCTCGTAGTCGACCGCGCTCGCGTCGACCTCCGAGTAGCAGTGCAGGTGGTTGTAGATGTAGGCCGTGTCGTGCAGCGGCACCATCTTGATCTGCTTGCGGCCCATCACCTGCGCCATGAAATTGTTGGTCAGATCATGGTGGTAGGGGGTCTTGGTCCCGGCCGGCCCGAGCCAGAAGAAGCCCTTGTCCGGCGAGTCGCCGTCCAGGTATTCGGTGATCGGATCGATGTCGGACCACAGCACGTCCAGCGCGGCGCGGTTGCGCGAGGCGTTGTTCGCGGTCATGTAGAAGTCGTTGGTCGTCCCGGCCGACTCGACGAGGTCGACGTACTCGCGGAACGGCATCAACCGCTTGTGCTTCGGTCCATTGATCTCGTAGTCCTCGTCCGACTCCCGGCCGAACTGCACCTCGACCTCGCGGTCCCCGCAACGCTCCCGGAAGTAGTCGAAGTCCCACTTCGTGCACGCGGGCCACGACTTCAGCATCCCGGTGATGATGACCGGCCGGTTCTGGAAGTAGTACTGCTCGAAGAACTCGTCCCGGGACGGCCGCTCGCGGCGCTCGATCGTCCCGCCGTTCGCGCGCATCCGGCTGAGCCGGCCGTAGACGGTGAGGGTCCACTCCCGCTTGCGCAGCCGGTTCGCGATCCGCGACCCGCCCTGCACGTACGGGCTCGCCAGCGCCCCGGCGACCTCGCGGGCGGCCTCCTCCTCGCTGAACTCGTTGCGGACCAGCGCCTCGCGGATCACCTCGGGCGGGTTGCCCAGCAGCAGGTTCTCGGCGATCCAGCGGCGCCAGTCGTCCTTCGGACGGGTCACGGCGGTCCTCCTCTTCCCGTTGGGGCGTCTACACGTGCGATGGGGTGCGCTGCGGCGCTCACCCGGGCTCGCTCATCCGGCGGCGCTCATCCCGGTGGCGCTCATCCGGGGGTGCGCTCGGGGGTGCTCATCCGGGGTGCGCTCATCCCGGCGGCGCGGCGGAGCGGCGCGGCTCGGGCAGCACCGGCGGGCAGTTGATCTCCACGTCCGGGATGCAGGACGCGCCGAGGCTCACGCGGATCAGGTTCCCGGGCCCCGCGACGGAGCCGGAGAACAGCGGGTCGAGGTCCTCGCCGACGCCGCAGCCCGCGAAGGGGGGAATGGTGAACTCGCCCTCGACCATCCCCGCCTCCAGGACGTTCGGCAGCCGGCCCTTGAGCGTGATGTCGGCGTCGGTGCGGGTCCGGCAGCGTCCGCCCACGTCCATCGGCGTCCCGTTGACGCGGACGTCGTAGATGCGGATCGACATCCGCATGTGCGCGGTGACCGTCTGGAAGCCGTCGGCGCCGGAGACCGCGTCGTAGGTCCCGTAGTCCTTCGGATCGGACGGGTTCCCCGGGTCGAGGGGACGCTGCGTCATCTCCATCGTGGCCGTGGTCGGCATGAACCCGAAGGTCAGGAACGTGGACCGGGACCGCAGCGGGCGGACGAACCGCTGCCGCACCATGGCGCCGTTCCCGTCCGGGGTGAGCGCGTACACCATGGTCGTCAGGACGGGCTCGGCGAACTCGGGGTCGTTGAGCACGGACGCGCCCTTGAGCTTCGCGACGTTCGCGAAACCGCTGAGGTACACGCAGCCCGGCATCCAGTCGTCGGAGGGCGGCGGGTACGAGCCGCACTCCGGTGGCGTCCCGGCCGGGGCGGCGGCCCGCGCTCCCGGCTTCGGCGCCGCGGACGCCTCGGGGGCGGGACTCCCGCTCGCGCCGGTCACCGGGACGGTCGCGAGGGTCAGCGTCTGCCCGGCGACCGGCTCGCACGTGATCCGCAGCGTCTTCGGAGCCCCGCCCGCGCCGCCCGCCGCGCCACTGCCTGTCGTGCCGCCGCCTGTCGTGCCGCCGTCCGCCGTGCCGTTCGCTTGGCCGGTCGCCGGTCCGGTCGCCGCGCCGCTGGTCGTGCCGTTCGCCGCCCTCGGGCTGAGCGTCAGCGTCAGGGCGCCGGCCGCGAACGTGAGGTCGCCGGTCCCGGCGGGCGTCACCGGCGGGACGTCGCCGGACGCGGCCAGCACCAGGTCGGCGCCGTCCGCGACCGGTGTGGACGGTGTGGTCAGCCCGTCCCAGCTCACCGGGGCGGACTTGCCGTTCTGCGTGACGGACGTGCCGAGCTGCGCCGTCCCGACGACGGACGCGCCTCCGAGCCCGGTCACCTCGGGCAGCGCCGCCTTCGGGATCGTCACGGCGGCCGTGACGCGGCCCGGGCGCACCGGCTGCCCAACCGTCCCGCTCGCCGGGAACGTGCCGCGCACCCGGACGCCGAACCGCTGCGACGTCCCGGACGGGAAAGCGCAGGTGTAGCCCAGGTCGGCGTCGGCCTCCTGGGCCCTCGCCGTCGCGCCGCCGGGACCGGGCAGCGAGCCGGTCGCGACCGCGCCCAGCCCGACCACGGCCGCGCCGAACACGGCCATCGTCCAGTGGCTCCGGACCCTCATGGTCGCTCCCCTCTCCCTGCCGTCCTGCTCCCTGCCGTGCTGCTGCGGGCTCATGCGCATCACGTCCAGCCGGGGAGCCACAGCCGGGACTGCCAGCCGCTCTCCGAGACGGGTTCGGCCGTGAGGATCGGATAGAGGACGTAGAGGTTGACCGCGACGGCCAGCACGAAGGCGGCGCCGCCCGCGGAGACGAGCGCGCGCCGCCAGGGCCGGTCCCGGTAGGCGGTGTGGACGCCCTCGAAGAGCAGCACCACGGCCAGCACCGCGAACGGCAGCATCGGCAGCGCGTACGTCGAGTACATGGTCCGGTCGTCGAGCGCGGCCGGGAACCAGGGCAGCCAGCCCGCCAGGTAGCCGCCGGCCGCGGCACCGGCCCGCCAGTCGCGCAGGAACACCGCGTAGGCGAGCACGGCGAGGAGCGCGCCGGCCGAGAACCACCAGAGCACGGGCGTGCCGAGATGGGACACCTCGGTGACGCACCGCGCGGCGTCGCAGCCGTCCTGGCCCCGCTGCACGGCGCCGCGGTACATGACGGCCGGATGCCCGACGTAGGCCCACTGCCACGGCCAGGACTGCGCCGGGTTCGGGGCCGTCACCGAGCCGTGGAAGTCGAGCGTCATCGCGTGGTAGTGCCACAGCGACCGGACCGGGTCGAGGAACGACGGCCAGACGCCGCTCGGATGCCGCGCCGCCCAGTCCCGCTGGAAACCCGGGAGGCGCTGCCCGAACAGCGCCTCCTGGACGCTCGTCCCGGAGGCGAACCACCCCCACCAGCCGGCCAGGTAGACGGCTGCGGCGAGCGCCCACATCTGGAGCAGCGAGGGGAGCAGGTCGAGTCTCAGCATGCCGCGCCAGGGCCGCGCCACCCCGGCGTCCTTGCGCGCACCGCGGTCCCACAGCAGCGCCAGCAGCCAGAAGAACGCCATGGCGTAGACGCCGGACCACTTCGTCCCGCACGCCAGGCCGAAGCAGAGACCGGCGCCGATCCGCCACCCGTGCCGCAGGAACGGGCCGCCGGGCCGGTCACCGGAAGGGCCGTCGCCGGTGTCTTCCGCCGGCGTTCTCGCCATGGACGCGGCGAGCGCGGCACGGGTCCGGTCCCGGTCAACGACCAGGCAGGCGAAACCGGCCACGATCCAGAGCAGCAGGAAGATGTCCAGGAGGGCCGTGCGGCTGGAGACGAGCCAGGACCCGTCGAGCGCCAGCAGCAGCCCCGCTGCGCATCCGAGGACGGTCGAGCCGGTCATGCGCCGGGCCGTCCGGGCCAGGATCAGCACGGTCAGGACGCCCGCGACGGCGGCCGCGGACCGGAACCCGAACGGGCCGGTGCCGAACACCGCCATGCCCGCCGCGATGAACCACTTGCCGAGCGGCGGGTGGGCCGCCCACTCGCCGCCGCCCGCGAGGCCCGCGACGGGGTGCCCGGCCAGGAAGTGGGCGTTGGCGACGGCGCCGTCCTGGCTCATCCGCCAGTTGTGCTCGACGCCGTAGTGCAGCAGGGCCCAGGCGTCCTTGGCGTAGTACGTCTCGTCCCAGATGATCGCGTGGGGCGTGCCCAGCCGGTGGAACACGAGGAACCCGGCGAGGGCCGACACGGCGAGCGGGCCGATCCAGCCCCATGGCAGCGCGCCGAGCCGTCCCCACCGGGACGGGGCCCCTGCCGGGGACTCGGGATCCCTCACCGCTACCGAGGCGGTCAACGCGGCCCACCCTTCGTCGCGGCCTCACCCTTCGTCGCGTCCCTCCGGACACGGCCCCGACCGTAATCAGAGGGAAACGTCGAAAGAACCGACTCCAGAACGAAGAAGTCCGCGGAACCGCTCAGTTCGGTGAGCCATTGCACCCCGGCCCGCCGGCACAGAATCGCGCTCTTGTGATGTGATGACAACTTCCTTTAGACGGCCACGGGAATTTGCGCGTCCGGACCAGCCCGCCAGGGACACGATCGGGGGCGGGGCCGGGTGTCGCCAGGTACACCCCACGTTCGGGTCCTGAGCCCAGTGCCGGCAGGAGGGCGCTCCGGAAGGGTCGATCACGTCGGCTCCCGCACCGCTCAAGGAGATCCCATGCCGCGCATCCGCACGCTGTCCGCCGCCGTCACCGCACTCGTCCTGGGCTTCGGCGTCGCCGCCCCGGCCGCGGCGGCGGCCGGTCCCCGGCGGAACGAGCCGACCGCGACCGGCCTGGACGCGAAGGTGCGGGCGGCGGCCACCGGGCTCGTGGCCGATGGCGCCCCCGGCGTGCTGATCATGACCCGGCGGGACGGGCGCGTCGCGCACACCGCCGCCGGGGTGTCCGACACGGCCACCGGCCGGCCGATGGACCACCGGCTGCTCTTCCGCGCCGCCAGCGTGACCAAGTCGTTCACCTCGACGGTCGTGCTCCAGCTCGCCGCCGAGCACCGCCTGTCGCTCGACGACACCGTGGAGCGCTGGCTGCCCGGCCTCGTCCGGGGCAACGGCAACGACGGCTCGAAGATCACGATCCGGCGGCTGCTCGCGCAGACCAGCGGCCTGAACGACTACACGCCCGACCCCCGGGTCATGACGGACCCGCGGCGCATGTGGGAGCCGTCCGAACTGGTCGGCATCGCCGTGGAGAAGGCGCCGCTGTACGCACCGGGCACGGGCTGGAACTACTCCAACACCAACTACGTCCTCGCCGGGATGATCATCGAGAGGGCGTCCGGGCGGACGGCGGGCGCCGAGTTCGCGCGCCGCATCTTCCGGCCGCTGGGCCTGCGGCACACCTCCTACCCCGCGCAGACGGACTTCACGGCGAGCAGCGCCTTCCCTGGGCCGTACGTCCACGGCTACTACGGCGGGTTCGGCGACGTCAGCACCGCGATCAGCACGTCCAGCGCCCGGACGTCCGGCGGCATCATCTCCACCGTGGACGACCTCGCCCGCTTCCACCGGGCCCTGTTCACCGGCCGGCTGCTGCCCGCCCGGCAGATGCGCGAGCTCACGACCGTCCGCCCGGTGAACGACGACGGCGTCGTGGAGGACTACGGCCTCGGCGTCGCCCGCATCGCCTTCTCCTGCGGCCGCGCGTGGGGCCACGACGGCGGCTTCCCCGGCTACCGGACGTGGACCTACACCAGCGCGGACGGCCGTCGCCAGGCCGTGATCACCTACAACACGTCCACGCTGGAGTACGACGAGCGCTTCCGCGCCGACCTGGCGAAGGCCGCCGACACCGCGTTCTGCTCCTGACGCCGATCCCGAATATCGTTCTAATAAAAATCGACAAATTCCACCGCGCCGCACGCGGAATTGGCGGCCCTCACGCGCCTGCACCCCGACACCGCGAATTCCTATAAGCGAGTGAGCAGCGCGGATCGCGTTTTGTTCGCTCGCGCTACAGAACGCGGCCGGGCGCCCCGCTTACCGTCGGAGAGTCCTCGATCGAGGTCGGAAAAGGGCGCGCGGGGGGACCCTCAGGGCGCGCCCCGCTCCCGGCCGCGATCTCGCGCTACCGCCGCCCGCGCCGGCCGGGCCGGGGAGGGGCCACCCCACTCCCCGCCCCGCCACCCGGCCGCGCGGACACGGTGACGGAGGTGTGTCCGATGACCAGAACCCTCGAACCTGGAGGTCTCGCCGAGCGCGCGGTCCCGCTGCCGCCGCGGCTCGCCCGGCTGATGCGGCCGGAACTGCCCAGCCTCGCCGGCGAGATCGTCACCGAGATCCGCCGCGCGATCCCCGAGTACGCCCGTCCCCTCGACGGCCCCTACGGCCAGGTCCTGCGGCTCAGCGTCGAGCACAACCTCGCGGCGTTCGTCGACCGGGTCGCCGCGGTGCCCGGCGCGCGCGCCGTCACCGACGAGTCCGCCGGGACGGCCCGCATGCTCGGCCAGTACGAGGCGCACGAGGGCCGCAGCATGGACAGCCTCCAGGCCGCCTACCGGATCGGCGGGCAGGTCGCCTGGCGGCGCGTCATGAAGGTCGCCCCGCGCCACGACATCTCCTCCGCGGTCATGTCGCGCCTCGCCGACGCCCTCTTCGTCTTCATGGACGAGCTCGCGGCGCACTCCCTGGAGGGCTACCAGGAGGCCAAGGCGCGGCCCATCCCCGCCCTCGACGAGCGGCGCCGCCGGCTGCTGCGGCTGATCGTCCAGGGCGCGCCGGAGGCCGAGCTCACCGAACCGGCCGAGGCGACGGGCTGGACCGTTCCGGACACCGCCACCCCCATCGCCGTCGAGCCCGGGGCCCGCTGCGTCTGGACGGCCCTCGACGGCGACGTGCTCGCCGACCTCGAATCCGCGGCCCCGCACCTCCTCGTCCCCGGCCCCTTCACGGCCGAGCGCCGCGCCATGCTCGACGCCGCCCTCCCCGGCCGCCGCGCCGCGGTCGGCGTCACCCTCCCCACCGCCCAGGCCGCCGACTCCCTCCGCTGGGCCCGGCAAGCCCTCGGCCTCGCGCGAGAAGGCGTCCTGGACGGCGCGCGGGTCGTCCTCTGCGAGGAGCACCTCGTCACCCTCTGGCTCCTGTCCGACCCCGCGCTCGTCGAGCAGATCACCCGCCGGCGCCTCGGCGTCCTGGACGGCATGACCCCCGGCCAGCAGGACCGCCTCGTCGAGACCCTCCGCACCTGGCTCGTGACCCGCGGCACCGCCGCCGAGATCGCCGAACGGCTGCACATCCACCCGCAGACCGTCCGGTACCGGATGCGCAAGATCGAGCAGACCTTCGGCGACGATCTGGACGACCCCGACGCCCGCTTCGGCATCGAGGTGGCCCTCCGCGCCGCGTCCCTGCGCTCCCGTCCACCGATCGCCCGCCGCTGACTCCCGGCATGTGCCGAAAGTGTGCAGGTCCGAGGAAGGGCGAGCCATGACGGCGCACCCGCTGGCATGATCCACGGGTGATGGTGCGACGTTCACGGAGACCGGTCCGGCCGGCGGTCGCGGCCCTGGCGGTCGCGGCCGCCGCGGCCTGCGGCGCGTGCGAGCCCTCGGAGCAGCCCGTGGACGCGCCCCCGGCACGCGTCCCCGGGGCAAGCGCCTCGCCCTCCCCCAGCCTGCTCGGACTGCCGTCCGGCGGTCCCGGGACCGCGGTCACCGAGGCGCCGCCCTGCTCGCCGGACGGCACCCGCGCGACGGCCACCGAACCCGACGCGGCGATGGGCCTGCGCGCCATGACCGTCCGGCTGGCCAACTGCGGCACGAAGCCGTTCCGGCTGAACGGCTACCCGGTCCTGCGCGTGTTCGACGCGCAGGCCGAACCGCTCGACATCACGATCGTCAACGGCACCACCGAGGTCCCCGACCCGGGCCCCAAGCCCCTGACCGTACGTCCCGGGCAGGCCGCGCAGATCATCGTCGTCTGGCGCAACACCGTCACGGACGGAGCCGCGGTCAAGGGCGCCTTCCTGCAACTCGTCCCGGCGCCCGGACGCCGCGCCCAGAGCGTCAAGCCGAGCGGCTCGCTGGACCTCGGCACGACCGGCCGCCTGAAGACCACCGCCTGGGCCCTCGCCAAACCCTGAAACCCCTCGGAGAACGCGGCGTTCAGCGGGGCGGCGGCGGCGCGATCTTGCCGATGCCCAGCGTGTTCGAGGCCGGCATCAGCCCCGTCTCCAGCACCTTGACCAGGATCGGCATCGTCAGCTCCGACAGGCGGGCGCACCCGTCGGCGCCCAGCTCCCGCCACGGCGCCTCGGCGAGCTCGTCGGTCGTCCGCTCGACCTCGTCGCGCAGCTCGCGGCCCGCGTCGGTGGCGATCCCGTCGGCGTTCACCAGCCCCCGGGACATGAGCCGCTCACGTCCCGCCGCCCACTCCGCGTCCGTCCAACCGCGGCTCGCGAACGTCTCCACCGGAGCCGCACCGACCGCCGCGAACGACACCAGCGCCTCCACCGGATCGAGCCCCGCCGTGAGCAGCGCCGCCACATGCCCGTCACCGCGCTGCTCCCGCAGGATGCCGATGGCGTGCCACAGGGCGACATGCGGCTCGTCCGGCCACGGCAGGTCCGCGTTCGCGGCGGCGATCGGACGCCCCGCCGTGCTCGCGGCCTCGGCCGCGGTGCGCGCCAGCTCCGCCGCCTCGACCACCTCCGGCGACGCGACACCGTCCCCCAGCAGCGCGCGGTACATCCGGTCGACCGCGCGGACGCGAGCCTCCAGCACACGCTCAGGCGGCGCGACCGCCCAAGCCGCGGGAACATGCTCGGCCACCATGCGCGGACTGAAGCTGTAGAACGCCGCCGACACCAGCGCAGTGCCCGCCGCTCCCAAAGGCGCCGCACGCCAGGCGAAGTAGCTGGGCCACCGCACATCGACCTTGTAGCCGAGCCCCTCCGCCTCCGCGAACACCTCCGGCGCGTACCAGAACAACGCGTGCAACGGCTCCGTCTGATGCCACATCTGTCGAGTATTCATTGCATTCCCTCGGCGTCGGCCCTGGCGGGCCTCCTTCAACGGCAATGCGGCGATCGCTGGCATCGCTCCGGCTCGCCTGGCGGCTCACTGCGCGATCAGATCCTCGCAAGCTCGGATCTGGCTTCGCACGCGATCGCAACGTTACGCGCTCCACCTCGTCTCTTAAAGATCTTGGTGTGGGTGAAGATCGCTTGGTCTCGGGCACGCGCGCCGCGGTTGTTCGTCCCGGGACGGCAGCGCACGTGCGGAGACGCTCAAGTGCATCGCCGCCGGTCCTGCGCCGTAGGACGGGTGCGCTTGCGGGGGCTTAGCGCGTGTGGGCTTCGGAGGCGGGCACGTTCCACGGGTGCGGGAGTTTGTGGGGTGTCTGGGCGGGAGGCGTGAGTGCTCGCGGGGTGGTCTGGCGGGGCGTCCGCGGGGTGGGGCGGCGGCGTTCGTGTCGGGGGAAGACCGTGAGGGCCACGAGGGCCAGCAGGACGCCTGCGACGCGCAGGGCGAGACGCGGGAACTCGTGGGGCCATGGCTCGCCGTACAGGAGCGTCGCCGACAGGAGCAGGTGCGCCTTCGCGGTCACCGTGACGACGGTGACGATGATGGTGAGGCGGCAGCGCTGGAGGCCGATCGACAGGAGGCCGAGGCCGCACACGCCCGCGAGGAGGAACAGGTACGGGTGCGGGGAGGCGAGGACGGCGGCGCCGCGGTGTCCGGCCAGCATCATCGCCATGCCGAGGCCGAAGACCTCCGTCGCGCCCAGCAGGACGCCCGCACCGACGCCGTAGGCGATGCCGGTGAGGGGCCTCGCGTGCCGCCCGCTGACCGGGCGGTCGCGCATGCTGAACATCCACAGCGGGAGGACCAGGGACGGGACGAACACGAGGCACGCGCGGCCCGGTGGGAGGGCGTCGGCGGCGCCGGTCCCGGCGGGGCGGCGCAGGGTGTCCGCGAGGGTCTCGGACGCGCCGGGCAGCACCGACAGCGCGGCGGTGATCATCGCGGCGACGGTGACGAGCACGGCGAGCCATTCCCGGGAGGTCGGCCGCTCGCCGAAGCCGCCCATGCCGACGGCCAGCAGCAGGACGAGGCTGAGGCCGTAGGCGGGCAGGGTGGCGACCACCGGCAGCGTCACCAGCGCGGCCGCCGAGAGGGCAAAGCCGGACATCAGCACCAGGCAGCCGAGCAGCCAGCGCGGGCTGCGGACGATCAGCCCGAAGGAGTGCAGCGGGCGGCGCCCGGCGAGCGGGCGCATCCGGCCCGCGGCCGTCTTGAACATGACGAAGGCGACGATGTAGACGGCCTGCGCGGCGCAGGCGAGGACGACCGCGGTCATGGCGCACCTCCGGGGGTGAGGCCCGTTCGGGGCCAGAGGTGGAACGGGCGGCGCCGGGCGAGTTGGGGGGCGCCGTCCTTCGGATGCTGACATACGGCGGACGTCCGGCGATTCAGGCAGGAAGATGGAGATTCAGGACGTTTTATGCGCCCGCATGAGTAGTACGCGGCCGCCGGCGTCCGGCCGCCCGCCTGCCGTCCCGGGGTCAGCGCACCGGCAGGCCCGTGACCGCGCGCCCGATGACCAGGCGCTGGATCTCGCTCGTCCCCTCGAAGATCGTGAAGATCTTGGCGTCCCGGTGCATGCGCTCCACCGGGTAGTCGCGGGTGTAGCCGTTCCCGCCGAGGATCTGGATGGCCTCCTCGGTGACGCGCACGGCCGTCTCGCTCGCGACCAGCTTGGCCATCGAGCCCTCGGCGTTCTCGAACGGGCGGCCGGTGCGGGCCATCCACGCGGCCCGCCAGACGAGGAGCCGCGCCGCGTCGATGGCGCACTTGCAGTCCGCCAGCTTGAACGCGATGGCCTGGAAGTCGCCGATCTTGCGGCCGAACTGCTCCCGCTCCCGCGCGTACCCCAGGGCGTAGTCGTAGGCGGCGCGGGCGATGCCGACGGCCATCGCGCCGACCGACGGGCGGGTCGCCTCGAACGTCCGCATCGACACCTGGCCGCGGCCGCCGCGTCCCTCGCGGGCGCGGGCGAGCCGTTCGTCCAGCCGATCCTTGCCGCCGACGAGGCAGCGTCCGGGGACGCGGACGTCCCGCAGCACCACCTCGGCGGTGTGCGACGCCCGGATCCCGTGCTTCCGGAACTTCTGCCCCTGCTCCAGGCCCGGCGTGGACGGCGGGACGACGAAGCTCGCCTGCCCGCGCGCCCCCAGCTCCGGGGCGACGGACGCGACGATCACGTGCACCCGCGCGATGCCGCCGTTCGTCGCCCAGGTCTTGGTGCCGTTCAGCACCCACTCGTCGCGCGCCTCGTCGTGGACGGCGCGGGTGCGGATCGCCGACACGTCGCTGCCCGCCTCCGGCTCGGACGAGCAGAACGCCGAGACGGCGACGTCGTCGGGGGTGCCGAACATCTGCGGCAGCCACTCCTCGACCTGCTCGGGCGTGCCGGTCGCGGCGACGGACGCGGCGGCGAGGCCGGTGCCCGCGATCGCCTCGCCGATGCCGCCGTCGCCCCAGAACAGCTCCTCGAACGCCACCGGGATCCCGAGGCCGGTCGGCTCCAGCGACTGCGCCGCGAAGAAGTCGAGCGAGTACAGCCCGATGCGGGCCGCCTCGCGGAGGATCGGCCAGGGCGTCTCCTCCCGCTCGTCCCACTCGTGCGCGGCCGGCCGGACGACGTCGCGGGCGAAGCCGTGCACCCAGTCCCGGACCTGCACGAGATCGTCGTCGAGCTCCAGCGAGAACGTCATCGTCGCGGCCCCTTCGCCTCGTCCGCCCGGTGCGATGACGCTACGGGAAGGCGCCGCCGCGCGCCGTAGGACCGTGCGATCACTTTGCGGGACGGGTTGCGCGCCCGCTGACAAGAACGCCGATCGCTCACTCCGGTGAGCATTCCCCGTCCGGCGGTTTACTTTTGCCACAATCCGCGGATCGGGCGTCAACGGATACCGTAGGCTCCGCCACAAGCTGGACCGGAGCGGCCGCCGCGCCGCGCGCGTCCCGGGAAAGTCGAGATCAAGACGCCCAGTGTGTTGCCCGTCACTCACCGCAGGTGAATGATTGCGATGCGCTTCCGATCCTCAGTGTGGTGATGCAGTGACACTCGGCACGACGGCAGCCGGCACGACGGCGACCCGCGCGTTCACGTTCCCCGTGGCGACGTCCTGCACGGTGCATGATCCGGTCCGCCGCCGCGGGGATCGGCGGACGGCCCCGCCCGGCACGGCACCGGACGCCGGGCCATGACAGCGCGCATGGAGCGGCTCGGCGAGCCGCTGCGCTTCGCCGCCGACCCGGGCGAGGGCCGCCGGGCGCGCCGCGCCGTCCGCGACCTGGCCGCGAAGGCCGTCACCGACGACGCGCTGCTGGACGACGTCGAGCTGATGGCCGCCGAGGCGATCGCGAACGCCGTCCTGCACGGATCGGGGATGATCAGGGTGGTGGTCGCCGCCGACGAGGCGCGGCTGCGGGTGGAGGTCTGCGACGACGGCCCCTCGGCGGGCGAGCGGCACGGCCGCCGACGCATCGACCACGGCCGCGGCCTGACCGTCATCGACGCCCTGGCCGGCGAGTGGGAGCTCGACCAGACGCCGCGCCGCACCCAGCTCTGGTTCGAGGTGGAGATCCCCGCCGGCTGACCGGGTCACCCGGCGGCCTCGTCCCGGCCGTCCGCGGGGGCGGCGGCGAGCTCGCGGCGCAGGATCTTGCCGGTGGCGTTGCGCGGGAGCTCCGCGAGGAACCGCACGTCCCGGGGGACGGCGAACCGGGCGAGGCTCTCGCGGACGTGCGCCCGGACGGCGTCCGCGTCGAGCGCCGCCCCGTCCCGCGGGACGACGAACGCCGCGGCCCGCTGCCCGAACTCCTCGTCCGGCACGCCGACCACCGCGACCTCCCGGACCTGCGGCAGCAGGGCGATCACCTCCTCGATCGCGCTCGGGAACACGTTCTCCCCACCCGAGACGATCATGTCGTCGTCGCGGCCGTGCACGAACAGGCGGCCGTCGCCGTCCAGGTGCCCGAGGTCGCCGAGGCTCATCAGCCCGTCGCGCATCTCCTTGGTGCCGCCGCCGGTGTAGCCCGCGAACAGCAGCTCGTTCGCGGCGAAGATGCGGCCGGTCGTGCCCGGCGGGACGCGCTCGCCGCGCTCGTCGAGGATCGCGACCTCGGTGCCGGGCGGCGGCGTGCCCGCGGTGTCCGGGTGCGCGCGCAGGTCGGCGGGCGTGGCGATCGTGACCCACGACGCCTCCGTCGACCCGTACAGGTTGTACAGGACGTCGCCGAAGGCGTCCATGAACGCGGTCGCGAGCGTCGGCGGCAGCGCGGACCCGCTCACCGCCGCGATCCGCATCCCGGACGTGTCGTACCCGCTCCGGACCGGCTCCGGCAGGTCCATGATCCGCTGGAGCATCACCGGGACCGCGACCAGCGCGGTCGCGCCCGCCGCCTCGATCGTCCGCAGGGTCGCCTCGGGGTCGAAGCGGCGCCGCAGCACGATCGTCGCGCGCAGCGACACCGCCGTCTGGAGCATCGCGTACCCCCAGGTGTGGAACAGCGGCGCCTCGATGAACATCCGCTCGTGCACGGCGTACGGGATCCGCGACAGGATCGACGTCAGCGGCGACAGCCCGGGGCGCGAGCGCCGGTCGGCGCCCTTCGGGCGGCCGGTCGTCCCGGAGCTCAGCACGATCGTCCGGCCCGGGGCCTCCGGCGGCTCGACCCCGGCCGCCGGAGCCGTCGCGATCATCGTCTCCAGCTCCGCGCCGGGCTCGCCCGCCGTGACGGCGCGGACCGTCTTCGGGACGGCGGCGAGGAACGCGCCGAACTCGGGGTCGGCGATGACGATCTCGGCCCGCTGCTCCCGGACGACGGACACGAGCTGCTCGACGCTCATCCCCGTGTTGAGCATGACGAGGTCGGCGCCGCGCTTGCTGCACGCGACGAGCGTCTCGACCATGCCGCGGTGGTTGCGGCACAGGACGGCGACGCGGGGCGCGGCGCCGGATCGGCCGAGGGCGGCGGCGAGCCGGTCGGTGCGGGCGTCGAGCTCCGCGTAGGTCAGCTCGCCCGCGTCGTCGGCCAGCGCGACCCGGTCGGGGTCGCGGGCGGCGGCGGAGGCGACGGTCCCGCCGAGCAGCGTCCCCCAGCGGCGGAGGGCACCGAGCTGGCGGGCGACCCTGAGCGGCGGCCCGGGGCGCCACAGCCCGCTGCGGACGAACATGCCGCCCGCCCGCGCCACCGACGCCGTCCGCCGCCCGAAGTCCGATCGACCGCTCATCTGCCCTCCAGGGGGTGGGTGCCGGGGTCTTCGACCGTACGGACGGCACGCCGCGGGGGCTTCTGACTCAGGTCAGCTCTTCGCGGCGGCGCTTGTGAAAATCCTGACAACCGGAGGTCCGCGCGGCGGTGCCGACCGCCACGGGAGCGGGCGCCGCGCCGCCGATCGGGTCGTCGGCGCCCTCCGCAGCGGCGGCGGGAGAGGGCTCGGCGGGCAGGTCGAGGCTGTCGCGCAGGGTCACCGGCCGCAGGAGCGCGGCGGCGACGATGCCGACGACGGCGATGCAGGCGGAGATCAGGAAGATCCGGCCGGTGGCGTCGCCATAGGCGGCCCGGACGATCTCGCGGACCGGGGCGGGCAGCGACGCCACGTCCAGGTTCCCGGTGCCGCCGCCGCTCGCGGACGGGTCGACGCCGAGCCGCGCGAGCCCTCGCGCGATGCTGTCGGCGACCCGGTTGGCGAGCACGGCGCCGAGCACCGACACGCCGACCGTCCCGCCGAGGGAGCGGAAGAACGTGACGGTCCCGCTGGCGGCGCCGATCTCGTTGAGCTGGACGGAGTTCTGCACGACCAGCACGAGGTTCTGCATCGACATGCCGACGCCGAGGCCGACGAGGAACATGGCGGCGCCGACGAACGCCAGCGGCGTCGCGTGGTCGATGGTGGCGAGCAGGCCGAACCCGGCGGTCAGCACGATCGTCCCGGCGACGATGTAGGGCTTGACCCTGCCGGTGCGGGAGGTGAGCCGTCCGGCGACGGTGGACGCGCCGAGCACGCCGGCCATCATCGGGATCGTGAGCAGGCCCGCCTTGGTGGGGCTGAAGCCGCGCCCGATCTGGAAGTACTGGCCGAGGAAGACGGCGCCGCCGAACATGGCCATGCCGACGGCGAGGCTCGCGACGATGGCGAGGGCGGTGTTGCGGCGGGCGACGATGTCCAGCGGGACGATCGGCTCGGCGACGCGAGACTCCACCCAGACGGCCGCGGCGAGCAGCATGACGCCGCCGGCGGTCATCGCGGCGCTCTGCCAGGACAGCCAGGCGAAGCTGTCGCCGACGAACGTCACCCAGATCAGCAGGGTGCTGACGCCCGCGGCGATGAGGGTCGCGCCGACGTAGTCGATCCTCACGTCGTCGCGGCGGGCGACCGGCAGCCGCAGCGTCTTCTGCAGCAGCGCGAACGAGACGGCCGCGAACGGCACGCCGATGAAGAAGCACCAGCGCCAGCCGAGCCAGGAGGTGTCGACGATCAGCCCGCCGAGCAGCGGGCCGCCGACGGTGGCCACGGCCATCACGGCGCCGAGGTAGCCGTAGTACCGGCCCCGGTCGCGGGGGCTGATCATGGCGGCCATGATGATCTGGACGAGGATCTGGAGCGCGCCGACGCCGAGGCCCTGGACGGCGCGGGCCGCGATGAGCTGCCCCGTGTTCTGCGCGAGGCCGGACGCCGCCGAGGCGCCGACGAAGATCACGATCGCGATCTGGAGCAGCAGCTTCTTGTCGTAGAGGTCGGCGAGCTTGCCCCAGATCGGGGTGCTCGCGGTCGAGACCAGCAGGGTGGCGGTGACGACCCAGGTGTACTGCGACTGGGTGCCCCTCAGTGCGCCGATGATCTGCGGCAGCGCCGTCGAGACGACGGTCGCGCTGAGCATCGCCACGAACAGCACCAGCAGCAGGCCGCTCAGGGCTTCGAGGATCTGCCGCCGCGACATCGGCGCCGATCCGGACGGTGCTTGCACGCTCAAAGGACGCCTCCGGGAGGTGCGGGGTTGGACGGGTACGCGTGTTCCAAGGCCCGTCCGGACAAAAATATTCCCAGTGGGCAAATTTGCTCTGTGTGCACGAAATTTGGCGCCCGGTAGGGTGGCGTGACCATGGAGACGACCGGCGGGCTGCGTGAGCGCAAGAAGGAGGCGACGCGCCGTGCCCTGCACGAGGCCGCGATGCGCCTCGCCATCGAGCACGGCCTGGGCGACGTCACGGTGGAGGCGATCGCCGACGCCGCCGGGGTGTCCCGGCGCACCTTCTCGAACTACTTCGGCGGCAAGGAGGACGCGCTCCTCTACGGCGACGAGCAGCGCATGCAGTCCCTCCTCGACCACTTCACCGCCCGTCCGGTGGACGAGACCCCATGGGCGGCGCTCCGCGCGTCCTTCCACGCCATCGTCGCGGAGGAGGGCGAACCCGACCCGCACTGGGCCGCCCAGGCGCGCCTGGCCCGCGCCCACCCGTCCGTCCTAGCGCGGCAGCTCTCCTACTACGCCACGTTCGAGCGCACGCTCGCCGACCTCATCGCCGCGCGGGACGCCCTGCCCGGCCCCCGGGCCCGCGCCATGGCCGGCGCGTTCATGACCTCGCTGCGCATCGCGGTGCTCCGCTGGACCGAGGAGCAGCCTCCGCGCCCGCTCCGCGAGGTCACCGACGAGACCCTCGACGAGATGGCCCGCCCCTTCATCTGAGGCTGTTCCCGGCGGGCGGGTCCTCAGGGGCGCGGGATGTTGCGCAGGTTGCTGCGCGCGAGGTCGAGCATCTTGCCGACACCGCCCGTCAGGACGGTCTTGCCCGCCGCGAGCGCGAACCCCTTCACCTGCTGGGGCGTGATGCGCGGCGGGATGGACAGCGCGTTCGGGTCGGTGACGACGTCCAGCAGGTACGGGCCGGGCGCGGCCAGCGCGGTCGCGAGCGCGCCCCGGACGTCCGCCGGACGCTCCACGCGCGCCGAGTCGATCCCCGCCGCCTCGGCGATCGCGGCGAAGTCGACGGCCTCGTGATCGGTCTCGAACGAGGGCAGCCCGTCCACCATCATCTCCAGCCGCACCATCCCGAGCGACGCGTTGTTGAAGACGACGATCTTCACGGGAACGCGGTGCAGCCGCACCGTGAGCAGCTCGCCGAGCAGCATCCCGAGCCCGCCGTCGCCCGCCACCGCCACCACCTGCCGTCCCGGCGCCCCGAACTGCGCGCCGACCGCGTGCGGCAGCGCGTTCGCCATCGAGCCGTGCACGAACGAGCCCATCACGCGGCGGCGGCCGTTCGGCGTGATGTAGCGGGCGACCCAGACGTTGCACATCCCCGTGTCCACGGTGAAGATCGCGTCGTCGGCGGCCAGGTCGTCCAGGACGCTCGCGACGTACTCCGGATGGATCGGCGTGTGCCGCTCGATGTCGCGCGTATAGGCGGACACGACATGCTCCAGAGCGCGCGCGTGCCGATGCAGCATGTCGTCCAGGTACGCCTGGTCCTTCTTCTGCTCGACCTTGTCCAGGACGAGCCGGATCGCCTCCCCCACGTCACCGTGGACGGCCAGGTCCAGCGGTGTCCGGCGGCCCAGCCGGGACGGATCGTGGTCCACCTGGACGGTGTTCTTCAGAGGCAGGAACGGGTCGTACGGGAAGTCGGTGCCGAGCAGCAGGACAAGGTCGGCCTCCTGCATCGCGTCGTAGCAGGCGCCGTAGCCGAGCAGCCCGCTCATGCCCACGTCGAACGGGTTGTCGTACTGGATCCACTCCTTGCCGCGCAGCGCGTGCCCGACCGGCGACAGGACCTTGCGCGCGAGCGCGATCACCTCGTCGTGGGCGTCCCTGGCACCGGCGCCGCAGAACAGCATGACCTTCCGGGCCCGGTTCAGCGCCCCGGCGAGCTGGGCGACCTGGTCCGCGGGCGGCCGCACGACACCGCGCTGGGTGAGGAAGTCGTGCTCGCCCACCGGGCCCCCGGCGTCCTCGCTCGCCGTGTCGCCGGGCAGCACCAGGACCGCCACCCCGCCGAGCCCGATCGCGTGCTGGATCGCGGTGCGCAGGATCCGCGGCATCTGCCCCGGCCCGTTGATCATCTCGCAGTAGTGGCTGCAGTCGACGAAGAGCCGCTCCGGATGCGTCTCTTGAAAGTAGCCGCTGCCGATCTGCGTGCTCGGGATGTGCGAGGCCAGCGCCAGCACCGGCGCTCCCGAGCGGTGCGCGTCGTACAGCCCCTGGACCAGGTGGGTGTTGCCCGGCCCGCAGCTCCCCGCGCACACGGCGAGCCGTCCCGTCGTCTGCGCCTCCGCCGCCGCGGCGAACGCCCCCGCCTCCTCGTTGCGGACGTGCACCCACTCGATGCCGTCCGAGCGGCGGACGGCGTCCACGACCGGGTTGAGGCTGTCGCCCACCACCCCGTAGACGCGCCGCACGCCGGCCTGCCGCAGCACCTCGATGAACTGATCGGCGACCGTCGCCATCGTCCCCCCAAGACCGTCCGCCCGAAGATCGTCCCCTGGCTGGAGATGCCCGGTGACCGTCCGGCTGACACCCGGCTCGCACTCCGCGCACGAAGTAGTCAATGGATGAACGATCCGGACGCCGGATCCGGGCTAGTCTGGCGATCCATGGGAGACGAGCGCGCCGAGCTGGACTTCTGGTCGTTCGTCGACCTCGCCGGGCACCGCCTGTCGGACGAGCTCGGCTTCCCGCACCGGCTCGCCACGCGCCTGCTCCTGACCCTGAACCGCGCCTCGGCGATCGTCACCTACGACCTGGAGTCCACGGTGCATCGGCCGCGCGGGCACTCGTGGGCGGGCTTCCGGCTGCTGTTCGTCACCTGGCTCGCCGGGCCGCTGGAGCCGGGCCGCGCCGCCGCGCTCGCCGGGATGAGCCGCGCCGCGGTGTCCAACCTCGCCAAGACCCTGGTCGCGGACGGGATGCTGGTCCGCACGCCGGGCGAGCGGGACGGCCGCTCGGTGATCCTCTCGCTGACCGACGACGGCCGGCGCGCCATGCTGGAGATCTTCGCGGCGCAGAACGAGCGCGAGCGGCAGTGGGCGGGCGTGCTGACCGAGACCGAGCAGCGGATGCTCATCATGCTGCTGGACAAGCTCATCGCGGGACGCCACCAGTTCGACGTCCGCGAGCGCAGCTGAGAGCCCGCGCGTCCCGCGGCCCCCGAACGCTAGGTCTTCCCCGGCGCGGGGAACAGTCGTAGTGTCGGCAGGAAGTAGTACATGCATTAATCATCTCGGTCTCATCCGCGGGAGGCGACGACCATGGCCCACTACCGCCGGGCCGGCGACGTGCCGCCGAAGCGCCACACCCAGCACAGGGACGGCGACCGGCTCTACTTCGAGGAGCTGATGGGCGAGGAGGGCTTCAGCTCCGACTCGTCCCTGCTCTACCACCGGGAGATCCCGTCCGCGATCGTCGACGCCCGCCCCTGGGACGTCCCGGACCTCTCGACCACGCCGAACCACCCGCTCAAGCCGCGCCACCTCAAGCTGCACGAGCTGTTCCCCAAGGAGACCTGGGACGGGACGGACGCCGTCACCGGCCGCAGGCTCATCCTCGGCAACGCCGACGTCCGGCTGTCCTACGTCGTCTCCGCCGCCGACTCCCCGCTGTACCGCAACGCGCTCGGCGACGAGATCGTCTACGTGGAGTCCGGCTCGGCCACGGTGGAGACCATCTTCGGCACGCTCCGCGCGGAGCAGGGCGACTACGTCATCCTCCCCACGTCCACGACCCACCGCTGGCTGCCGACCGGCGACGAACCGCTCCGCGCCTACGTCATCGAGGCCACCGGGCACATCGCGCCGCCCAAGCGGTACCTGTCGCGCTATGGCCAGTTCCTGGAGAACGCCCCGTACTGCGAGCGCGACCTCCACGGACCCGACGACCCCCTCCAGTCGGACGGCACCGACGTCGAGGTCCTGGTGAAGCACCGCGTCTCCGGCGGCATCACCGGCACCCGCATGACCTACGCCAAGCACCCGTTCGACGTCGTCGGCTGGGACGGCTGCCTGTACCCGTACACGTTCAGCGTCCACGACTTCGAGCCGATCACCGGCCGCGTCCACCAGCCGCCGCCCGTCCACCAGGTGTTCGAGGGCCGCAACTTCGTCGTCTGCAACTTCGTGCCGCGCAAGGTGGACTACCACCCGCTGTCCATCCCGGTGCCCTACTACCACTCCAACGTGGACTCCGACGAGGTCATGTTCTACTGCGGCGGCGACTACGAGGCCCGCAAGGGCTCGGGCATCGGCCAGGGCTCGGTGTCGGTCCACCCCGGCGGCGTCGCGCACGGCCCGCAGCCCGGCGCGTACGAGCGCAGCATCGGCGCCGAGTTCTTCGACGAGCTGGCCGTCATGGTCGACACCTTCCACCCGCTGGGGCTCGGCGAAGGCGGCCTGGCCTGCGAGGACCCGGCCTACGCCTGGTCGTGGGCGCGGCGCGGGCCGAACGGATGAGCGGCCCGGCCGCGCCCCCGGCGTCCGCGTCCGGCCTGCCCGCGTTCGCCCTCGGGCTCTGCGACGACGCGGCCGTCTTCCCGCCGGGCCTCGCCCCGCTCGCCGACGCCGTCCCCGCGCACCGCCGCCACCGCCGGGGTCGAGCTGGTGGCCGACAGGGCCACGCGCACGCCCGTCATGGCCGGAGCCGTCACCGCCGCGCTGCGCGACCGGC
>NZ_CAACUY010000072.1 GCF_900659615.1 Actinomadura fibrosa | reverse complement strand
ACCCCGGGAACGGGGCGCCGCCCGCCCGCGCGGCGACGTGAACGACGAGAGGGAGACGGGTGTCCGACACGCCGGTGCAGACCTCGGCGACGGTCCTGACCGTCCGCCAGGTGCAGGACTACCACGCGATGACGCTGGTGGCGCCGGCCGTCGCCGAGCGGTTCCGGCCCGGCCAGTTCGTGGCGCTCGCCGTCGGCGGCGAGCACACGGCCCGGCTGGTCCGCCGCTGCTTCGGGGTGCACGAGGTCAAGTCCGACTACGGCGGCACCGTCGAGGTCGTCTTCGCCGACACCGAGGCGGGCACCGCCTGGCTCGCCGGGCGCCGGTCCCGCGACCAGGTCGACCTCGTCGGCCCGCTCGGCCGCCCGTTCCGGCTCCCGCGCGACCCGGTGACCTGCGTCCTGGCCGGCGGCGGGCCCGGCGGGGCCGCGCTGTTCGCGCTCGCCGACGCGCTGCTGCGGCGCGGCAGCCAGGTGCACTTCGTGCTCGGCGGGCGGTCCGCCAAGCAGGTGTTCGGCTCCCGGATGGCGCAGCGCATCGGCGACTCCGCGACCGTCACCACCGAGGACGGCACGATGGGCGAGAAGGGCACCGTCCGCGAGGTCCTGCCCCGCGTCATCCAGGAGACCGGCGCCGACGTCGTCTACGGCTGCGGCCCGACCGGGCTGCTGCGCGCGGTCACCCAGGTCGCGGGCGACTTCGGCCTCCCGTCCCAGGTGTCGGTGGAGGAGTTCCTCCAGCGGACGGGCGCGTGCGGCATCGGCGTCTGCATGACCTGCATGCTCCCCGTCCACGGCGAGGACGGCGTGACCCGCATGGTGCGCGCCTGCGCCGACGGGCCCGTCCTGCGCGGCGACCGCGTCCGCTGGGGCGATCTCGGCACCATCCCGTTCGACGCGCTCGGCGCGCCGCGCGTCCTGAGCGTCACGGAAGGGGGCTCCCAGTGAGCGACCGGGTCATGACCACCCTGGGCTCCCTGGAGCTCCCCAATCCCGTTCTGACGGCCTCCGGGTGCGGTGGGACGGGACGGGAACTGGCCCAGTTCTTCGACCTGACGCGCCTGGGCGCCTTCGTCACCACCTCCGTGATGCCCCAAGCGCGCGCGGGCCGTCCCACGCCCCGCGTCACCGAGACCCCCAGCGGGCTGCTCACCGCGATGGGCCTCCCCGGGCCCGGCATCGAGACGTTCCTGGAACGCGACCTGCCCTGGCTCATCGAGCAGGACGTCCGGACGATCGTGTCCATCGCGGGCAACAGCGTCGAGGAGTACGGCGAGCTCGCGAGCCGCCTCCGGAACGTCCCCGGCGTCGCCGCGATCGAGATCAACGTCGCCTGCCCCAACGTCGAGGACCGCGGCCGCATGTTCGCCTGGCACCCCGCCGCGGCCGCGTCCGTCGTGCGGGCCGTGCACGCCCACGCCCGGCCGGGCGTGCCCCTCTTCGCCAAGCTCGCCCCCGACGTCACCGACATCGTGACGATCGCGCTCGCCTGCGTCGACGCGGGCGCGGACGGCCTCACGCTGATCAACACCATGGACGGCATGGCCATCGACCCGGAGACGCTCAGGCCCGCCCTCACCGGCGTCTCCGGCGGCCTGTCGGGGCCCGCGATCCGCCCCGTCGCCGTCCGCTGCGTCTACCAGGTCCACGCGGCCCTGCCCAGCACGCCGATCATCGGCGTCGGCGGCGTCGCGTCCGGGCTGGACGCGCTGGAGTTCATCCTCGCCGGCGCCTCCGCGGTCGCCGTCGGCACCGCCCTGTTCCACGACCCCACGGCCGGCCCGCGCGTGCTGCGCGAGCTGGAGGAGGCGCTCGCGGCCCGCCGCATCGGCCGCCTCGCGGACGCCGTCGGCCTCGCCCACAAGCCGGCGGGCTACGTGCCGCCGCAGGTGCGCCCCCAAGAGCCCGAGAAGGAGAAGCTGTGACCTCCGCCCCCATCGCCGTCGCCCTGGACGCGCCCGACCTGGAGACGGCCGCGCGCTGGGCCACCCTGGTCACGCCGCACGTCTCCACCGTCAAGGTGGGCCTGGAGCTGTACCTGCGGTATGGGCCCGACGTCATCGCCAGCGTCCGGGGCGCCAGCCGCGTCCAGGTCTTCCTCGACCTCAAGCTGCACGACATCCCGGCGACCGTGCGCGGCGCCGCGCGCGCCGTCGCGCGGCTCAAGCCCGCCTACCTGACCGTGCACGCCGCCGGCGGGGCCGCGATGATCCGCGAGGCCGTCGAGGCGGCCCCGGCCACCACGATCGCCGCCGTGACCGTCCTGACGTCCCTCGGCGACGCCGACCTCGCCGCCCTCGGCATCGCCGGGCCCGCGCCCGACGCCGTCCGCCGGCTCGCGGTCCTCGCCGTCGAGGCGGGCGCCCAGGCGCTCGTGTGCTCCCCGCAGGAGGCCGCCGCCGTCCGCGCGGAGGTCGGGCCCGGCATCACGCTGATCACTCCGGGTGTGCGGCCCGCGGGCGCCGCCGTCCAGGACCAGGCGCGCGTCGCGACGCCCGAGGAGGCCCTCGCCGCGGGCGCCGACCTGCTGGTCATCGGCCGCCCGATCACCGGCGCCCCCGACCCCGGCGCCGCCGCCGCGGCCATCGCGACCGCGCTGCGCCGCACGTCCGTTGACGGACCCGCCGGGACGTCCGCGGAGACGTCCGCCGAGACGCCCTGACCCGTCCCGGTTGCTGCCGTCCTGCCGCTGACCTGCGGGTTCGTCGTCCGATACAGCGGCGCCCGGGGCCCGGCGCGGGCGCGGAGAGCGCGCCGGTATGGCGCCCCTGGCATTCCGCGCGGCTTTAGCGAGCGGTGTTCTGAAGCGTGCTGGATCGCCCTTTGTCGTTTTGGGCGGGCAATCGGACCGGCCAATCGGGAGGGCAATCGAAGCCGTGAATCGCGGCGGCGAAGCCTTCCGCAAAGCGGTACGCGCCGAACGGCGAACTCGTTCAGCGGACGCGGGGTTTGCCGGCACCGTGACTGGGAGTTGTCATGCCGGTTCCGCCCGGCGGCGTTTCCGCGCCGGGCGGCGGGGGCGGCCCCGGGCGCGGCGGTGCCGGCGGGGCGCTCTGAGGGGGAGCGGGGAGCGGGGCGGAACGGCGGCTCCAGAAGTCGGAACGATCTTGGCGGGGGACGTGGAACGAGGATGGCAGGCGCCCTGCGGCTCCGACGTGCGGAACGGCGCGGCGTGACGAGCGTCACTCGTCCGCGCGGGAGTGTGGGGGACCTCACACGCGCCCGGTTCCGGGGCCGGCGCGGGCCCGCCGGCCGCGAACGGGATCATGGTGGGGCCGCCTCCGGCGCCTCCGACGCGAGTGACGGATGGGTGCTGAGTGACCGCAAAGGGGTCGGAAAGGGCGGATTTTCACGATCATGCGAAAGTCCCAGCAAGGCAAGGGGGTGGGGTGTCGGAGGGCCCGAGTTGTGTACACTCGATATTCAGGACACTCCGAGGAGTGATATTCGTGATTTTGTGGCGGGCTAAACGGCACTTCACGTTGCCTTATGGGGCGTGAACTCGCTAGTTTCCCAACCCGTCCGACTCCGTCGAGTGGAAACCTGAGGTGACCCGGCGTGGCTCTTCCGCCCCTAACCCCCGAACAGCGCGCCGCAGCCCTGGAGAAGGCTGCCAAGGCCCGCAAGGAGCGGGCCGAGGTTAAGAACCGGCTCAAGCACGGGGGAACCTCGCTCGCCGAGGTTCTCAAGGAGGGTCAGTCCGACGACGTCATCGGAAAGATGAAGGTGTCGGCCCTCCTGGAATCGCTGCCCGGTGTGGGCAAGGTCCGTGCGAAGCAGATCATGGAGCGCCTGGGCATCGCCGAGTCCCGCCGCGTGCGGGGCCTCGGCGCGAACCAGCGCGCATCCCTGGAGCGTGAGTTCGGCGGAAGTGCGAACCGCTGACGCGCGACTCACGGGCGGGCGCGGCGGCGAGTCCGCCGCGGCCGGCTCGGGTCCCCCCGAAACCGGCTCCATCCCGTCCGGCTCCGGCGCACCCATTCCTGCGCCGGACGGCTCCAAGCCGCATGGCCCGCTCGCCCGGCGGCTGACGGTCCTCTCCGGCCCGTCAGGCGTCGGCAAGAGCACGGTCGTCGCCGAGATCCGGCGCTCACACCCCGAGGTGTGGCTGTCGGTCTCGGTGACCACCCGGCCCCCCCGGCCGGGTGAGGCCCATGGTGTGCAGTACTTCTTCGTCGACGACGCCGGTTTCGACCGGCTCGTCGCCGAAGGGGAGCTGCTGGAGTGGGCCGAGTTCGCGGGGAACCGCTACGGCACCCCCCGCCGCCCCGTCGAGGAGCGGCTCGCCCGCGGCGAGCCCGTGCTGCTGGAGATCGACCTCCAGGGCGCCCGGCAGGTCCGGGGCACGATGCCCGAGGCCCTGCTCGTGTTCCTCGCGCCGCCCTCCTGGGAGGAGCTCGTCCGCCGCCTCACCGGCCGCGGCACCGAGCCCCCCGAGGTGATCGAGCGCCGCCTCGACGCCGCCCGCGTGGAGCTCGCGGCCGAGAAGGAGTTCGACGTCACGCTGGTCAACACGTCCGTCCGGGACGTGTGCCGCGAGCTGCTAGCCTTGATGGCTGTCCGCTGACGCCTTTCGCCGGCGCGGCGCCCGCCCCCCGCCGGGGCGAGGATCATCTCATCTAGGGGAAGGCCACCGAGTGGCAACCAGCAACGAGGGCATCACCAACCCGTCGATCGACGAGCTCCTGGAGGTCGTCGACACCAAGTACGGCCTCGTGAGCATCGCGGCCAAGCGCGCGCGGCAGATCAACGCCTACTACGCCCAGCTCGGCGAGGGCCTGCTGGAGTACGTCGGCCCGCTCGTCGAGACGCAGGTCCAGGAGAAGCCGCTGTCGATCGCGCTGCGCGAGACGCGCGAGGGCCTCCTGAACGCCGAGCCCATCGAGGGCTGAGCCCGGCCCGCCGCCGGCGGCGCGCGGAGCCCCGCGGGCGACCGCACGGGGGACCCCGGTGTCCGCGGGTCCGGCGGCTGATGGAAAAGTGACCGCATGACCTCCCGCAAGCCGCGCGTCGTCCTCGGCGTGGGCGCCGGAATCGCCGCCTACAAGGCGTGCGAGCTGCTCCGGCTGCTCACCGAGTCGGGCCACGACGTCACCGTCGTGCCCACCCCCGACGCGCTCCGCTTCGTCGGCGAGCCCACCTGGGCCGCGCTGTCCGGCAAGCCCGTGGCCGCGCAGGTCTGGGACGGCGTCGCCGAGGTGCCGCACGTCCGCCTCGGCCAGACCGCCGACCTCGTGTTCGTCGCGCCCGCCACCGCCGACCTGCTCGCCCGCGCCGCGCACGGCATGGCCGACGACCTGCTCACCAACACCCTGCTCACGGCCCGCTGCCCGGTGGTGTTCGCGCCCGCGATGCACACCGAGATGTGGGAGCACCCCGCCACCCGCGCCAACGTGGAGACCCTCCGGTCCCGCGGCGCGATCGTGGTCGAGCCCGCCTCCGGACGGCTCACCGGCAAGGACACCGGCCGCGGCCGGCTGCCCGACCCGTCCGAGCTGTTCGCGGTCGCCCGGCACGTCCTCGCCCGCGGCACCGCGGGCGGAGATCTCGCCGGGCGGCACGTCGTCGTGTCCGCCGGGGGCACCCGCGAGCCGATCGACCCCGTCCGCTTCATCGGCAACCGCTCGTCCGGCCTCCAGGGCTACGCCCTCGCCCGGACGGCCGCCGCCCGGGGCGCCCGTGTGACGCTCGTCTCCGCGAACGTGTCCCTGCCCGACCCGGCCGGGACGCGCGTGGTCCCCGTCGGGTCGGCGGAGGAGATGCGCAAGGCCGTCCTGGAGGCCGCCGCCGACGCCGACGCGGTCGTGATGGCCGCCGCGGTCGCCGACTTCCGGCCGGCCGACTACCGGGGCTCGAAGATCAAGAAGTCCGAGGGGACGGGCCCGGAGCCCATCGCCCTGGTGAAGAACGCCGACATCCTGGCCGAACTCGGACAGCGCCGCCGCGCCGGGCAGGTGATCGTCGGGTTCGCCGCCGAGACCGACGACGTCCTCGCCAACGGCCGGGCCAAGCTCGCCCGCAAGGGCAGCGACCTGCTCGTCGTCAACGAGGTCGGGGAGCACCTGACCTTCGGCAGGCCGGACAACGCCGCGGTGATCCTCGGCGCGGACGGCTCGCGGACCGACGTCGCGCGCGGGGCGAAGGAGGCGCTCGCCGACACCGTCTGGGACCTCGTGGCCGCCCGCCTGGAACCCCCCGCCCCGGACCGGCCGGCCGTCCACGCCTCGACTGGTCCTCCACCGCCGTCCCGCTAGACTTCACCCCCTAAGACCTCTGGGACCCCTGAGACCATCCGGGGTAACCGGCGGAGGGGCGGCGCCCCTCCACCGGCCTCGATCAACAATCCGTCCTGCGACGTCAGTCAGCAGCCGCTGCAAGGAGTTCACGTACGTGTCTCGCCGCCTGTTCACCTCCGAGTCCGTCACCGAAGGACACCCGGACAAGATTGCGGACCAGATCAGCGACGCGATCCTCGACTCGATGCTCAAGGACGACCCGAAGAGCCGGGTCGCCGTCGAGACCATGATCACGACCGGTCAGGTGCACGTGGCCGGTGAGGTCACCACCGAGACCTACGTGGACATCCCCGGCGTCATCCGGGAGAAGATCCTCGAGATCGGCTACGACTCGTCCAAGAAGGGCTTCGACGGCCACTCCTGTGGCGTGTCGGTGTCCATCGGCGCGCAGTCGCCCGACATCGCGCAGGGCGTCGACGACGCCTACGAGACCCGCGACGGCGACGACCGCGACAAGCAGGGCGACGACCTCGACCGCCAGGGCGCCGGCGACCAGGGCCTGATGTTCGGGTACGCCACCAACGAGACGCCCGAGCTGATGCCGCTGCCGATCACGCTGGCGCACAAGCTCGCCCAGCGGCTGTCGGCGGTCCGCAAGAGCGGCGACGTCCCGTACCTGCGCCCCGACGGCAAGACCCAGGTCACGATCGAGTACGACGGCGACCGCGCCGTCCGCCTCGACACCGTCGTCGTGTCCAGCCAGCACGCTCCCGACATCGACCTGAAGGAGCTGCTCGGCCCGGACGTGAAGGAGCACGTCGTCGACCCGGTGCTCGCCGAGTTCGAGCTCGACACCGACGGCTACCGGCTGCTGGTGAACCCGACCGGGCGGTTCGAGATCGGCGGCCCGATGGGCGACGCCGGCCTCACCGGCCGCAAGATCATCGTGGACACCTACGGCGGCATGGCCCGGCACGGCGGCGGCGCCTTCTCCGGCAAGGACCCGTCCAAGGTCGACCGCTCCGCCGCGTACGCGATGCGCTGGGTCGCCAAGAACATCGTCGCCGCCGGCCTCGCCGACCGCGCCGAGGTCCAGGTCGCCTACGCGATCGGCAAGGCGCACCCCGTCGGCGTGTTCGTGGAGACGTTCGGCACCGAGAAGCTCCCCGTCGCCAAGATCCAGTCCGCCGTGCTGGAGGTCTTCGACCTGCGCCCGGCCGCGATCGTCCGCGACCTGGACCTGCTCCGCCCGATCTACTCCCAGACCGCCGCCTACGGCCACTTCGGCCGCCCGGTGCCCGACTTCTCCTGGGAGTCCACCGACCGCGCCAAGGCCCTGGCCACCGCCGCCGGCCTGTAACCGCGCCAGGAGCCGCAGGGCTCGCGGGCGTACCGGCACCACGAATGAGGGCCCTGGGAGTCTCCCAGGGCCCTCATCGCCGTCTCAGGCGCAGTGGTTGCCGCGGTGGAGGCCGTAGCGGGCGGCGATGGTGTAGCGGCCGGGCCCCTGGACGGTCATCCGGACGAACTCGCCCTCGCGGGCCAGGCAGCCGTTCCCGCCGGTGACGCTGAGCCACGGCGACCACGAGATCCGCACCAGGACCGAGCCCGCGGCCCGCATGTCGACGACGAGCTTGCCGGAGTCGACGTGCCGCACCGTGCCGGGCGCGGCGACCAGCGGCGTGGGACGCGAGACGCGGAACAGCCGCCAGTGCTCGTCCCGCCACACCTCCGACAGGTACGGCTGGCCGGCCTCGACGAGGGCGGCCTCGTCCTGCGCGGACCAGTCGACCTCCTGCTCGGGAAGGACGACGTAGTGCACCGCCCACTTGTGCAGCCAGTCGCGGTACGACGCGGCGGTCAGGGCGCCCTTCTCGTAGAACAGCCCGTGCCGCTCGGCGTCGACCTGCCGGTTCCAGCCGCGCGCGAGGATGAAGTGGCGGCTCATCCCGGACGACTCCCAGTGCGAGCGCAGCGGGACGACCTCGATGCGGGAGCCGTCCGCGCCGAGCGCGTCCATCTCCTCGATCAGGGCGCGGGCGTGCCCGGCGGCGGCGTCCGCGGGCTCGGTGTGGATCAGGTCGTCGACCGGCTTCACGACCTGCCAGGACGCCGTCACGATGAACGCCAGCGACAGCACCGCGATCCGGAGCCGGCCGGGGGCGCGGGCGACGGCGCTCAGCAGGACGACGCCGCCGAACAGCAGCGACAGGCGCTCGACGTTGCTGCCGACGGGGGACGGGATCAGCCAGGTGAGGACGATGCCGGCGAGGTACACGCCGGCGGCCACCCGGACGACGCGCCACTCCTTCGGCGCGCACAGCAGCACCGCGGCCACGCTGGTGACGGCGGGCAGCACGATCGCGGTGAGCGAGATCGGCTGGACGCCGCTGAAGGGGAACAGCAGGCTCGTGACCCCGACGACGACCGGCGGGCCGACGGCCAGCGCCACGCCGGCGCGGCGCCGCCCCGTCAGGAACAGCGCGGCGGCGAGCACCATGATGAACAGGCCGGCGACCGGGCTGGCGAGGGTCGCGAGCAGGCCGAGGCCGACCATCGCGGCGGCGCGCAGGGCCGGCGTGCCGCGGCCCGTGTACGCGACGGCCGTCGCCATCAGCGCGAACAGCAGGCCGAGCCCGAACGTGACGCGGCCGGACGCCGCGTTGCAGGCGAGCGCGAACGCGGCCCAGAGCGAGGCGGGCAGCGCGACCGGCGCTCGGAAGCGGCGCAGCAGGTGCGCGGTCAGGGCCGCGGAGAGCGTCCCGGTGACCACGGCGACCGTGCGGATGCCGAACACCGCCATCAGGTACGGCGACAGGACGCTGTAGGAGGCGGGGTGCATGCCGCCGTACCAGGCGAAGCTGTAGGCCGCGCCCGGGTGCTTCCAGGCGAAGTCCGTCCAGGCGGCCTGGGCGGCCAGGTCGCCGCCCTCGGTGGCGAGGAACAGGCCCCAGACGAGGTGCAGCACGGCGGCGGCGACGGTGGCCGCCACCACGGGATGGCGCGGGTTCGTCCACTGCCTCCAGCGGGGCTTGGAGGAGCGGGCGGGAGGGCGCGACGGTCCGTGCTGGACCGGGGCGTCCGTCAGCTTCGGGGTCTGCGCGGTCACGTTGGTTTGCGCGGGCACGTTGGTATGCGCGGTCACATCGCCTGCACGGGCTCGTCGGACGGCCGGAGCCGCGGAAGGTGCCGGACGGGAGGTCCGGTGGGTCCGCGCCGGCTCGAAGGGACCACTCAGACTAGCGCGCGAGGCCGGTTGTCGGGTTGATCTGGTAGGACGGGGTCGTGACCACGAGCGGCGGGGGAGCGGAGCTGATCCCGGGGTTGGACGACCTCCCCCGGGTTCCCGTGGGCGAGCCGGAGGGCGAGGACGGGCCGGGGAAGGGCGCGGGGAAGGCCCGCACGGGCGCGGGCCAGGACACCAAGGGCGCGACCAAGAACGGGGTCAAGGGGAAAGGCGCGGGGAAGCGTGCGAAGGGCGCTCGCCGTCCCGCCGAGGAGCTTCCGGTCGCCCGGATCGCCGTCGACATCTCGCTCGCGCATCTCGACCGCCCGTTCGACTACCTGGTGCCGGACGAGCTGGACGCGAAGGCCGTCCCCGGGTGCCGGGTCCGGGTGCGTTTCGCGGGGCAGCTCGTCGACGGGTTCCTGCTGGAGCGGGTCGCGGAGAGCGATCATGAGGGGCGCCTGTCGTTCCTGGAGCGGGTCACCTCGCCCGAGCCCGTCCTGTCCCCGGAGATCGCGTCCCTGGCCCGGGAGGTGGCCGAGCGCTACGCCGGGACGTTCGCCGACGTCCTCCGGCTGGCCGTCCCGCCGCGCCACGCCCGCGTCGAGGCCGAGCCGGTGAAGCCGTCCGAGGCGGAGGGTGCGGAGGCCGAGGCGGGCGGTGATTCGGCTGAAGGCGCACCGGACGCCGAACGCAACGCCGGTGGGGAGCCCCAACCCGGAGTGTGGAGCGAATACCCGGCCGGACCCTCATTCCTGACTGCCCTGGCAGCGGGCAGGGCGCCGCGGGCCGTCTGGACGGCGCTGCCCGGGCCGGGCTGGACGGCGGCCATCGCGCGCGCGGTGGCGGTCACGCTGGACGCGGGGCGCGGTGCACTCGTGGTCGTGGCGGACGGACGCGACGTCGCCCGGGTGGACAAGGCGCTGGAAGCGGAGCTGGGGAAGGGCCGGCATGTCGCACTGACGGCGGAGCTGGGCCCGGCGGAGCGGTACCGGCGATGGCTGGCCGTCCGGCGGGGCCGTGCGCGGGCGGTGGTCGGGACCCGGGCCGCGATGTTCGCGCCTGTGGCAGAGCTGGGGCTCGTCGTGCTGTGGGACGACGGCGACGACGTCCACGCCGAGCCGCACGCCCCGTACCCGCATCCGCGCGAGGTGCTCGCCTTGCGCGCGCACAGGGCCGGTGCGGGGGCACTCATCGGCGGGTTCACCCGCACCACGGACGCGACCCAGCTGGTGGAGGCGGGCTGGGCGCACGCCCTTGTGGCCGACCGCGTACGCATCCGGGAGGTCATGCCGCGCGTCCGGTACGTGGGGGAGGACGCGCAACTCGCCCGGGACGCCGCCGCCCGTACGGCGCGCCTGCCGAACGTGGCGTTCGAGGCCGCGCGGGGCGCGCTGGAAACCGGCCCGGTGCTCGTCCAGGTCCCGCGGCGCGGCTACGTGCCGGGCATCGCGTGCGGGCGGTGCCGCGAGCCGGCGCGGTGCTCGGCGTGCCAGGGGCCGCTGTCGCTGGCGTCCTCGCATGCCGCCCCGTACTGCCGGTGGTGCGGGCGGATCGCGGGCGACTGGCACTGTCCCGAGTGCGGCTTCTTCCAGGTGCGTGCGGTGGTGGTGGGGGCGAAACGCACCGCGGAGGAGTTGGGCAGGGCGTTCCCTGGCGTCCCCGTGCGGACCTCTGGGCGCGAGGCCGTCCTCGACCAGGTGGGTCCGGAGCGCGCGCTCGTGGTGTCCACTCCAGGGGCCGAGCCGCCCGCCGAAGAAGGCTACGCCGCCGCGCTGCTGCTGGACGGCTGGGTGCTGCTCGGGCGCCCGGATCTCCGTGCCGGGGAGGAGACGCTCCGGCGCTGGATGAACGCGGCGTCGCTCGTCCGTCCGGAGGGGCCGGTGGTGGTGGCGGCCGAGGGGTCGCTTCCGGCCGTGCAGGCGCTCGTCCGGTGGGATCCCGTGACGTACGCGGAGCGGGAACTCGCCGAGCGGAGGGAGGTCGGTTTCCCGCCAGCGGCCCGGATGGCGTCGCTGACGGCATCCCCGGCGGCGATCTGGGAGCTCCTGGCCGACACCCGGTTGCCGGACGGCGCGGAAGTGCTCGGCCCCGTGCCCGTCCCGGCCCCGCCGGGAGCCGTCGAGGGGCAGGAACGGGAACGCGCACTCGTCCGCGTGCCGAGACGCGCCGGACACGCCCTCGCGCGCGCGCTCAAAGAAGCCCAGGGCGTTCGCAGCGCGCGGAAGGCTACGGAAACCGTGCGTGTTCAGATCGACCCCCTGGAGCTGATCTGACCAATAGGGTTCTCGCGTGGCCGACAACTGGGTGGATGTGACCGCGGCGGATCTGCGGCGGTGGGCGGACGAGCGCGGCGAGGACCTGGACGAGCACGGGGCGCGGCTCCTGCTCGACCTCGCCCATGAGGAGCTCGGGCTGACCGGGCCCGGGGCCCTGACCCCGGAGGGGCTCCGCGCGCTGCTGATGGAGGTGTTCCCCGAGGCCGTGGTCGCGGGCGCCGACGAGGTCCCCGCCGTCCTCGGCACGGTCCGCGGGCTGGTGGCGTTCCTGCGCGACACCGGCGCCGTCCCCGCGCCGCTCGCCGCGGAGCTGGAGACCGAGGTGGAGCGGATCGCGCCCCGGTTCGCCGAGGTGGTCGCGGAGACCGACACGGCCGAGCGGAAGGTCGCCGCGGAGGTCCTCGCCGGGCTGATGCGGGCGGAGGGCGTGCCCGCCGACGACCGGGAGGCCGTCGAGGCGTGGGTGCGCGACTTCGAGGCGCTGCCCGAGGAGGAGCGGTTCGCCCGCACGGAGGAGTACCTCCGCCAGGTGGAGGAGCTCGTCGTCCCGCCCGTCCGGCTGGCGCCCGTGGCGGAGCTCGCCGCGGCCGCGCGCGCGTCGCGGCTCACCGAGCAGGTCCTCGCGCTCGCCGAGTGGACGGGGGAGCGCGCCCTCGGCGAGGACGACCGGCTCACCGAGGCCGACGCCGAGGAGGCCGCGCGGGCCCTCGGCCTGGACGAGCCGCGCGGCGTCGGCCAGATCGACGACGAGTCCGCGCTGGAGCGGCTCTGGTGGGCGGCCGTCGAGGCCAAGGCGATCGTCGCGGAGGACGGCGCGGCGGCGCCGGGCCCGGCCCTGGCGGACCTGCGCTCCGGCGACGACGCGGAGCTGCTGAAGGCGTGGCTGCCGCTGTTCGACTCCGTCGCGGTGCCCGAGCACGACCCGGAGGACGGCTTGGACGCGCTGGAGCTCGTCCAGAACGAGCTGACCGGGGTCCTCATCCACCTGTACGAGCAGGACGCCCCGTCGGTGCCGCAGGTGCTGCTGGACGCGCTGCTCGAACACGTCGGGGAGGCCTACGACCTGTCCGACGCGAAGGCGATGTCCGAGCTCGTCCCGGACGCGTTCGCCCTGGAGCTGGAGATCCTGGAGGAGTGGGGAATCGTCGAGCCCGCGGGCGAGGGCGGCCGGGCGCTGACCCCGCTCGGCGTGTGGGCCGTCCGGGAACTGCTGCTGGCGGACGGGTTCGTGGCACCCGTGGTCGGCGACCTGGCGGGCGCTCCGGCCGCCGACCTCGTCGAGGGGCTGGTCTGGCACCGGCCCGACACCGCCGACGAGGAGATCGACGGCTGGCTGGCCGCCCACGACGCCAAGGACGCCGCCGCCGACCTCGTGGACGTGATGCGGACCGGCGGGCCCGGCGCCCGCAACCTCGCCGCGGCGGTGCTGCACCGCGTCGGCCCGGAGGCGGCCCCGGTCGTGCGGGCCGCGCGTGAGCACCCGCTCGTCTCGCCCTATGCCGCGCTGTGGCTGAACGCCATCGACGATCCGTCCGGGCGGGAGCTGTCCAGGGACGAGTACCTGTGGGTGTTCGTCGACACCGTCGCCGGGATGCTGGAGACGGCCGAGCCCGCCGAGGCGGTCGAGGCCGCCATCGCCGACGCGCCGCCCGGAACGGAGATGCGGGAGATGATCGAGGAGCTGTGGCGCACGCACCACGGCGACGTGGCGGAGGTCCTGGAGGCGCTGGGCGAGCACCATCCCGACAAGGCGACCGCCAAGGCCGCCCGCACCGCCGCCTACAAGGCGCGCTCGGCGGCCCAGGGGCAGCGCGGCGGCGTGTGAGGTTCACGGGATCGCTCCGTAAACTGGACGTGACGACAGAGCGGACGGAACCCCCGCCCCGCAGGGAACGGCAAGCACCGCAGGAACGGAGCCCTCGTTGGCAGTCAAGCCCATCCGCCTCTTTGGCGACCCCGTGCTGCGCACCCCCGCGGAGCCGGTGAAGGACTTCGACAAGGAGCTGCGCCAGCTCGTCAAGGACCTCACCGACACGATGATCGACGCCCCGGGGGCGGGCCTGGCCGCGCCGCAGCTCGGCGTGGGCCTGCGGGTGTTCACCTACTACGTGGACGACCGGCTCGGGCACGTCGTCAACCCGACCCTGGACCTGTCGGACGAGCAGGAGACCGACGACGAGGGCTGCCTGTCCCTGCCCGGACTGGCGTTCCCCACGCCGCGCTCCGTGCGCGCCGTGGCGAAGGGCTTCAACATGCACGGCGAGCCCATCACGCTGGAGGGCACGCACCTGCTGGCGCGGTGCGTCCAGCACGAGACCGACCACCTCGACGGGATCATCTTCATCGACCGGATGGACCCCGAGCAGCGCAAGGCGGCGATGAAGGCGATCCGGGAGGCGGAGTGGTTCGGCGACCCGGCGCCCGTCGTGAAGGAGTCGCCGCACCGGACCTTCGGGAAGGCGATCTGAGTGAGGTTGGTCTTCGCGGGCACCCCTGAGACGGCCCTCCCGGCCCTGGAGGCGCTCCTGGCGTCCTCCCACGAGGTGGCGGCGGTCGTGACCCGGCCCGACGCGCCCGCGGGCCGTGGGCGCCGTCTGGTGGCCAGCCCGGTCGCGGAGCGCGCCGCGGAGGCCGGGATCGAGGCGCTCAAGCCCGCCAAGGCGCGCGACCCCGAGTTCCTCGACCGGCTGCGGGCCATCGCGCCCGACTGCTGCCCCGTCGTCGCCTACGGCGCGCTGCTGCCGCGCGCGGCGCTGGACATCCCCCGGCACGGCTGGGTGAACCTGCACTTCTCGCTGCTGCCCGCCTGGCGCGGCGCCGCGCCCGTCCAGCGCGCGATCCTGCACGGCGACGACGTCACCGGCGCGGCCACCTTCCTGATCGAGGAGGGGCTCGACACCGGCCCGGTCTACGGCGTGCTCACCGAGCCCATCAGGCCGACCGACACGTCCGGCGACCTGCTCGGGCGGCTGGCCGAGGCGGGCGCCGGCCTCCTGCTGGAGACGATGAACGGCATCGAGGCGGGCGTGCTGGAGGCGCGCCCCCAGCCCGCCGAGGGCGTCTCGCACGCCGCCAAGCTGACCCCCGACGACGCGCGCGTCGACTGGACCTCTCCCGCGCAGCACATCGACCGGCTGATCCGGGCCTGCACGCCCGCTCCGGGCGCCTGGACGACGTTCCGCGAGACGAGGGTGAAGCTCGGCCCCGTCCGTCCCGCGCCCGACGCGGAGAAGCTCAGCCCGGGGGAGATCCGGCAGGGCAAGAAGGACGTGCACATCGGCACCGCCACGTATCCCGTCGTCCTCGGCGAGGTCCAGCCGCAGGGCAAGCGCCGCATGGCCGCGGCCGACTGGATCCGGGGCGTCAACCTCACCGGCAAGGACGCGCTGCACTGATGCCCCCGACCCGCAACCGCCGCGGTGACCGAAGCCGGAACACCAGGCCGGGGAAGCCCCGCCAGACGGGCCGCCCCCAGGACCTCGTCCGGCGCACCGCGTTCGACGTCATCCGGGCCGTCGAGACCCGCGACGCGTACGCGAACCTGCTGCTGCCCACGCGGCTGCGCGACCGCGGCCTCACCGGCCGCGACGCCGCCCTCGCCACCGAGCTGACCTACGGCACGCTGCGCGGCCGCGGCCTCTACGACGCGGTGCTGGCGCTGTGCAGCGACCGCGAGCTCCGCCGCGTCGACGGCCCGCTCCTGGACGTCCTGCGCCTCGGCGCCCACCAGATCCTCGCCACCCGCATCCCCCCGCACGCCGCGGTCGGGACGGCCGTCGAGCTGGCCCGCTCGGTCTCGGGGCCGGGCCAGGCCAAGTTCGCCAACGCCGTCCTGCGCAAGGTCGCCTCCCGCGACCTCGACGCCTGGCTCGCGATCGTCGCGCCCGCCGACGCCGACACCACCACCCGCCTCTCGATCGCCCACAGCCACCCCAAGTGGATCGTGTCCGCCCTCCGGGACGCGCTCGGCTCCGACCGCAACGAGATTGACGCGCTCCTGGCCGCCGACAACGCGCGCCCCAGGGTGACCCTCATCGCCCGCCCGGGACGCGCCACCCTGGACGAGCTGTACGACGCCGGCGCGGAGCCCGCCCCCTACTCGCCCTACGCGGCCGTCCTGCCCGAGGGCGACCCGGCGGGCATCGACGCCGTCCGCGACGGGCGCGCGGCCGTCCAGGACGAGGCCAGCCAAATGGTCGCCCTCGCGCTCACCGCCGTCCCCGTGGACGGACGCGACGCCCGCTGGGCCGACCTGTGCGCGGGCCCCGGCGGCAAGGCCGGCCTCCTCTCCGCCCTCGCCACCGAACGTGACGCGCGGCTCCTCGCCGCCGACGTCCAGCCCCACCGCGCCGGGCTCGTCACCCGCGCGGTGGACGACCGCGCCGGGGTCGTCGTCGCGGACGGCACCGCCCCGGCCTGGCGTCCCGGCGCGTTCGACCGCGTGATGGTCGACGCGCCCTGCACGGGCCTGGGGGCGCTGCGCCGCCGACCCGAGGCGCGCTGGCGGCGCGGTCCCGAAGCCGTCGCCGAACTCGGCCAACTCCAGCGGAAGCTGCTCGCCTCCGCCCTGGACTCCGTCCGCCCCGGGGGCGTGGTCGCCTACGTCACCTGCTCCCCACACCTGGCCGAGACGCGGGTCGTGGTCGACGACGTCCTGCGGAGCCGCGACGACGTCGAACGGCTCAACGCCCCGGACGTCCTCGCCTCCGCGGCGCATGACCTGACCGGTCTGGGGGAGGGACCCTACGCGCAGTTCTGGCCCCACCGGCACGGCACCGACGCGATGTTCCTCGCGCTCCTCCGCCGTACCTGAGGGCCGGTACCCGACCTCGACGATCCGGGAGGCCCGTGCTCACCGTCTTCATGCACGCGATGTCGTACCTGGGCAGCGCCGGGTTCTACATCCCGCTGCTCGCGGTGCTGTACTGGTGCGTCGATCCCCGGCTCGCGGCGCGGGCCACGGTCATCCTGTCGTTCGGCTCCGTCCTGAACACAGTGCTCAAGCTGGTGTTCCACTCGCCCCGCCCGTACTGGACGGACCCGGGGGTCACCGCACACGAATCGCGGGTCTCCTTCGGGATGCCGTCCGGGCACGCCCAGAACGCCATCGTCGCCTGGGGCTACCTCGCGACGCTCACCCGGCGCCGCATCGTCTGGGCGGGCGCCGTCCTCGTCATCGTCCTGATCGGTGTCTCCCGCGTGTACCTGGGCGTGCACTCGACGGGCCAGGTGCTCGCGGGCTGGGCCATCGGGATCGTGACGCTCGTCGTCGCGCTGCGCCTGGAACCCTTGGTCGTCCCCTGGTGGGCACGGCGCCCCCTGGCCGTGCAGGTGGCGCTCGCCCTGGTGGTCTCCCTGGCGTTCCTCGCCGCTGCCTGGGGCGCCGTCCACGCGCTGGACGGATGGCGGTGGCCGGACGCCTGGGCCAGGTCCATCCAAGCCGCGGGCGGGCAGATCCGCGCCATCACCCTCAAGGAATCGGCCGCGGCCACCGGCGGACTCTTCGGCATCCTCGCCGGGATCTCCATCACGGCGTCCCGCGGCTGGTTCGACCCCTCGGGCGAGCCCCTGCGGCGCCTGGCCCGGCTCCCCGTCGGCATCATCGGCGCCCTCGCCTGCTACGCGCTCGACTACTACCTGGGCACCAACCCGGCCATGATGTTCGCGGCGCAGGCCCTCCTGGGCCTCTGGGCCACCGCGGGCGCGCCCGAGACCTTCGTCCTCCTGCGCCTCGCCGACCGTCCCACCCGTCCCGTCACCCGGGCGGGTGATGGGCGCGCCGAGGTGCGGCAATAGACTCGGACCATCATGGCTGCCCAGATATCACCCAGCATCCTCTCCGCCGACTTCGCCCGCCTCGCGGAGGACGTCGCGATCATCGCCGACTCCGCCGACTGGGTGCACGTCGACGTCATGGACAACCACTTCGTGCCCAACCTCACGCTGGGGCTGCCGGTCGTGGAGGCGCTGCTCAAGCACAGCGCGCTGCCCCTCGACTGCCACCTCATGATCGAGGACCCGGACCGCTGGGCCCCGCAGTACGCGGAGGCGGGCGCGGGCAGCGTCACCATCCACGCCGAGGCGGCCAAGGCGCCCATCCGCACCCTGCGCGCCATCCGCGCCGCGGGCGCGCGCGCCGGCCTGGGCGTCAACCCGGCCACGCCCGTGGACGGCTTCGAGGACATCCTCGGCGAGATCGACATGCTCCTCCTGATGACGGTCGAACCGGGCTTCGGCGGCCAGAAGTTCCTCGACGTCGTCCTCCCGAAGATCCGCCGCGCCCGCGAGCTGATCAAGGCCCGCGACCTGCCCGTCTGGCTCCAGGTGGACGGCGGCGTCAGCGCCGAGACGATCGAGCGCTGCGCCGAGGCGGGCGCCGACGTCTTCGTCGCGGGCAGCGCCGTCTACGGCGCGGAGGACCCGGCGGAGGCCATCCGCAAGCTGAAGGAGCGCGCCGAGGCCGCCACCGCATGGTGACCCTCCGCTGCGCCGCGGTCCTGTTCGACGTGGACGGCACCCTCGTCGACTCGACCCCCCTGATCGAGCGCGCCGCCCGCGCCTGGGCCCTCGAATACGGGATCGACGCCGACGAGTTCCTGGCGGACGCCCACGGCCGCCCCACGAGCGACCGCGTCGCCGAGTTCCTCCCACCCGACCAGGTCCGCGCCGCAACAGCCCGCCTGGACGCCCTGGAAGCAACCGGCACCGAAGGCATAACCGCCCTCCCAGGCGCCCTGGACCTCCTCACGTCCATGAACGGCCTGCCTTGGGCGATGGTCACCTCGATGGACCGCGCCCAGTTCACCGTCCGCACCGACGTAGCAGGCGTCCCGATACCGCCCGTCGTCGTCACCGCAGAGGACGTCCCACGCGGCAAACCAGACCCCTACGGCTACCGCCTGGCCGCAGAGAAGCTGGGCGTGGACCCGTCCACCTGCGTAGTCATAGAAGACGCCCCCGCCGGCATAAAAGCAGGCCGAGCCGCCGGCGCAACAGTGATAGCCGTAACCACCAGCCACGCCCCCTCCGCCCTAACGGAAGCCCACCACATAATCCCCAACCTGACCCACGCAAAAGCCACCCCCGAAGCCCTCCACCTCACCGACCTCTGAGTCCGTTCAGCCTCGGGCGGCGCGCCAGTTCAGCAGCCTGTCAACATGACGGCGCTCCAGCCCGTCCGCGGGACGCGTGGGAACAAGAAGAATGCCGCGATGCGGCAACGCCTGACGGCGGGCCCTGAGAGGAATGATGTCGTCGATCCAGGCGAACCGACGGCCGTCGGCGTGGCGGAGGATCGGTGTCCACTTGCGCATCTGCGGGAGCTGGGTGACCGGAAGCGGCGGGTCGTCCGGCCGGTACCGGTAGGCCGTGATCGCCACGTACGGGAGTGCGGGCAGGCCAAGCAGCGGAGCGATGTAGGTGTTGGCGTGCTCCTCCCACGTGCTCGCCCAGACCAACTCGTAGCGTTCGCTCAGCTCGGCGAGCCATTCGCGGTGCCGAGACGAGAGCCGGACCGTCAGCCGTCCGATGCGGTGCTCGGCGAACTCGTCCGGTCGGCTGGGCGCCTCCGGGTTGAGGACGCCATCGATGTCCAGGTACAGCACCGGCTTGGCTGAAGGCCGACTGCCCGGTCGCGGGATCGCGCCGATGCCCCATGCCATGGCCAGATCATGACACGGCGATCACGGGTCGGTTGGGGAGCTAGGAGACATTCCCACCTGTTTCGTATTTCACTTGACTGCTTCCTGACAACTCGACACGATCCTTGTTGATCGAGTGCTGGAAGGGAGCGGCTGCGTGACCGAGAACTCGATCCACCGGTTGCTCAACACGACCCGCGGCCCGGGAGGCCGGGACTCGCCGCGCCCGACACCTCCCGGCCCGGGCGGCGCTAACCAGGACCCGGCGGCCGGAGGTTCGGGCACTTCAGCGGTGGATCCTGCTGCGCTGCGCAACGCCGCGAAGAGCGTTCCCCAGGTGGAGGTCGCCGTCCGCAACGGAACTCGCGCCTTCCCCTCCGAAACCGAGAAGGCGGCGACCGCGCTCGGTGAGGGGTGGGCCACGGCGGCCGCGATGAAGAGGGTCTCGTCGGAATGGCTGCAAGCCCTGCGCAGGCTGGCGGACGAGATCGACTTCCTCGGAGACGCCGTCAGGCGCAGCGCCGACAACCGGCAATGGGCCGAGGCCGAAAATCAGAAAAAGATCGCCCGGATTCGAGCGGGAGGACACTGACCATGGTGTCCTTCAGCCAATTGCGGAACGCGAAACCGAGTGAGCTGGACGCGGCCTGGCGCTCCTGGCGCAAGCTCGTGGAGTTTCTGGAGCAGGCGGAGGACACCTACCAGGGCGCCTTCCTCCAAGGCGTCCGCGGAGCCCGATGGCAGGGGCGCGACGCCGAGGCGGCCATGCGGACCCTGCTGCCGGCGCGAACCCGGATACGCGTGTCCGCCGGCGAGGGAGCGGCCATCGCCAGCGTCCTCAACAGCGCGCAAGCGAAGATCACGGCCGCCCAGCGCAGGCTCGCCAACGCGATCAGTACCGCCGAGGGCAACTACCTCAAGGTCGGCCCGGACGGCTCCATCGACTATCCCGAGGCGCTGCCGCCCCGATACGCGAGCTGGCAGGAGCTCCAGCAGGTGGCGCGGAACATCCAGGCAGAGATGGCCGCCGCCGTCAGGGACGCCACGGCGGCGGACGCCGAGATCGCCGCCGCCCTGCACGGCCCGCAGGTGCTCGACGCCAAGAACCCGCTGGCGCGACTACAGCAGGACGCCGGGCTCGCGACCCGGCTGGCCGGTTTCGACCCGAACGGCATCCCGCCCAAGGGCGTCAAGGATCCGAAGGCGATCGCCGCCTGGTGGAAGAACCTCCCGGAAGAGCAGCGCCACCTCATGATGGACGCCTACCCGGAGAAGATCGGCTGGCTGGACGGCCTCCCCTCGGAGGACCGGAACGAGGCCAACCGCATCCGCCTCGACGCCAGGGTCACCGAGTTGCAGTCGAAGAGCGGCGACCTCAGCGCCGCCGAGCGGCACGACCTCGAACGCCTGACCAAGCTCGACAACGCCATCACGACGTACGAGACCAAGGGGCAGGACCTTTACCTCCTCGGCTTGGACTCGACGGTCACCGAGAAGGCCGAACTCCGGGACGGCCAGGGCTCCGACGGCCGCGCGATCGTCGCGTTCGGCAACCCCGATACGGCGGTGAACACCGCCGTCTACGTCCCGGGCACGACGGAGAGCCTCGACAAGTTCTCCACGAGCATGAACCGCGCTTTCAACCTCCACGAGGCCACGGGCATCTACTCGAAGGGGCCCGTGTCCAGCATCGCCTGGCTGGGCTACGACGCCCCGGACGACGTCGTCAAGGACGCGCCCTTCGGGAACTACGCCGACGCGGGCGGCCCGAAGCTCAACGGTTTCGTCGACGGGCTCCGGGAGGCGCAGACCGGCGCGGGCAACCCGGACGGGCGCATGACCGCCGTCGGGCACAGCTACGGCTCGACCGTGATCGGCGAGGCCGCCCGGCATCCCGGCGACAGGCTGAGGGTCGACGACATCGTGGTCGCGGGAAGCCCGGGAATGCGCGTCGAGCACGCGTCCGACCTCGGCATCGGCGCCGGACACGTCTACTCCCAGGAGGCCTCCGGCGACCCCGTTCCCAGCGCCGGACGTCCAGGCCACGGCGGCCCGTCGACCACGGGCGGCGACGGCGGAGGGGTTTTCCCCGGCCCCCGGCTCCAATGGCCGACCGTCCCCAGCGACGGCGAATTCGGCGGCCACCGCCTCATCACCGACGGCAAAGGCCACAGCGATTACTGGAACGAAAAGCAGGGACGCGTGGACGACTATACGTTCGGCGGAGCAAGCATGAGTCTCGACGAGCAGGCCCGCGTGGTCGCCCGCACCTATGCGGACGGTGACCAGCGAACGCATCCGATCGACTATGGCCAGGGAGGCCCGCAAGAGCATAAGGACAGATGGTGGCAGAAACTGTTCTGATATCCAGGAGTGTTCTGGTTTTCTGCGTCCTGGTGGCGGCCGCCGGGTGCTCGGTCACCGGCCATTATCCGAAGAAGGATCCGAGGCAGGTGGGCGAGAGGGTCGAGCGGCTACGCCGGGAAGTGGCCGGCTCCCTCGAGGCGCCGCCGGTGTCGGACAGCGGCACCTTCGACCGGGAGTGCTATGAGGACTGGCAGCAGAAGAAGAGCGTGAAGCCGAAGCAGAACGACCCGTGGAAGGTCGACTACAGCCAGTTCGAGTTCGGCATGTCGATGACGATTCCGGTGCGTCGGGACGACATAAAGGCCGTCTATGACGATCTCGTGGCGAATCTCGGACGGCGGCCGGGCTGGAAGGTCGGGGAGGGACGGAACTCGTCCGGAGTCGTGACGGGTGTGAGCGGCAAGAAAGAGGGTGTGCGCCTGTACGCGTGGGACACGCCTGATGGAAAAGGCGGCAACGTCATAGAGGTGGAACTCCAGACCGACTGCTACCGGCATCCCAATGCGTGAGGACGGGGCGGGGCTGCGAGTGGAGCATCCGCGGGTGGCGGCGGGGCGGGTTGCTGAGCTCGTCGCCGAGGTCGCGGAGAGCTTGGTGGGGATCGCGGCGCTGAACAAGGCGCCCGGCGAGGTCGGACCGCAGCCGTGCGAAGGTGCCGAGGTGACCCAGACCATTGCTGATTCGGCGGGCGAGGGCGCCTCTTCTGAGGAGCCCTGGTTCGTCGACTACAGCCCATACACGATGGTGTACATCGGCTATGCGCAGGTGCCTGAGGGCGTGCCCCTCGGCTCGCTGGTCGTCCGGATGGGGGAGCGGTTGGCGGCGCGAGGATGGCGTCCTCGCGAGGCCGCCGGCACGGAGGAGTCGCCGGAACTGATGATCGAGGCACCCCGAGCGGGCTACGGGGCGCGCATCGTCGGGATCACCGCCGAGCCGGGCCCGCGCCTCGGCATCTACATCGCGTCACCGTGTTTCCGGTGCCCGGACTAGGGAGGCGGGTAAGGCCGGTCCGCCCGGCTTGGCGGACGGACCGGTGGTGAGGCGAACCGGCGGGGTCGTGCGGTCCCGGCGTCAGGTGAAGAGGGGGCCGACGATGTTGAGGCCCGGGTGGTGGTCGGAGGCGTAGAGGGCGAAGAGGGCCAGGGCGCCTCCGGCGAGCGAGAGGTCCTTGTTGAACTGGATCATCTCCATCTGGCGCGCCTCGCCCTGCTGCGTCCAGAAGTCGTGGAACACGAACGCCGTGATCAGCAGGAACGGGATGAACGCGAGCGCGGCGAGATCGGGCCACACGCCGAGGATCAGCATGGCCGACGCGATCAGCAGGTAGGCGCCGGACACCTGGACGGCGAGCTTGGGTTGCGGCAGCCTCTTGCTCGCCGCGTACCCCGCCATGGCGTCGGCCGAGCTGAGGTGGCCGACCGCGGCCCCGAGGAAGATGGTCGTGAAGACGATGCGGGCGATGAGAGCGACGACGTCCATGACTGCCTCCCGGTGGGAATCTCGTCATCCGCCACTTCTGTCCGCGATCTACCCATCACCCAAGATCGTTGAACATTGAACGACCACCTGGGCCGCGTCCTACAGGTCGAGCGCGCCCCTCTTGATCCGCCCGACCAACTCGCCGAACCCCGCCGCCGACATCACCTGCAAAGGCCCGCCCGGATCCTTGCTGTCCCGGACGAGCACGACTCCCGTCCCGTTCGCGACCTCGACGCAGTTCTGTCCGCCTCCGCTCGATCTGCTGCTCTTCCGCCAGATCATTCTGGAAAGGTCCATATCGGTCACTCAATCATCGTTGCGAGGTAAGCGCTAGTTGCGGCTGCGTCCTGAGCCGCGCCACAGAGCTGCCCGAATCTCGTCCTATAGCGTTGCAGTTCATCGTCTTCCTCAAGCATGCGGTCGTCGACCGTGGTTTCGAGATACACGATGTCGCGTTCGAGAACGTCCGAAAACTTCAAGTACGCGAAGGGTTCGCTCGTGCCCGCGTAGAGGCCGCTGGTGAACCGGAGTACCTGGACCTTGACGTTCGGGCTGGTCGACGCGTCGATGAGGTGACCGATCTGTTCGGCCCGGATCGCGGGGTCCTTGATCCGGGCCAGGGCGTTCTCGTCGATCAAGGCGTGCAGGCGGCATGGCGCCGACTTCCTTGTGATGATCTCCTGACGCTGAAGCCGGGCGTCGACGTGGCGCTTGACCTCGGAGTCGTCCTGTATGCCTGCGATGCGAGTGACCGTCGCGATGTAGCCAGGTGCCTGCAAGAGTCCGGGGATGAGCGTGGTCTCGAACGTCAGGATCTCGGAGGCGCCTGCTTCGAGGCCGACGAAGTCGTCCCGGAAGACGTCGTTGTACTTGCGCCACCAGCCGCGCTGGCGAGCTTCGCGGGTGAGCTTGATGAGCGCTTCGGTGTCCGCCGCGCTGACGCCGTAAAGCTCGCAGAGGTCCGTCACCGAGTCGCTTTTCGGTTCGACCCACTTCGCCTTTTCGATGTAGTTGAGCTTGGATGGGCTCCACTGGAGTCGCTTGCAGACCTGGCTGGTCGTCATGCCGCACTGCTCTCGCAGCTCCACCAGCTTCCGGCTGAGGGCGCGCTTTTTGATTGTCGGACTGTAGTCGCTTGCCTGGATTGCCGACACTTGTCCGAGCCCTCCGCAAGATCGAATGCTGCTCTTTCGAGAATCCATTTTGAACCCCTTGAGGTTCCGACTCGTAACGAGCAGTATCTACTCCGTAACGCGGCGTGTGCAGGCGATTGCGGAAACGATCACGCTGCTTCTCATAGCCCCCTTGCGGGAGGAGCTCCCCATGGTTCGTGGCCATCTCCCTGACCTGGTGCTCGGTGGGTGTTCGGCATGGCCGTTGCCTGCGGACGAGACGTGCGCGGGCCTGGCGCGGGCGTACCTGCGCGTGGCGTTGACGGCGGTGCGGCTGCCGGGCGAGCAGATGGACGACGTGATGCTCGCGGTGTCGGAACTGGTGACGAACGGGCTGCGGCACGGGGTCGGTAGCGCGCGTTCGTCTCCCGGACGGGACGTGCTGGAGCTGTGGGTCTACCACCGGGTCACGCCGGAGAGCCAGTTCGTGTTCAAGGTGTTCGATCCGATGACCGAATGGACGCGTTCGGCGAAAGGGGGTGGCGCGTGGGCGGAGGGAGGCCGGGGCATGGGGATCGTCGATGCCGTGTCGCGGGAGTGGGGATGGCATCGGGCGCGGTCGCGGCTGGGACTGCTGCCGGTGACAGGGAAGGCGACCTGGTTCTGTATCGCCACTCCGACGCATGTCCCGCTTCAGCGTCCCGGTCCGCTTCCGTGGCAGGCGGCCGTGGCACTGAGTCGTCTGCTGATCGCCCGCGGACTCGACGGGACGCGCTGCCGGCATGGCGTCGACCGTTCCGTGGTGGTGCTGCGCGGGCTCTCCGTGTGGTCCGAGCCGCCGGGCCTGTTCCGGTGGCGTGTGCGGCCGGGGACGAGGGACGCCTACGCGGTCCGGCCGTACGCGGATCTGCATGATGTGGCGGACGAGGTGATCAGCCGGCACGAGTGCGGTGCCGGAGCGTGACGGGGCGACAAGGGTACACCAAGCGAGCGCTTGGTTGGCCACATCCGGCCGTGGGCTTCCTCACATGGGGCGGGAATGGTTCGCGTGGCACACTGGTTGGCAAGCATTGAACGCGTGCTCCGGGGTCGGTGAAATTCCGAACCGGCGGTGACAGTCCGCGACCCGGCCGAAGCCATCGGCCGGTTGACCCGGTGGAACTCCGGGACCGACGGTGAAAGTCCGGATGGGAGGCAGCGCGCATACACCCCTACCCGAGGGGTGTAGTGGTCGTACAGGTACGTCCCCCGGAGCCTTTCCGTACAGCGGAACTAGGAGGCCCGGGGAAGATGTTCACCGGCATCGTCGAGGAGCTCGGCGAGATCGAGGCGGTCGAGCCCGACGGGGACTCGGCCAAGCTCACCATTCGCGGCCCGCTCGTGACCGGGGACGCCGTGCACGGCGCGTCGATCGCCGTCAACGGCGTCTGTCTCACCGTCGTGGACGTCAAGGACGGCTCCTTCACGGCCGACGTCATCAAGGAGACCCTCGACAAGTCCAGCCTCGGCGCCCTCGCGCCCGGCTCCAGGGTCAACCTGGAGCGGCCCGTCCGGCTGTCGGACCGGCTCGGCGGCCATCTCGTCCAGGGGCACGTGGACGGTGTCGGCACGATCATCTCGCGGGAGCCCGGCGACCGCTGGGACGTCGTCACGGTCTCCCTGCCGCCGCATCTGAGCCGCTACCTCGTCGACAAGGGCTCCATCACGGTGGACGGCATCAGCCTCACCGTGGTCGAGGCCGGCGCCGACCGGTTCAGCGTCGCGCTCATCCCCACCACGCTGGCGCTCACCACGCTCGGCCACAAGGAGCCCGGAGACCCGGTGAACCTCGAAGTGGACGTCGTCGCGAAGTACGTCGAGCGGATGCTCGGCGACCGCGCCGGTGCCGCGCCGACCGCCGTGGACCAACTATGAACTGGTTGAACGCGGGCTTCGAGGTGTTCGGCGAGCACGTCCTGTGGACCGATCTGGTCGGCAACGTGCTGTCGCTCGCCGTCGTCTGGCTCGCCATGCGCAAGACCCTGTGGACGTGGCCGGTGCAGCTCGCCGGCGCCCTGCTGCTGCTCGCCGCGTCCCTGCACGCGGACGCCCCCGGCAACGCGCTCAAGCAGGTGCTGTTCGGCGTGCTCGCCCTGTACGGGTGGGCGATGTGGATCCGCGGGCGCCGCGCGGAGCGGGGGCTCGTCGTCCGGCAGGCCACCCCGCGCGAGCGGCTCGTGCTGCTCGCCGCGCTCGCGGTCGGCACCGCCGCGGTCGCGGAGCTGTTCCTCAACCTCGACTGGCTGAAGGTGGCCTGGTCGCCGTGGGCGAACGCGTACATCTTCGTCGGCAGCGCGGTCGCGACCTTCGCCCAGAGCCGCGCCCTCGTCGACTTCTGGATCATCTGGGTGCTGGTGGACCTGGTCGGCGTCCCGCTGGCCCTGCATTCGGGGCTGTACGTCTCCGGCGCGGTCTACGGGATCTTCTTCGTGATGGTGATGGCCGGTTTCCGGAACTGGCTGAGGGAGTCCCGGGACGTCCGGGCCCCGAGGAACAAGGCGGTGTCGGTGTGAGCGGGCTGAGCGGGCTGGAGGCCACGGGCATGGGCGAGAGCGGGATCTTCGACTCCATCGAGGCGGCGGTCGCCGACATCGCGGCGGGACGTCCCGTCGTGGTCGTCGACGACGAGGACCGCGAGAACGAGGGCGACATCATCTTCGCCGCGGCGAAGGCGACGCCGGAGCTGCTGACCTTCACGATCCGCTACACGAGCGGCGTGATCTGCGTGCCGATGGAGGGAGCCGACCTCGACCGGCTCCAGATTCCGCTGATGACGGCGCAGAACTCCGAGCGGATGCGGACCGCCTACACGATCAGCGTGGACGCGCGGCTCGGCGTCACGACGGGGATCTCCGCCGCCGACCGGGCCAAGACGATCCGGACGCTGTGCGACTCGGCGTCGGAGCCCCGCGACCTCGTCCGGCCGGGCCACATCTTCCCGCTGCGCTACCACGAGGGCGGCGTGCTGCGCCGCCGCGGCCACACCGAGGCCGCCGTCGATCTCGCCCGGATGGCGGGCCTCGCCCCGGCGGGCGTCCTCGCCGAGGTCGTCAACGACGACGGGACCATGGCGCGGCTGCCCGAGCTCCAGGTGTTCGCCAAGGAGCACGGCCTCAAGCTGATCTCGATCGAGCAGCTCGCCGAGTACCGCAGGCGCACCGAGCCGATGGTCACCCGGGTCGTGGAGACGCGGCTGCCGAACCGGTTCGGGATGTGGCGCGCCGTCGGGTTCTCCAGCGCGATCGACGGCGGCGAGCACGTCGCGCTCGTCCTCGGGGACCTCGGCGACGGACGCGACATCCTCGTCCGGGCGCACTCCGAATGCCTGACCGGCGACGTCCTGCACTCCGAGCGCTGCGACTGCGGCACCCAGCTCGACGCCGCGATGGAGCGCATCGCCGCCGAGGGCCGCGGCGTGATCCTCTACCTGCGCGGCCACGAGGGGCGCGGCATCGGCCTGCTCGCCAAGCTGCGCGCCTACGCGCTCCAGGACAACGGGTCCGACACCGTGGACGCGAACCTGGAGCTGGGGCTGCCCGCCGACGCCCGCGAGTACTCGAACGCCGCGCACATGCTGCGGGAACTCGGCGTGGAGTCCGTCCGGGTGCTCACCAACAACCCGGCGAAGCTCAAGGGCCTGGAGGGCTTCGGCCTGGACGTGCTGGGCCGCGAGGCCATGCCCGTCGTCGTCACCGACCACAACCGCCGCTACCTGACGGTCAAGCGCGACCGTCTCGGACACCGCATCGAGGGGCTCGCATGAGCGGAGAAGGACGTCCCGAACCCGGCACCGTGGACGCCGCCGGGCTGACGCTCGGCATCGTCTGCACCCGCTGGCACGCGCAGATCACCGACCGCCTGCTGGAGCGCGCTCTCGCCGCCGCGAAGGCGTGCGGGGTGGACGAGCCCGTCGTCGCCCGGGTCGCCGGCGCGCTGGAGCTGCCCGTGGTGGCCCAGCAGCTCGCCCGCGACCTCGACGCCGTCGTGTGCCTCGGCGCCGTCATCCGCGGCGCGACCGCGCACTTCGACTACGTCTGCGACTCCGTCACCGCCGGTGTGACGCGCGTCGCCCTCGACGAGGCCACCCCCGTCGGCAACGGCGTCCTGACCTGCGACGACCTGGACCAGGCGATCGACCGCAGCGGGGTGCCCGGCGGCCACGAGGACAAGGGCTGGGAGGCGACCGTCGCCGCCCTCGACACCGCCCTCACGCTGCGCAGGCTCCGCGCCCCGTCCCCGTCCGGGCACCGCAGCGGCTTCCACCGCTGACGGTGGGGCGGCACGAACCCGCCGCGCGGACCGCGTAGGATGAGGCGGCGCCGGACGCGGTCCGCGCATTCCGGCAAGCACACCGGCACGACCACCACGGATGGGAGGCGACTGTGGCCGCACTCGACACGGCACCGACCCTGCGAGGTCCGCGGCATCACGGTCACGCCGGGCACGTCGGCGGGCATCTGTAGCGGGGGAGAGGGGTCCGCGACCCCTGGTTCACCCGCACATCTGTGCCCGTCCGTCCCGGTATCCCGAAACGCATCCCACTGAAAGGCTCATCCGTGCTGTCACTCGTCCTGCCCAAGGGGTCGCTGGAGAAGGCGACCATGCAGCTGTTCGACGCCGCCGACCTCACCGTCCGGCGCACCTCGGACCGCGACTACCGCGCCTCCATCGACGACCCCCGCATCGACCGGGTCCGGGTCCTGCGCCCGCAGGAGATCCCGACCTACCTCGAACAGGGCCTGTTCGACCTCGGCATCACCGGCCGCGACTGGATCACCGAGACCGACTCCGACGTGGTCAGCCTCGGCGAGCTCCAGTACTCCAAGGCCACGTCCAACCCCGTTCGGGTGATCATGGCGGTGCCGGACGACGCGCCCTGGCAGACCGTGTCCGACCTGCCCGAGGGCGTCCGGATCTCGACCGAGTTCCCCGCGATGACCAAGCGCTTCCTGGAGAAGCACGGCGTCAAGGCCAAGGTCGTCCCGTCCTACGGCGCGACCGAGGCGAAGGTGCCCGACATCGTGGACGCGATCGTCGACCTCACCGAGACCGGCTCGTCGCTCCGCAAGAACGGCCTCCGCATCCTCGACACCCTCCTGACCAGCTACACCGAGCTGGTCGCCAACCGCGAGGCGTACGAGGACGCCGAGAAGCGCGCCGCCATGGAGGACATCTCCCTGCTCCTCCAGGGCGCCATCCGGGCCCGCGGCAACGTCCTGCTGAAGCTGAACGTCGCCCAGGCCGACCTCCAGGCCGTCCTCGAGATCATGCCGTCGCTGTCGTCGCCGACCGTGACGTCGCTGGCGGGCGGAGAGTCGAACGCCGTCGAGTCCGTCGTCGCCAAGCGCGGGGTCAACACCCTGATCCCCGCGCTGAAGGCCGCCGGCGCCCACGACATCCTCGAAATCCCGATCTCCAAGATCGTTGACTGACGTCCCGGCCCTGCCGACCGTGTGGCGTCCCCGCACCACGCGCGTCGTCGCCTACGCCACGGCGGGCATCATCATGCTCGGCATGATCGTGCTCGCCGTGGTCGTGGCGCCCCAGTTCAAGACGCTCGACCGCGTCCTCATGATCGCGTTCGGCCTGCTCGTCGCCTGGATCCTGCACATGCTCGCCCGCTGCCGCGTCGCCGCCGACGACACGGGCCTCACGGTCGTCAACGCCTTCCGCACCCGCCGCCTCGAATGGCCCGAGGTCGTCGACGTCACGATGTCCATCGGCGAGCCCTGGCCCACCCTCGACCTCGCGGACGGCACGTCCATCGGCGCCATGGGCATCAACGGCGCCGAGAAGGCCCTCGCCGCCCGCCAGCTGGCCGAACTCCGCACCCTGGTCCAGACCAAAGGCGAAGCCCCCAACCCCCGCTGAACCCTCTCGTCTATCCTACTTTTGGTAGTACTCTTCGAGTATGGCTGACGCTGGGGACACTGGAGCCGACGCTCCTGCGAGGAAACGACGTCGCCGTCAGGGTGCGACGCATGCGAAGAAGTCGGCGTCTACCCGTACTCCGCGGACTGGCAGCGGCGCGGCCGGTGCGTCCTCCAGCCGGATCAAGACGGTGAAGAAGTCCGTGACCCTGCGTGAGAACGTGGTCGAGGAGATCGAGGCCCGCACCGGAGCGCGGGGGTTCTCGCAGTTCCTGGACGCCGCGGCCGAACGCCACCTCGCTCTCCTGAAGGCTCAGGAGATCGTTGACGACCATGTCGCCCAGCACGGGGACCTCACCGAGGAAGAGCTGGCGGAGGCCCAGGCGGCGTGGCGCGGCGAGTAGACCGCGGCGGCGCGCTGGCCGGCCCGGCCTTCGTGCTGGACGCGCAGGGTCTGTCGCTCCTGGCAGACCACGACCGGGCCATGATGGCGAGGCTGGAAGTCGCCAGGCAACAGGAGTTCATGCCGGCGATCAGCGCCGTCACGGTCGTCGAGCAGCGCCGCCACGGCAAGGCCGGGGAGCGTCTGGCGTGGCTGCGTTCCCGGCTGACCGTGGTCCCTGTCAGCGAGGACATTGCGGACATCGCCGCCGGGCTCCTCGATTCGACGGGGCTTTCCGGTCACGAGTGCGTGGTCGACGCCGTCGTGGTGGCCACCGCGGCGAGCGCGACCGGGCCGGCGAAAGTGGTGTCCAGCGACGTCTCCCACATCCCCGCCCTGTGCAAGGAGGCGAGCGACGGCCGGCCCTCCCCGGTCGAGTGGGTCCGCGTCTGAGGCAGGTGCGGCGATCGTCCTCTGCCGGGTTCAGAGGTCGATTTCTAGGGTCGTTATCGTTCGTGCGGTCTGGTGCACTGTGAGCGTCCGGTCTGATGTAAAGGTGTCGGGTTCGCGGGTGTAGTGGCGCGCGGTCCATGAGTCGGACGTGTCGGTCACCCATGTTCGGACGGTGCCGCCGGTCCTGATCAGCCGTCCCAGGTCGTAGGTGACGGTGCGAGGGCCGCCGTCGTTCGCCGTGACCAGGGTCAGGCAGCGGGCGGTGGGGTCGAGGGCGGCGACTGTGTCGGCGTGGCCGGAGTCGAGGATCTGGGCCATCGGCCTGATGTGCCGGGTGTAGTGGGCGAGGACGTAGTACTTGGTGTTGACGCCGGTGACCTCGCCTTCCAGGGTGCCCTTGGCATGGCCGTCCGGATTCACGGTCTGGTCGTCGTAACCGCCGTCCAGCAGTCCCCAGTCGAGTGACTCCACGGGCTGCCAGCAGACCCATCCGCGAGGACGGAGATAGCGGACGTCCCGCCCGATGCTCAACGCCATCGTCAGGCCGTCGGGTTCTCCCTCGGAATACTCCGCCTGCCACACCGGCATGGCGTCGCCTACCGTTTCGCGGAGTGCGATGCGGTTCTTCGGATCCCTGTCGCGGTCGTACCCGTGCACGTTGACGCGACCGATCATCGCCCTGATCGGCTCGGGGAAGCTCCGCCAGGTGTTCACGGCCTGCGAGTAGTAGCACTCGTCGGACGCGGCGATCAGCACGTCCCGCAGCCCGTGGCCGTCCAGCTCGCGGCGCAGGCAAGCGATGACCGCCTCCTGCGCCTCGACGGTGAAGTGGCAGCCCTCCTGGTTCTGGCCCGCGTGCCAGGCGTTCAGCGACGGCTCGTTGAACGGCTCGACGGACTGGAACCGGATGCCCCACTCGTCGCGGGCGTGCCTGGTGACCATGGCGATGAGGTGCGCGAACGCCTCCTGGTTCGAGCGCAGCAGATTGTCATCCTGGCCTCGCTCGGCGCCGGAGGGATTGCCGTTCGCGGTCATCCACCACGGCGGCGACACCGAGAACATCTCGAAGGTGTCGGCGCCGTTGTCGCGGGCCTTCGTCAGCATGGCCCACTGGTTGGCGTCGGCGCACCAGTCCCAGTGCTCGCCGTCCCAGAACTCCCCGATCTGCTTGCGGCGGACGATGGCGGGCGACTCGACCATCCGTCTGCGGCCGCGCGTCCTCTCCGTCCACGTGCAGGCGCCCAGGTTGTAGCGCACGATGTTCAGGCCCAGCCCGGGGAGCTCGACCTGCCGCTTGGTGGTCCTGACCTTGACCGGGTCCAGGCCGAACAGGACGGCGGCCAGGTCGTCCCGCGTGCCCAGCTCGGTATTGGCCCACCACGACAGGCACGTCCCCCAGCCCTCCCAGGTGTAGGCCCTCTGTGGATCTATGACCCGGATCTCGCCGTCCGCCCGTTCGGTCATGCTCCCGCCCCCGCTCGTCCGTCCCGTCCACCTAGGAATGTGATCGGACGGCCGCCCGCCACCCCGGGCCTTTCCGGATCTTTGCTCGAACCTTCCCGACCCGCGGGACGATCCGGCGCGGCGCGGCCGACCGGAAACTCTCACGTGCGTCGCGTCCGTATGCCAGAGTGGGCGCATGAACGCAGAGTGTGGTGATTCGATGACGGACTGTACGCCTGTGGGTCCGCCGCTGCCTCGCTGGCTGATCCCTCCGCCGCAGGGATTCACCGCCGACGATCTCCTGCGCATGCGCGGCCTGCCCGGGCACACCCAGATGATCGACGGAAGCCTCATCTTCGCGAGTCCGCAGACCAAGTGGCATTCGCGGACGATCGGCTATCTGGAGAACGAGCTGGACCGCCAGGCGCCCGAAGGGTTGCGGGCGATGCGGCAGATGATCGTCAGGCTGGGCGAGCGGCAGGCGCCGGAGCCGGACGTCAGTGTGGTGACGGCCGAGGCGTACGAGCGGCCCGAGCCGTCCGACCACTTCTTCGCCGATGACGTCGCGCTCGTCGTCGAGGTGGCCTCATCGGACACCGAGGCGCGCGACCGGCAGACCAAACCGCTCAAGTACGCGGCCGCCGGCATCCCGCACCTTTGGCGGGTCGAGCGTGACGAAAGGCGGACGGTCGTGTACACCCACCGGCTCGTTCCGGCCACCCGGGAGTACTCGGTCACGGGAATCCATCGCGACCTGCTCAAGGTGACGGTGCCGTTCGACATCGAGATCGATCTCACGGCCGTCGACCGCCGCGACTAGAAGGACAGGACGAGCGTCAGGGTGCCTGCGGTGATCAGGGCGGCGGCCCAGAGGCGGTCCAGGTTGAACCAGGCGCGGCGGAGGACGGCCAGGCCCACGAGTTCGTAGACGGCCACGGCGATCGCGCCGGCCACCGCGAACATCGCCAGGGTGTGGACGGCGGTGACGAAGATCCCGGTGGACAGGGCGTTCCCGGAGGCCGTCAGGCCGTGGTCGTGGCCCGCCGGGGCCGTTCCGGACGAGGTCAGGACGGGCAGGAGCATCAGTCCCGCGCCGTGCGCCGACGACATCAGGAACGACCAGCCGGCGAGCTGCCACAGCGAGATTCGCATGCCGACCCAGCGGAAGTGGCGCTGGGAGAGCAGGCGCCACAGGCCGAAGCCGACCAGGAGGGCGCCGCCGCCGATCGCGACCGCCTGGGTCGCGACGACGGAGCGGGTGAGCGCGACGAGGACGGCGACGGCGCCGACGGAGGCGGCGTGGCCCGCGGCGATCGCCGGGAGCGACTGCAGGACGAGGGCCCTGCTGCGCTCCTGGAGGCCGCGGGCCACGGCGAACAGCCAGCCCATGGCGGGGTTGAGGCCGTGGAACGCGCCGAGCGCGACCAGGGCCGCGAGCGAGCCGTCGTTCACGGGTAGCAGTAGGAGTCGGACGAGGCGTCGCCGCCCTGGAGGCGGGTCTGGTGCGGGCGGAGGCCGCGGAAGGCGTCGCCGTGCGGGAAGAACCGCTCGTCGAACGTGAAGCCGTCCGCGGTGGAGTCGAGCTTGGCCATCCAGGCGCCGACGCCGTCGGGGTAGAACTGGTCGTCCCACGCGCCGTAGAGGGAGTTGGTGACGTAGACGCGCTTGCCGTCGCGGCTGACCTCGACCATCTGCGGGCCGCCGGCGAGGGGCAGGTCCGGTTGGGCCGGGTGCGGGGTGCGGTCCACGATGCCGCCGATGCGGACGGAGCCCGCCTCGACGGGGTGGAACGGGTCGCTGACGTCGTAGCGCTTCAACTCGCCGGTGCCCCAGCAGGAGACGTACAGCCACTGGTCGTCGACGGACAGGTCGATGTCGGTGACCAGGGGCGGGACGGCGCCGAACGGGGCGATGACGGGCGGGAGGTCGTCGGCGGCGGCGGGTTCGGCGGGGATGGAGATGACCTTGGTGGCGGCCCAGGAGTCGCCGTCGCGGTGCCAGAGCCAGACGGAGGCGGACAGGTCCTCGACGCTGACGACGACGCCGACGAACCCGTACTGCTTGGTGGGGTCGTGGGCGGGCCGCAGTTCGAGGGCCATCTGGTGCTCGTCGCCGAGGTCGACGGTCTGGACGTGGCGGCGCTTGCGCAGATCCCAGAAGTGGAGGGCGTGCCCGTACTTGCGGCCGAGGAGCAGCTCGCCGACGACACCGTCCTCGATCATGGACGGGGTGCCCCACTCGGAGGTGACGAGGACGTCGTGCGCGATGTGCCACCAGGCGTCGTAGGCGAAGTACTGCGGGCCGCGGTCGACCTCCCAGCGTCCGAGGACCTCGAAGGAGGTGTGGTCGAGCAGGGCGATGCCGCCGGGGCCGTCCTCGCCGTCCGCGCCGCCGAGGGCGGTGACGTACAGGCCCTCGGGGCCGCAGTGGACGGTGTGGGGGCGCGAGTAGCCGGCGCGCTTGGCGAGCTCGTCCGGCTCCAGCGTCTTGACGATCTTCGGGGACGTGGGGTCGTCCTTGGTGTCGATGACGTAGATCCGCGAGGAGCGGAGTCCCGGGACGATCAGGTAGCGGCGCTCGACGTGGGGGTGCGGGGCGTAGGGGCACAGGGCGCTGCTGCACGCGTTCCAGCCGAAGTGGTGCAGCTCGTCGCCGAGGTTGGGCAGGTCGGTCCAGCCGACGACGTCACCGTAGGTCGCCGAACCCGGGTCCACGTCGAGGACCGCGATCGCGTCGGGCTTCTCCGCGGCGCGGTCGAACGCGGCGACGTAGGCCAGCCCCTCGGGCGGGGCCGAGACGGCGTCCCTGGGGGAGGCGTAGAACGTCGGGTCGGGCTTCCACAGTGCCATGGGGTTCCTCTCAGGCGATGGTGATCGGGTGGCGGACGACGGCGCCGAACAGGTAGCCGAGCGTGTTCTCGGGCCAGGTGGCCGGCTGGGTGGCCCCCGTCTCGTCGGTGGCGCGCGCGAGCAGTTCGTGGCGGCCGGTGCCGCCCGGCCGCCAGGGGTACTCCCAGCGGGTCCAGCCGCGCGCGGGGGCGTGGAGGTCGCGGGGGCGGGCGCGGTGCCAGGTCCGGCCGCCGTCCACGCTGATGTCGGTGTGCCGGACGCGGCCGTTCCCGGACCAGGAGCGCCCGTGCAGGACGTGCCTGCCGGCGGGGAGCGTCCCGTCCCAGGGCAGCTCGAACGCGGACTTGACGTTCATCCGGGTCAGCGGCGCGCTGCCCTCCGGCGGGTAGCCGGGGCCGAAGAGCCGGTAGTAGCGGGTGTTCCAGGGCGAGAAGAGCGGCTCGTCCGCGACCTGGATGTCGCCGACCCATTTGACGGACGCGATGCCGACCCAGGACGGGACGACCAGTCGGACGGGGGCGCCGTGGTCGGGCGGGAGCGGCCTCCCGTTCATCTCGTAGGCGAGGAGGACGTCCTTCAGCGCCTTCGCGACGGGGAGGGGACGGCGTACGCGGCCGAGGTTCTCGCCCTTGTCCACGTAGTCAGGATCGAGCCCGCGGGGGAGGATGTCCACGGCCTTCCGGGTGAGACCGGCGCGCTCCAGGACGGTCGACAGCCGCACGCCGCGCCAGCGCGCGACGCCGACCGCGCCGAGCTTCCAGGCCGTCCCGGACACCGTCTGCCCCTGCTGGGACGTGAAGAAGCTGCGGCCGTTGCCGGTGCATTCGACGGACGCGGTGAGCGTCTCGGCGCGGAGGCCGAGGAGGTCCTCGTAGGAGAACTCCACGGGACGGTCCTCGGTGGGGGAGCCGTGCAGGCCGGTGCCCCACAGCTTCAGCCGCCAGGTCCCGGCGTCGATCAGCGGGGTGGAGACGTGGTTGCGGACGAAGAACCGGTCGACCGGGGTGAGGTACCCCTGCCCGCGCATCGCCTCCCAGCGCATCTCGGCGTTGGTGCCCTGCGGGATGAACAGCTCGGGCGGCAGCGGCTTGACGATGCCGCTCGCCGCGGCCGCGGCCGCGAACGCGCGAGCGGACGCGGGCGCTGATCCCGCGCGGGCCGGGGCCGGGGCGAGGGTCGTTCCCGCGGCGCCGAAAGCGGCGGCGCCGAGGCCCGCGCCCGCCGACATGCGCAGCACGCCGCGCCGGGTCATCCGCCGGGCGGCGTACTGCTCCGCCCGGACGCGCTCGTAGGTCGCCTCGTCGGTCAGGTCTTCGGTCAGGTCAGCGTCGTACCCGTCACCGGATCGCATGTGACCGATGCTCCTGAGTGACGGCACAAAAGTCAACATTCCCTACCCACTTACCGGTGAATAGGCGGTGCGGGGTGGGATGGAACGGGCGAAAAGGAGGGGCCATCCGGGCATAGGCGATCCCGTTCCGGCTGAGTAGCCTGGGGCAATGGACGAGACGGCTCCGGCGACGGCGGACGGGATCGCCTCGCCCGCGGAGCTGGCGCGGCTGCTCGACCGGCACGCCTACCTCTGCGACGACGGGCTGGCGACGGCGTGCTTCCTCGCGCTGCGCATGGGCCGTCCCCTCTTCCTGGAGGGCGAGGCCGGCGTCGGCAAGACGGAGCTGGCGAAGACGCTCGCGCGGGTCCTCGGCGCGCCGCTGATCCGGCTCCAGTGCTACGAGGGCCTGGACGCCTCGCAGGCCCTGTACGACTGGGACTTCCCGCGCCAGCTCCTGCACCTGCGGGCCGCCGAGGCCGCCGGCGCCCGGGACGTCGCCGCGCTGGAGGGCGAGCTGTACGACCGGCGCTTCCTGCTGGCGCGGCCGCTGCTGCGGGCGCTGGAGACCGCGCCGAGCGTCCTGCTGGTGGACGAGCTCGACCGCGCCGACGACGAGTTCGAGGCGTTCCTGCTGGAGGTGCTGAGCGACTTCACGATCACCGTGCCCGAGCTCGGCACGATCCGCGCCGAGCGCCCGCCGGTCGTGGTCGTGACGTCCAACCGGACCCGCGAGGTGCACGACGCGCTCAAGCGGCGCTGCCTGTACCACTGGCTGGAGCACCCGTCGTTCGACCGGGAGGTCGCCATCATCCGGCGGCGGCTGCCCGGCGCGGCCGACCGGCTCGCCGGCCAGGTGGCGCGCGCGGCCGAGCGGCTGCGCGGCGCCGGCCTGCTCAAGCCGCCCGGCGTCGCCGAGACCCTGGACTGGACCGAGGCCCTCGTCGCCCTCGGCGTCCGCGAGCTCGACCCGGGCGCGGCCGCGGTGACGCTCGGCGCCGTCCTGAAGTACCGGGAGGACCAGCAGCGCGTGCTCGGCGGCGGCCTCGACGCCCTCCTCAACGGGGGGTGAGCCGGGCGTGCGGCGGGACGTCGTCGAGACGATGACCGGGTTCGCGCGGACGCTCCGCGCGGCGGGCGGCCCGGCCGACCCCGAGCGCGTCCAGGCGATGCTGGCGGCGCTCGACCACCTCGACGTCCTGGATCCGGCCGACGTGTACTGGGCGGGACGGCTGACGCTCTGCGCCGATCCCGGCGACCTTCCCCGCTACGACCGCTGCTTCGCCGCCTACTTCTCCGGCGCGACGGCCCGCCCGCCGGGGAGGCCGCCCCCGCCTCCGGTGGTGCGGCACACGGCGGTGCCCGCCGCGCGCGACGAGCCCGGCGGCGAGGACGCCGGTGAGACGCTGGCCGCCAC